>NZ_MNBL01000001.1 GCF_001879695.1 Nioella sediminis
ACCGATCCATTTCACCGGAACCCAGTGGCCATCGAACGTGAGGACCAGATCGCCGATGCACAGCCTTTCAACTGCGACCGGGCCGTCCGGTGTGGCAATGGCCGTTCCGGCGAGAAAGCAGAACGGGTATTCGGACGTATCGAGGTTCAGGGATGCGATGTCGGGGTAGTCCGGTTGCGTGAGCGACACGCCGTAGACCAGGAGTTGTCCATTCGGCATGTTGAATGCTGGGTACTCGACACCGAGATGGGTGACTGTCCCGGCATATGTCGCGTTGCCCTTCGAAACTCCGCCTTCGAGGACCTCAAGGGTCTCGGTCGTATCGAAGATCGAATTCGCCGATGTCGTCTCGCGGAAAATGGTCTCGAAGGGCTGGGGTACCGAAGCTGCCCACCATGACACCGACCCGGAACTGCTATAGGCCGTGATGAAGGTGGACACCGGGAAGACGAGATCAGCCATCAATAATACCTCGATTCAGGTGGACGGGATTGGCCGCATGCATTGCTCGAGCACCGGCCTGCCGGGACCCCGTCAACGGCGGGGCCGGAATGACGCCGAAGGGTCCGTCTTGGACACCGAACGGAGCGAGTCTTGAAACGAAGAAATCCGCCAAGGCACCACCTCTTGTTGCGGCTCAATATCGGACGCGGCCGGGTGCATGGGCTGACGCAGGCCGAAGCGCCTTGAGACTGGGTCCAAGGGTGATTTCAGGTGATACTGTTTGATTTGTCAATAATTTACGCGCGCCCGCGACGGTTTGGCCAGATCAACGGTCACACCATGGCGTCGACTGCGCCTTGACGCGCGGTCGAGCTCAATAGCTTTGCAAGGATATATCCGCGCCAGCAGGTCCGCTCGGGGCCCTGCGAATTGGGGGGATCAGGCGGCTTGAGAGCCTATGACCTTCCGGCGGATCCGCCCCGGCACCTGCCGTGCACTCATGGCGCGGGGGTAAGGCAGTTCCTCCATCTCGGGCACATCGCCATAGAGCGCCTCGAACTCGGCGAAGTTGTCGAAGACCCGGCGAGAGACGTTGTCGATGAAGGTCTCCGCCGGGGCGCCGTTGGCGAGGATGACCTCGTGTTCCTCGGTTTCCACATGGTAGACCGTGTAGGTCTTCCCCATCTCGGCCAGAGGCACCCGCGTGATCGTCGTCCCGTTCACCAGAGCGCCCGCGTGGCAGATCACGCCATCGACCAGCATTCCGTGATCTGTCGTGACCGTCAGGTCAGAATGCGGCAAACCATCGCCAAGAGATCCGGCGGCAAACCGCACCGGCATCAAACGTTCGGCGGGACCGAAGCGGGTGGAAACGGTCTGGCGGCCGATCCATTTGACGGGAACAACGCGCCCGTCCTCTGCCAAAACCAGTTCGCCCCGGGTCAGGTCCTCGACTGCGCGGGAACCACCTGGGGTGGCGATCATGGTCCCTTTGAGAAAGCAGTACCCAAGTGTGTTGTTCGCGGCGCCCGCGGTTGCAGTAAAGTCGGCGAAATTGTCGTTGCCGGAACTGTCTGCCGCGCGACTTTCGGAGCTCTCATAGACTGTATCGTTGGAGAACGAATTAATGCCGATATACTGCCCAAAGTGATCGACATAGGTGCCTGAGCCATTAAAATCACCCAGCGACACGAACTGGTAGGGGCCTATTGCGCCGCCAAATGTCGTCGTCTGGTCCAGACCGGAAAAGGCCGACATTCCAATGGTGTAAAAGCCGCCCGCTGGAATCGATGTCGCAGCTGGAATGGTTTCGCCAGTACTAACGGCAAAGTTGCCCAGATCAACGCGCAGCCCGCTGATGTCAGCGGCGGTGGCACCGTTGTTGTGAAGCTCAATTGCGATGTTGCCCGCAGCGTCCAGGACGACTTCGGTAATGATGATGGCCATGGTTGCCCCCGTCTTGGTTGCCTCTATAGAGGTAAGGAAGAGCTCTTGTGTCAATTGGTTATGGGATGCTTTGGCGGTGTTGGCCAGTTCTTTTGGTGCGCGACACGCTGTAGGTGGGCCTCTCTGCCCTCACTCGTGCCAGGCCCGGTGCAGAGTTTTTGCAAGCGTATGGCGGGCAGTTTGCCCACCTTCCACCCATCGGCAGAAAACGACAAAACCCCGGCGCGATGGCCGGGGTTTCGGGATGTTGAAAGGCAAGGTGGGCAAACTGCCCACCCTACGGGAGTTACGACTTCGCCAGATTGCGCAGCACGTAGTGCAGGACGCCGCCATGTTC
>NZ_MNBL01000010.1 GCF_001879695.1 Nioella sediminis
TCCACACGATCGGGCGGGCCACCCCGCCGGGCAGCACAAGCCCCTGGATCACCAAGTATATCTTCCCCGGCGGCTATGTGCCCGCCCTGTCGGAAATGTCGGCGGCGGTGGAGAAATCGGGGCTCTACCCCACGGATGTGGAGGTCTGGAGGCTGCATTACGCGGAAACCCTGCGCCACTGGTATGACCGGTTCATGGCCCGCGCGGAGGAGGCCGAACAGCTCTACGATGCGCGCTTCGTGCGGATGTGGCGCTATTACCTCAAGGCTAGCGAAATGTCGTTCCGCCATGCCAAGCAATGCGTGTTTCAGATGCAACTCGCCCGCCAGCAAGAGGCCGTGCCGCTGACGCGGGACTACATGAGCAGCTGAGCTGGGATCTCTCCGCGCAGGGAATTGCCTAGGGAAATCGCGCGGGCGCTGCGCAGCATGTCGAGGGTGACGGGGGTTTCTTCAACCTCTCCGCTGGCCAGCCGTTCCTCGCGCAAAATGCCCGGCAGCAGGCCGGAAGACAGCGGCGGCGTGATCCTGCGACCATCTTCAAGCGTCACGAAGATGTTCGTAATCGTCCCCTCGCAGACCTCATCTTGCTCATTGACGAACAGATATTCGTCAACGCCATCGGGCAGGGCCGCCCGCGCCCCGTCATAAAGCGCCCGGTTCGTGGTCTTGTGCATCAGCCAGGGGTCATTCGACCGCACCCTCTGAGGGTGAATCGCCATGCGCCACGTCCGGTCTGGCGCGGGCGGTAAGGGAACGGCGGTAAGTTCAAGATCACCGGCAGCCCCAAGCGTCAGGCGACACCGCATAGCGCCCTGCCCGGTCAGGCCTGCGGCCCGCTTCTGCGTAGCATCCAGATCGAAGGGAAAGCCAAACGCACCGGCGCTGCGGGCCAGTCGAGCAAGGTGCCGGTCGAGCCGCCTTGCGCCCTCCCCCGGCCACCAGCCGAAAGTTTCGATCAGGCGGGTTCTGGCTGGAACCGGCTCAGGAAACGGGCTTTCCACAGCGCCTCCTCATACTCCGATGCGGCCGTCGAATCCCAGACCACGCCGCCGCCCACATTCAGCACCGCGTGCCCGGTCTTGTCACGGATCAGCGTGCGGATCGCGACGCTGAATTCAGACCGCCCATCCGGCGCGGCCCACCCGATGGCGCCACAATAGATATCACGCGGCCATGGCTCCAGCTCGCGGATCACCTCCATCGCGCGTATCTTGGGCGCGCCGGTCACGGACCCGCAGGGATGCAGGGCACGCAGGATGTCGGCCAGCCCTGTGCGATCACGCAATTGCCCCTCGATCAGCGATACCATCTGGTGCACGGTCGTATAGCTTTCGACGGTAAACAGCTCCGGCACCTTGACGCTGCCCGCCACGCAAACCCGGCTGATATCGTTTCTCAGCAGGTCCACGATCATCAGGTTTTCAGCAAGGTTCTTTTCGTCGGTCTTCAGAAAGTCGCGCCGCGCCGCGTCTTCTGCCGGATCGGCAGACCGGGGCTGCGTGCCCTTCATCGGTCGCGTCTGGATGCGGCCAGAGCTGTCGGTGCGGAAGAACAGTTCCGGCGAGCGGCTGAGAATATCGGGGCCATCCATCTGCTCGATCAGCGCGCCGTGGCCGACGGGCTGCCCGTCGCTCAGCCCCTCGTAAAGCGAGGCGGCGGAATACCCGGCAAGGTCGAGGTCGATCGGGAAGGTCAGGTTGGCCTGATAGAGATCCCCCGCGCCGATCAGCCCATGCAGCCGCTCGAAGGCCTGCGCGTAACGCGCAGAACTCCAGCGGGGGGCGATGTTTCGCGGCCGCAGAACCGTGCGAGACCCCGATGTTGCGGGCTCCGGCCGGTCGTAGACGCCGAAACACAGCAACGGCATCTTGCGCGCCTCCGGCATCAGCGGCGCGAGCCTTGGGTCCAGAGCATATCCCAGTTCATAGCTGGCATATCCCGCCAGCCATGCCCCGCCCGCGCGGGCAAGCTCCATCTCTTTCAGCGCCCCGGCCACGTCATCTGCATCCCGCGCGATGATCAACGCGCGCGGGGATTCGAACTTTCTGCGCCCAGACCCAAGTCCGTGATCGAAGGTGATGCGCATGTCAGATGTCGACTCGTGGCTTGATTCCGCTTGCACCCCAGATAGGTGCAAATGCCACCGACGGACACCCCCGGACGCGACAGATTGAGATTCATTCCAGACCCCCCTTGCGCCCGGGGTCTCCATCCCTATAACGCAGGACAATTTGCGTACGGTGCCATCGCACCGGCGTCTTGCCTGCTGCCGGGGAAACGACATGCCGAAAAGAACCGATATCCAGTCCATCATGATCATCGGAGCGGGGCCAATCGTAATCGGCCAGGCCTGCGAGTTCGATTATTCCGGGGCCCAGGCCTGCAAGGCGCTGCGCGAGGAAGGCTACCGCGTCATCCTTGTGAACTCGAACCCGGCCACGATCATGACCGACCCCGGCCTTGCCGATGCCACCTATATCGAACCGATCACGCCCGAGGTTGTGGCCAAGATCATCGAAAAGGAACGCCCCGACGCGCTGTTGCCCACCATGGGCGGGCAGACCGGTCTGAACACCTCGCTGGCGCTGGAAGAAATGGGCGTGCTGGACAAGTTCGGCGTCGAGATGATCGGTGCCAAGCGCGACGCCATCGAAATGGCAGAGGACCGCAAGCTGTTCCGCGAGGCGATGGACCGGATCGGGTTGGAAAACCCCAAGGCCACCATCGTCACCGCCCCCAAGAAAGAAAGTGGCAGCGCCGATCTGGATGCGGGCGTGCAGATGGCCCTGGACGAGTTGGAAGAGATCGGCCTGCCCGCGATCATCCGCCCTGCCTTTACCCTTGGCGGCACCGGCGGCGGCGTCGCCTATAACCGCGAGGACTACATCCACTATTGCCGCACCGGCATGGATGCCTCGCCCGTCAACCAGATCCTCGTCGATGAAAGTCTGCTTGGCTGGAAGGAATACGAGATGGAGGTGGTACGCGACACCGCCGACAATGCCATCATCGTCTGTTCCATCGAAAACGTGGACCCGATGGGCGTGCATACCGGCGATTCCATCACCGTGGCGCCTGCGCTGACGCTGACCGACAAGGAATACCAGATCATGCGCAACGGCTCGATCGCCGTTCTGCGCGAGATCGGGGTCGAGACCGGCGGGTCCAACGTGCAATGGGCGGTGAACCCCGCCGACGGGCGCATGGTGGTGATCGAGATGAACCCGCGCGTGTCGCGGTCCTCGGCGCTGGCCTCCAAGGCGACGGGTTTCCCGATTGCCAAGATCGCTGCGAAACTGGCCGTGGGCTATACGCTGGATGAGCTGGATAACGACATCACCAAGGTCACGCCCGCGTCGTTTGAACCGACGATCGACTATGTGGTCACCAAGATCCCACGCTTTGCCTTCGAGAAGTTCCCCGGCTCCAAACCCTACCTGACCACGGCGATGAAATCCGTGGGCGAAGCCATGTCCATCGGCCGCAGCTTCCACGAATCCGTGCAGAAGGCGCTGGCTTCGATGGAAACCGGCCTCACTGGCTTCGACGAGATCGCCATCCCCGGCGCGCCCGACAAGGCGGCGGTGTCCAAGGCCCTGTCGGAACAGACCCCGGACCGGCTGCGCGTTATCGCCCAGGCCATGCGCCATGGTTTCTCGGATGACGAAATTCAGGCGATTACCGCCTTCGACCCGTGGTTCCTCGCCCGTATCCGCGAAATCATCGACGCCGAAGAGGTGATCCGCCGCGACGGCCTGCCGGTGACAGAAGAGGGCCTGCGCCGGGTCAAGATGATGGGCTTCACCGATGCCCGACTGGCCAAGCTGACGGGCCGGGACGAGGGCAATGTGCGCCGCGCCCGCGTGAACCTTGGCGTGACCGCGCAATTCAAGCGGATCGACACCTGCGCCGCGGAATTCGAGGCGCAGACGCCTTATATGTATTCAACATATGAACACAGCGTCATGGGTGAAGCAGAATGTGAAGCACGCCCCACAAGTGCCAGAAAAGTCGTGATTTTGGGTGGTGGACCCAACCGGATCGGCCAAGGCATCGAATTTGACTATTGCTGCTGCCATGCCTGTTTCGCCCTGACCGAAGCGGGTTACGAAACGATCATGGTCAACTGCAACCCCGAGACCGTGTCGACCGACTATGACACCTCGGATCGCCTCTATTTCGAGCCGCTGACTTTCGAGCATGTGATGGAGATTCTGCGCGTCGAGCAGGAGGCCGGAACGCTGCATGGCGTCATCGTGCAGTTCGGCGGCCAGACGCCTCTGAAACTCGCCAATGCGCTGGAAGAGGCTGGCATACCCATCCTCGGCACCTCGCCCGACGCCATCGACCTGGCCGAAGACCGCGAGCGGTTCCAGGATCTCGTGAACCGGCTTGGGCTGAAGCAGCCCCATAACGGCATCGCCTCGACCGACGACCAGGCGCTGGCCATCGCGGAAGAGATCGGCTTCCCGCTGGTGATCCGCCCTTCCTACGTTTTGGGGGGGCGCGCCATGGAAATCGTGCGCGACATGGACCAGCTGCGCCGCTACATCAACGAGGCCGTAGTCGTGTCGGGCGACAGCCCGGTGCTGCTCGACAGCTATCTCGACGGCGCGACAGAGCTGGACGTGGACGCGCTCTGCGATGGCAAGGAGGTGCACATCGCGGGCATCATGCAGCATATCGAGGAGGCTGGCGTGCATTCCGGCGACTCCGCCTGTTCGCTGCCGCCCTATTCGCTGCCCGCCGATGTTCTGGACGTGATCAAGGAACAGACCCACGCATTGGCGCTGGCGCTGAACGTCGTCGGCCTGATGAACGTGCAGTTCGCGGTGAAGGATGGTGAGGTCTACCTGATCGAAGTGAACCCGCGCGCCAGCCGCACGGTGCCCTTCGTGGCCAAGGCCACAGACAGCGCCATCGCCTCCATCGCCGCACGGTTGATGGCGGGTGAGCCTCTGGCGACCTTCCCGATGCGCGCGCCCTACCCGGAGAACGCCAAGCCCGGCACCCTGCCAGAGGCCGATCCGATGACGCTCGCCGATCCGATGATGCCCTGGTATTCGGTGAAAGAGGCCGTCCTGCCCTTCGCCCGCTTCCCCGGCGTCGATACGATCCTTGGCCCAGAGATGCGTTCGACCGGCGAGGTCATGGGCTGGGACGTGTCCTTCCCCCGCGCTTTCCTGAAGGCGCAGCTTGGCGCGGGCACTGTCCTGCCGTCTGAGGGCCGCGTGTTCCTGTCGATCAAGGATGCCGACAAGGGCGCGCTGATGCTGGAAGCCGCGCAGATCCTGATTGATCTGGGCTTTACCCTGGTTGCAACCCGCGGCAGTGCCAGCTGGCTGGAGGGTCACGGGCTGGCCTGCGAGACGGTAAACAAGGTCTATGAGGGCCGTCCGAATATCGTCGATCTGCTTAAGGATGGCGAGATTCACCTGGTCATGAACACGACCGAAGGCGCGCAGGCGGTGGAAGACAGCCGCGAGATCCGCTCGGTCGCGCTTTATGACAAGATCCCCTATTTCACCACCGCCGCCGGAGCCCATGCCGCCGCTCTGGCCATGCGCGCGGCGCGCGAAGGCGATCTGAACGTGCAAAGCCTTCAGGCCAGCCCCGCCGCCTGATCTCTTTTCGTCTTCAAAAGATAGCGGCCCGTGCCTGTCCGGTGCGGGCCGTTTCAATTGGGCCGGAGCGGGGCCAGAAGATCCTCCGAATAGAGCGTATGCTGTGCTCGCCCCCGGTTCTTGGAGGCATAGAGCGCGACATCGGCGTCATTCAGCATCCGGTCCGGCGTCGGGTGATCATAGCGCGAGGCAAGGACCGATCCGGCACTGGCCGAGATGCGGCAAGGCTGACCGTCGAAGATCGTCGGTTCCTCCAGCCGGGAAATCAGCCGCGCGCCGATGGCCTCCAGCAGGTCAGGGTCATCGCAATCGCGGAAAAGCAGCACGAATTCATCGCCGCCGACCCGCGCCACGATATCGCCGCCGCGGATTTCCGAGCGCAGGATATCGGCCACATGGGTCAGCACATGGTCGCCCGCCGCGTGGCCGAGGCTGTCATTCACCTCCTTGAAGAAATCAAGGTCCAGATGCATCAGCCCGAAACGCGGCACCGGCACCTCGGTCAGCGCCAGCAGGGCCGCATCCATCGCCCGCCGGTTGGCCAGCCCTGTCAGCGTGTCGGTCAGGGCCTGCTGTTCCGCAGCCTGCCTTGCGCGTTGCAACCGTTCGGTCAGCTTGCGGGATTCGCGGGCGATGGCGGCATTGGCCTCTCGCAGGTAGAGCAGGTCAACCGTTTGATCACATGGCGATAAATCCTTCAGCGTCAGACCGCAATCATCCACGGCCTTGGCAAAGGACAACCCGAGCGATAGTTGGATCAGCCCACCCACACCGGCAGGCAACCCCACCACGATGCCGCGGAATTGCAGATCGGGCCGGCAGCGCAGGCACAGGGTCAGTCGCGCGCCCTGCAGGGATAGCAGCGCCTCCAGCGTTCGGGCGGATCGGGGGCGTTGGAGGTCGATAACATCAAACAGCGGCTGCCCCCGCAGATCCCGAGCAGCAATCCGAGACAGGGTCGGGCCGACCCGGTTGATCAGCTCCGACGGGCCGACCCAGAGATGCATGGGCATCAGCTGGTCCAGCGCGGTCCCCGACAGACCGATGACCCGATCCTGGATCATGCCACCCGTCCCCCAAGGGTAAAGCTGCGCCCGGAGGCGAAGGACTGATCGACAAGGTCGATCACCACGCGTTCAACGCCATCTTCGCCCTCTTCCGCCTCGAAGAAGGCCAGCGCGCCGTAGTCATCGGCCATTGCCCGCAACGCCCCGAGAAACACCGACCCCGCCCCGGGCAACCCCCATCGGACCAACAGGACGAAACGGTTATGACTGTCATGCTGGATCGTCAGGTCGGGCATATCGAGATCGGGCAGCGCCAGCCGGGCCCGGCCCGAAAGATCATCCAGCGATTGCAGGAAGTCGAAGAACGAGTCGCCGCCAAAGCGCATCAGGCGGCGCAGGCCTTCCTGGTTTGGATGCGACAGAAGGTAAGTGCCCAGATCCTCCAGCAGGGTGCAACGATCCTTGTGCAGCACGGCAGAGGCCGCAACGATCACCTCACCTGTCAGGCGATCCTCGTAATGCAGCATGGATTCGAACCCGCCCGCCGGCAGTCCCGCCTGGCTCAACACTTCGTCCCAGGTCACCTCTCCATAGGTGTCGATCAAAAACCCCTGCAGGGCACGGTTCACAAGACCATGCATTCTCAGGCTCCCTTCAACTGCCGCTCGGGTCTAGACCCAAGAGGTTAAGAAGCCGTTACAGGGGGCCCTCCCGCTCCGTGGTCGGGAAAGCCATGATCTCAGAAATCGGTCGGCGCGCCGCCCTCGGCAATCCGGCGATCCACGAATGCGCGCAATTCCTCCTTCACCGCCTCATCCATGGCCGGAGCCTCGAATTCCGCGATGATCTTCTTGTAGATCTTGTTGGCCCGCTCCGCCGTCCAGGTGCCGCCATCCGCTTCCCAGGCCTCATAGTTGCGCCAGTCGCTGGCGAAGGGGGAATAAAACGCGGTCTGATAGCGGTCCTGCGTGTGCTGCACGCCAAAGTAATGCCCGCCCGGCCCCACTTCGCGGATCGCGTCGATGGCGATATCCTCGTCCGCCGTCGCCCATAGCTGCGGCTCGAAATAACGCTGGATCATCTGCAAGACTTCGCAATCCATCACGAATTTCTCGGGGCTCGCGATCAGCCCGCCCTCCAGCCAGCCCGCCGCGTGATAGACCATGTTGGTCCCCGACTGCACCGCCGACCACAGCGAATGGCAGGTTTCCCACATCGCCTGACCGTCGGGCACGTTGGCCGCACAGACGCCGCTGGCGCGCATCGGCAGCCCGTAGAACCGGGCCATCTGCCCGGTCATCTGGGTGGCGCGCATATATTCCGGGGTGCCAAAGGCAGGTGCGCCCGATTTCATGTCCACATTCGAGGTAAACGTGCCGATCGCCACCGGGCAGCCCGGCGCGATGAATTGCAGCAGCGCGATCGCGGCCAGCCCCTCGGCCAGGCTCAGCGTCACCGCGCCCGAGAGCGTCACGGGGGCCATGGCACCGGCCAGCGTGAAGGGCGTCACCACCACGCCCTGCCCCGCCTCGGCCAGGATCATCGCGCCTTCCAGCATCGGGAAGTCGTGCTTCAGGGGCGAGACCGAGTTGATATTGGTGTACATATGCGGCGTGGCGCGGAACTCTGCCTCCGTCAGCCCGCCCGCGATGCGCACCATCTCCATCACGTCCTCGACCCGCTCCCGCCCGAGCGAATAGGCATGGGCCACCTTGTCGGTCAGCGTCAGTTTTTCATAGAGGCATTCCAGATGCCGGACCGAGGCGTGCACATCCACCGGCTCCGGCGCATAGCCGCCCGCGAAATGGATACAGTTGAAATACTGGGTAAGCTTCAGAAATTCCTTGTAGGTCTCGAAATCACCGGATCTCTTGCCGCGATCCATATCCCATGCATTGGGCGGCGAGGAGACATTTCCAAAGACAATGTGATTGCCACCGATAATCAGTTTCCGGTCGGGATTGCGCGGGGTGATCGAGAATTGGTCGGGCGCGCGCGCCACCATTTCCATCACGAAATCCTCGTCCATCTTCACGTTTTCGCCCTCGACCTTGCAACCGGCACGGGCAAGATGGTCGCGTGCGACCGGGTTCAGGAACTCGATGCCGATCTCCGACAATATCCGCATGGCACCCTTGTGGATCGCCTGAACCCCCTCGGGGGGCATCGGTTCGGTCGGGCGGTCGGGGTTGACCGGCAGGCGCCAGGGCATCTGGTCGATGGCGGCATGTCCGGCACGGTCTGCGTGGCCGCGGCGTCCGCCGGCACGGCGGCG
>NZ_MNBL01000100.1 GCF_001879695.1 Nioella sediminis
AACCGCCGCACGTGTGCGCATTTTCGATCCCTCCCAGATTTATCTTGATTTTTGAATACGAGTTATCATGATTTGAGACTAAGTCTCGCAACATGGATTGATTCCGTCAACATGCATCTGGACCGCCTGATCGCCATTCTGGAGCTTGTCGCCGTTGCCGGGCGGCCGGTCACGGCGAGCGAGATCCAGAAGGCGACTGGCCTGCCGAAACCGACCTGTTACCGGCTGATGCAGACGCTGCAGGATCAGGGGCTGGTGGACTCCCCTGCCGATGACGGGCGCGTGGTGATCGGTGAGCGGCTCATTCGCATCGCCCTGCTTGGCAAGTCCGATATCGACGTGCGCAAGGCCGCCGCGCCGCTGCTGAAGGCGGCCGCGGTGAACTTTAACGAAACAGTGTTTCTGGCCCGGTTCCGCAACAGCCAAGTGGAAATCATCCATGTGGAAACGCCCGATGACCCGGGCCGCGCCTTCATCCATCCCGGGTTGGGTGTGCGTCCCATGCATGCCTGCTCCTGCTCCAAGGCGATTGCGGCCTTTACCGAGCCGGAATTTCAGGAGTGCATCATCAACGGCACGCTCAAGGCCTATACCGAACACACAAAGACGACCGAGGCCGACCTGCGCGCCGATTTCGCCCGCATTGCCCAGCGGGGCTTTGCCGATTGCGACCAGGAGATTGACCTTGGCATCGCCAGCGTCGCGGCCCCGGTATCGGTTGGCAATATCGGCGCGACCTTCAGCGTCGGTGCTGTCGGGC
>NZ_MNBL01000101.1 GCF_001879695.1 Nioella sediminis
TCGCGCCGAGATCGGCCTGAAACTCATTGATCTGGCAAACCGCGTCAGCGGCGCCATCCAACTGTGCAACGTGGCCGAGGTTTGAGGAGACCCGCGCCACACCGCGACAACAAGGGAAGGAAATTCACGTCGCGCCCGAACGGGCATTGTTCATTCAAGGGAGGAAAAAATGACACTCAGACCGGATCCGACATTCCACGCCACCGCGCAGCTTGCCATGCAGGCCCCGGTGGAAACCTACGGCTTTACCGTGATGCTGAGCCCCGACGGTTCTCAGCCCGACGGGATCGCCGTGGTCGATCTCGACCCCAAATCCGACAGCTACGGCACCATCGTCCACACGGTGATGATGCCCTACAAGGGCGACGAATTTCACCATTTCGGCTGGAACGCCTGTTCGTCGTCGCTGTCGCCCCTGACCGGCCACGCCTTCCTTGAACGGCGCTACCTGATCGTGCCGGGCATCCGGTCCTCCCGGATCTATGTCATCGACGTGAAGGACCCGCTGAAGGCCAGCATTCACAAGATCATCGAGCCCGAAGAGGTCTTCGCCAAGACCGGCTATTCGCGTCCCCACACCATCCATTGCGGGCCCGAAGGCATCTATGTCTCGACGCTCGGCGGCGGCGGCGAGGATGGCACTGACGGGCCTCCGGGCATCTTCATCATGGATTGCGAGACCTTCGAGATCATCGGCCAGTATGAAATGGACCGGGGCAAGCAGGACAAGCATTACGATTTCTGGTGGAACCTGCCGCAGGATTACATGGTCAGTTCCGAATGGGGCCTGCCGCCGCAGTTCGAGAACGGGATCGTGGCGGAGGATCTGCTGTCCAACAAATATGGCCATTCGATCCATTTCTGGGACCTGCGCAAGCGCAAGAACATTCAGACCATCGACCTGGGTGAAAACCACCAGATGGCGCTGGAAATCCGGCCCGCGCATGACCCGAAGAAATCCTATGGCTTCTGCGGCGTCGTGGTCGACACCACCAATCTGCAAGGCGCGATCTTTACCTGGTGGCGGGGCGAGGATGGCACCTGGCAGGCCAAGAAGACCATCACCATCGACCCGCGTCCCGAGGATCCGGAGAACCTGCCGCCGCTTCTGCAGGGCTTTGCCGCCGTGCCACCGCTGGTCACCGATATCGACCTCAGCCTCGACGACAAGTATCTCTATGTCGCCTGCTGGGGACTGGGCGAGATGCACCAGTACGACGTCAGCGACCCGATGAACCCCAAGCTCGCCGGCAAGGTGGAACTGGGCGGTATCGCACGCAATGCCAAGCATCCAAGCGGTGGCGAGTTCGCCTTCGGCCCGCAGATGGTCGAGGTCAGCCGCGACGGCAAGCGGGTCTACTGGACCAACTCGCTCTATTCCACTTGGGATGAACAGTTCTATCCCGGTGCGGAAGGCGGCCAGATGGTCATGGCGAATGTGGGTGAGAATGGCGGGCTGGAGCTTGACCCGAACTTCTACATCAATTTCCCCGAAGGCCTGCGCGCCCACCAGATCCGCCTGGAAGGCGGCGATTGCTCGACCGACAGCTTCTGCTATCCGAACGTCTGAATGGGCACGGATATAACCACTTTGACGGCCCTCTGGGGGGCCGTCATTCTGTCTGGCCTCTATCACGGGGTGAACCCCGGCATGGGCTGGCCCCTTGCCGTGTCCGCCGCGCTGATGGAGGGCAAGCGTAGCGCCATGGGCAAGGCGCTTGTGGCGCTGGCAGCCGGGCATTTCCTGTCGATGACGGCAATCCTGCTGCCCTTTTCCCTGATGACGGCCCTTGTCAGCTACGAGATGCAGATCCGCATCGGCGCGGGCGCGCTGGTCGTGGCCATGGGCATCTACCTGCTGATCAACCGCAAACACCCGCGTTTTCTGGCCCGCGTGCATCCCGCACGGCTGGCGCTCTGGTCGTTCCTGGCCGCGCTCGCCCATGGGGCGGGGCTGATGCTGGTGCCGATCTATCTGGGCATCTGCGGCATTGACGCAGGCCCGACCGAGGGGCACGAGGCCGCGCAGGCCCTGATGGGCCAAAACGTGCTGACCGCCTTCGTCGTGGCTCTTGTCCACACCTTCGCGATGACGCTGGCGGGCGGGATCATCGCCGTGATCATCTACCTGTGGCTCGGCCTGAAATTCCTGTCCCGCACCTGGTTCAACCTCGATATTGTCTGGGCGCTCAGCCTCGTTCTGGTGGGCGCGGTCGGGATCTATACGGCCTATTACGGACATTAGGCGAAGGTGATCGGTAGACGCTGAGTATCGCCTTGCGCTACGAGTTGTCGTGCGGCCCCCTGCCCGTCTGGAAACCGTCATGCCCGCCGACAGCCCCTTTGTTGCTTTGTCCCATCCGGAACGGCTCGTCCCCGTGCAGGTCGACGGCAAGGAGCTGATGCTGCCCGAGGGCGAAAACCTGGCCGCATCGCTACTGGCCGCCGGGGTCCGGAGCTTTCGCGAGACGCCGGTCTCCGGCGCCCCCCGCGCACCGTTCTGCATGATGGGGGCCTGTTTCGACTGCCTTGTAGAGATCGACGGTATCCAGCGTCAGGCCTGCATGCTGAGTGTCACGGAAGGGATGGACATAACTCGGCCCAGAGGGGCCACCCATGGCTGAGTTCGATCTTGCGATCATCGGGGCAGGTCCGGCGGGAATGGCGGCGGCTGTTGTCGCCGAAAAGGCGGGCCTGCGCGTGGCGCTTCTGGATGAACAACAACGCCCCGGCGGCCAGATTTACCGCGATGTCAGCCGGGCAAGCGCGGACCGGGTGCGCGTTCTGGGGGCGGACTACTCCTACGGCGCGGGCCTGACGACAGCGCTGGCCGAGAGCGGCGTTCAACACATCCACGGGGCCGTTGTCTGGGCCGTCGAGGACGGGTTCCGGCTGTCCTACACCGCCAATGGCACCGCAGCGCAGGTGAGTGCGCAAAGGGTGCTCATCGCCACCGGCGCGCTGGAACGCCCCATGCCCCTGCCCGGCTGGACCCTGCCCGGCGTCATGACCGCAGGCGCTGCGCAAATCCTGTTGAAAGGCTCCGGCGTTCTGCCCCAGAGGGCCGTATTGGCGGGCAGCGGGCCGTTGATCTACCTCGTGGCCGCGCAGATGGTCAGGGCCGGGGTGCCTCCGCTGGCCCTTGTCGAAACGCAAACGCGCGGTGATCTTTCGCGCGCGCTTCGGCACCTGCCCGGCGCCCTGCGGGGGTGGCGTGGTCTGGCCAAGGGGCTTGGCCTGATACGCGAATTGCGCCGCGCCGGGGTGAAGCGGTTCACCGGGGCGGACAGGCTGACGGTGGAGGGCACGGATAAGGCCGAGGCCCTCTGCTTCCGTGCAGGGGGCGAAGATCACCGCATTGCCTGTGAGACTGTGCTGCTGCATCACGGGGTTGTCCCGAATACGCAGGTGGCGAGATCCATCGGGGTCAGCCACCGCTGGTCCAGCGCACAGCAGGCGTTCACGCCGGTTCTGGAAGCATGGGGCGGTACTGACCGGCCCGGCCTGTTCATCGCGGGTGACGGTGCCGGGATCGGCGGGGCGATGGTGGCCGAGCTCTCGGGTCGTCTGGCGGCCCTGAAACTGGCGGAGGAGGCCGGGCACCTGAGCATATCGGAACGTGACAGGCGCGCCGCGCCTCTGCTTCGCGCTCGGTCGCGGGAACTGGCCATTCGCCCCTTTCTTGATGCGGCCTATCCGCCTTATCCGGGGGCGCTTCGCCCCGATAACGACACACTCATCTGCCGCTGCGAAGAGGTCACGGCGGGTGAGATCCGCCAGACCGCCGCGCTTGGCTGTCTTGGCCCCAATCAGGCCAAAAGCTTAACCCGTGCGGGCATGGGGCCGTGCCAGGGGCGCTATTGCGGGCTGACGGTGACATCCCTTCTGTCCGAGACGACCGGGCAAAGCCCCGACGAAACGGGCTATTACCGAATTCGTCCCCCCCTGAAACCGGTGACGCTTGCGGAACTGGCGGCAATGGCCGAGACAGGGGCAACAGACCCTGAAGGAGAATAATATGATCGAGCGGATCGAGACCGGCCAGCGCATGAGCAAGATCGTCAAACATAACGGCGTGGCCTATCTCTGTGGTCAGGTCGGCGCGGGCGACAGCGTGACCGAACAGACCGAGGATTGCCTTGCCCGTGTGGACGCGCTGCTGGAACAGGCCGGATCGTCGCGCGACCGCATTCTGCAGGCCATCGTCTGGCTGTCTGACATGGCCGATTTCGCCGAGATGAACGCCGTTTGGGACGCCTGGGTGCCCGAGGGCCACGCGCCCGCCCGCGCCTGCGGCGAAGCGAAGCTCGCCCGTGACGTGCTGAAGGTCGAGGTGATCGTCACTGCCGCCTGCGACTGATCTCAGCCATGGGCGATGCGGGGGCGGCCGGTGGCCGTGACGGTCACTTCCGCCTCCACGAACATCGACCTTCCCTCGATTTCAACCTCGCGGATATCGCGGGTGTGGGTCAGGGTCAGATCCTCGGCCCCGGCGCGTTTCGCCCGGTCGCTGGCTTGGTGCGACAACGCGGCCTGCAACGCGTCAAGCGCCGCATCCCGGTCCCCGAAAAGCGTCGGTCCCTCGGGCAGGTGGACCGTGTAGCGCCCCTCGCCCGCACTGGTCACCACGCCAGAAACCATCTGCCGGATCTGCCCGACCACCGCGCCGATGGCATTGGCGACGCCTGCATGTTCCGGCAGGATCATCCTGCAGTCCAGCCGCTCGCCAACCGCACGGTAATAGTTGGGGGCCGACGCCCCCAGGCCGATCACCGGCACCCCGATCCGCGTGGTCAATTCCACGATCCCCCGATGCGGGGTCAGGCCCGAGCGGGTCAATACGTGACGGGCCAAGGTTGCGGGGGCATGGTCGGCGAACGCGCGATCCTCGGCAAAGGCAGCTTCCAGCAGGCAATCGACGGTCTGTTCCGTCAGTTGACCCACGATCATCCGGGCGAGTGTTTCGGCCCCGTCCGCCAGCCGGTTGCCGCTGCCCCCGCGCTTGCGCGCCATCAGCTGCAATCCCAGTCGTGCGGCCGCCGCATTCCAATCCGTGAGGGTGCCCAGAACATGGCTGGCGTCGGATGGCGTGACGCCTGACAGCATCACCAGCCCGCGGGCCACCAGCCGATCGAGCGCCGCGCCTTCCAGCCGGGACTTCAACAGGCCCTGCACCGGCATCGGTTCCGTGATCCGCTCCAGCAGCGCCGCATCACGAGGCGGCAAACCCGCCGGATCGCCCGCCATCGGCACCACGAAGCGGCCCGCATAGTCCAGCGCCACCTCGGCATTGAGCGCCTTTTCCAGCGCCTCGATCACCATCTCGGGATGGTCATGGGCCAGCAGCGACAGCGGCATCAGCCGCCGGGGGCCAAGGCGCACGCCCCCTTGCAACCCTTCGGACAGAACATGCACCTCGCTGTCACCGCCAAGCCCGGTGGTGCGCATCGCCACCGCCTCGACCATGGTGCGGAAACCGCCCACCAGAGCGCCCTCGGGGTCGATCTCTGGCAATCCATCCCTCAGCAGCGCCACGTCCGTTGTGGTGCCGCCGATGTCAGAGACCAGCGCATCGCGCTCCCCGGTCAGCCAACGCGCGCCGACAAGGCTGGCGGCGGGACCGGAGAGGATGGTTTCAATGGGCCGTTCCTTGACCATGGCCGCAGAGATCAGCGCCCCGTCCCCGCGGACCACCATCAGCGGTACGGAAATTCCCAGCTTGGCAAGGTGCCGCTCACAAGCCGCCACCAGCCGCGCGATGGAGCCGACAAGACGGGCGTTCAGCAGCGCCGTCAGCGCCCGTTTGGGGCCATTGAGCTTGGCTGACAGCTGATAAGAACAGGTCACGGGCCGCCCGGTTTCCTGCGCGATCAGGTCGCGCGCGCGTTTTTCATGCGCGGGGTTGCGGGTAGCAAAACGAGAGACGACGGCGAAGGCCTCCACCTCGCCCTTCAGCGCGCTTACCGACGCCAGCAGCGCGGCCTCATCAAGCGGCGCAGCCTCGCGCCCGTCATGGCCGTGCCCGCCCGTGATGGACACCAGAGGGTCCCGGCCAAGCGCCTCGGTCAGCCCGCCACGGTCGAGGTCTTTCTCGGTAAAACCGATAGAGACCAGCGCCACACGCCCACCCTGCCCCTCGACCAGTGCATTGGTGGCGAGTGTGGTCGACAGCGACACCAGCGCGATCTGATCGGCCCCGATCCCGGCCCCCGCCAGTGCCGCATCCACAGCGCCGCCGATGCCGATGGCCAGATCGTGCCGCGTGGTCAGGGATTTGGCCGCACCGATCACGCTCTGCGCCGCCTCGTCGATGATCGCCGCATCCGTATAGGTGCCGCCCGTGTCCACGCCGAGCAGATAGGCCATGACCCTGTATCCTTCCGTCCTGTTCGCCCTACGGCAGATAGGACAGGACTGGCCCGCCGTCACGGGTCTTCTGCGACCTCTGGGCGGGAAAGCTGTCGGAAACGGGCAGCGATTTCAGCCTTCGGGCGGGCTACGGGAGCCAGACAGGCGTAGGCAATGCAGCACGGGCGATACAGGAGTTCCACCTCACGAAATGGGCAGCGGATTGGCATCAAACCGAAAGTGGAAACAATCGCCCCATTTCGGCCATTATTGATTGCTATTGTTTACGAGACGGAAAAGAATCAACAATGATCGAGCAGCCGTCCAAATATTTCCTCCCTGGACTGACACTGGGCCGCCCTTCGTGGGCGGCCTGTTTCTATTGGGGTTTGCGGCGCAGGATCATGTCCTTTGCCGCAACCGTGGCCCCCAGAGTGATCAACAGGCAGGCAATGGCGATGACCCAGGTAAAGGGGCTTGCCCCGAGCGCGACCAACAGCAGCGTGGACAGCAGCGGCGCCGAATAGCTCGCTGCGCCAAGCACCTGGATATCGCCATGTTTCACCCCGATATCCCAGACGAAGAAGGCCAGCCCGACCGGCCCTATGCCTAACCCGACCACGGCGAGCCACTCGCCCACACCCTGCGGCCAGACCGTGTCCTCCAGCATCAGATGGGCACCCGTGGCCAACAGCGCGGTGACAAGGCAGAACCCTGTCACCACATCGGTCGGCACCTCGCGAAAGCGGCGCGACAGGACCGAATAAGACGACCAGAAGAACGCCGCCAGAAAGGCGATGCCATAGCCAAAAGCGTAGTCGGGATTGAGCGCGATCCCCTGCCCCCGCGTCACGATCAGCACCGCCCCGGCAAACCCCATGAGCGCACCGGCAACATGATGCAGCCCCAGCCGTTCCCCCGGGCCAAGTGCAGACATCAGCACGATCAGCAGCGGCCAGAGATAGCAAATCAGGCTCGCGTCCACCGTGGGCGCGTTCCGAAGGGCCGTGAAATAGAGGAAATGGTAGCCAAAGAGCCCGACAATCCCAAGCGCCCAGACCTTGGCGGGCTGGCGCAGGGCGGCAATGCCCTGAGGGCGCACGACCCATGTCAGCGCCCCGGCCAACCCGCCGATGCCAAAGCTCATCGCGGTCAGCTGGAACGGCGGCACCTGCCCGCTTTCGGCGGTGAAATAGGCCAGCAGCGCCCAGAGAAGAATGGCGATGAAACCGATGCCGGTGGCGGTGGTGCGGGACATGGGCGGGGGCCTTTCGAAAGCTGCCCCTCGCCCTAGCAACAGGCACATGATCCGGCAAGATGGCTCAGATCGGTTCGATCAGATCCGGCCCTTCGGCGCGGTTGGAATTGACCTTTGGGTCCACCCGGTAGCTTTCGAACCGACCCGCCGGGGCAGCCTTCATCAGCAGCGCGGCCCCCTTGCCCTCTTCCCCCAGCCACTTGCCCCAATCCTCGCGTGCAAGGCTGACAGGCTCGCGATGGTGGATATGGCTGAGCCCCTCCCCCGCCGGGCAGGTGACAATGGCGAATGTTGTGAACGCGTCGTCCCCCTGCGCCCAGTCCTGCCAGATCCCGGCCAGCACCAGCGGGTCGCCGTCGGCGGGCCGGATATACCAGGGCAGGCGCTTGCCATCCGCATCCTTGGTCCATTCATAAAACCCGGTCGCCAGCACAAGACAGCGACGTTGGCGGCAAGCGTCCCGGAAGGCGGGCTTTTCGGCGATGGTCTCGGCGCGGGCGTTGATCAGCAGCGGCCCGCCCGTGGGCGATTTGTACCAGCGCGGCAGAAACCCCCAGCGCATGGGGCGATAGAGCCGCGACCCTTCGGCAGAGGTCACCACCCCAACGGCCTGCGTCGGACAGACGTTGAACCGCGGCCCGTCCGGCAGATCATTGGCGGGCGCGGCATTCACGAACCGCGCCATTGCGTCGACCTTGTGGGTGATGGTCATGCGTCCGCACATGGGCAGACGTTAGGCGCGCATTGCCGCCCCCGCAAGCAGGCCAAATGCAAAAAGGCCGAGCGGATGCCCGGCCCTCATCTGGTCTCGCATCCTGACGGATCAGGCGCCGTAAACGGCCCGATGCGCGATCTTGCGGATGTCGCCGGAATAGATGTCGAGGTCGAGCCGGGTTTGCAGCGGCAAAGTGCTCAACTCGCGCAGGGTGCGGCGGTAGGCGGCGTATTTGCGGACATCTTCGGCAAGTTTGGTATGAGCGAAGGACATCGGTAACTCCCTTCAGGTTTCGCGTTTCGATACGCCAAATATGTTAGCGCCAACAAAAACGACAATTGCCAAGCTGCGAAGCCCGATTTGCGTGAATTGCATGGCAATGAAAAGGGCCGGGCAGTTCCCTGCCCGGCCTCAATCCTGCAATGTCGATCAGCTTATTCAGCCTCGATGATCCGGCCCTCAAGCGTCGGCATATAGGGGCTGTTTTCTGCCAGGTAATCGGCCACCACCTGTTCCAGACCCGGACCGAAGTCATAGGCATTCATGCCATCGGACGAGAAGATCCGGTAGCCGTCGCCACCCGAGCGCATGTAGTTGTTGGTCACGACGCCATAGATCGCCTCCGGGTCGATCGGCACAAAGCCATCGGCGGTTTCGATCTCGACCGACACGATGCGGCTGCCGGGCTCGCCCGCCGGGGTCCACGTATAGCGCATGCCCGCAACCTGCGGGAAGCGGCCCGCGCCGTCCTCGACCTGGCTGACCCCGTTTTCCAGCGCGGCGATGATGCCGGCACCGGACAGCTGGAAGGTGGCCACGGTGTTCTGGAACGGCAGAACCGTGAAGACCTCGCCCATGGTGATCTCGCCCGCGTCGATCGACGCCCGCAGACCGCCGCCGTTCTGGATGGCCACATCCATGCCCTGATCGCGGGTGCGGTCCAGCATGGCCGTCGCCACCAGAACACCCATCTGGCATTCACGGGCCCGGCAATTGTCGCGCGAGCCGTCGATCACGTCGGCAGCCTCGGCCACAACCTCGGCCATGGCTTCCTCGATCGGGGCCGCCAGTTCAGCCACGCGCGCCGCGATGGCCGCATCGGGCTCGACCGAGGCATCCAGCAGCATGGTGTTGCCGTCGGCGAAGATCAGGTTGCCGTCATCGTCGAAGGTCACCTCAAGGTGGCCCAGATACTTGGAATAGGCATAGGCCTGCACGATCGGCACCATTGCACCATCGGGACCATCGACCCAGGTCGGATAAGGCCCGTGCCGGTCGGGATCATCCGCCGACAGGTACGTGTGCGAATGGCCGCCGACAATCAGGTCAAGCCCGGTCACGGCTTCGGCAATCCGCATGTCCTGCGGCAGGCCCACATGGGTCAGCGCGATGATCATGCCGACGCCCATCTCGGTCAGCTCATCCACATCGGACTGGATCGCATCAATCTCGTCCTGGAAGATCACGTTGGGACCGGGGCTGGAGGTTTCGGCGGTATCGGTCGCAAGCGCCGAGATCACGCCCACCTGATGGCCATTCACGTCGAGCACCACATAGCTTTCCACCTGCCCGTTGAGCTCTTCGGACTGGCTGAGGTCCAGGTTGCCCGAAATCACCGGGAAGCTGACCGTATCGAGGAAGCGGCGGAAGTTGCCGGGGCCGTCGTCAAACTCGTGGTTGCCCACGGCCATGACGTCAAAGCCGATGGCTTCCATCATCTCGGCTTCCACATCGCCCTTGAAGGTCGTGTACATGAGCGAGCCCTGGAACTGGTCGCCCGCGTCCATGACGATCACGTTCTCGCCTGCGGCGGTCAGTTCGTCGCGCAGGGTGTTGATGGCGGTCGCCACACGCGCCACGCCGCCAAAGCATTCGCCTGCGGCGTCATCTTCCGCCGAACAGGTGCTGTCGAAGCGGTTGATCGGCTGGATGCGGCTGTGAAGGTCGTTGATGTGGAGAATATGAAGGGTCACGTCGGCAGAAGCAGTCGTGCCGAGGGCAACGAGCATGGCCGTCGAACACAGGATTCGAGCAAACATCGGAAAAGACTCCCTGTTATGTGTTATCCCCACAGCTTGGCGGGGGCCATCGCGCAAGTAAAGGGGGTCGATGACCGTGATGTGACACTTGACGCCGGGTCGCTCTCGGGCCAAGTCCGGCTCATGCTGATTTACAAGATCCTCCGGGCCCCGGAATGGGCCGAGCTGCAGGCCAGGGGCGAAAGCGCCGGGGCGCCTGTGGATATCGCTGACGGCTTCGTGCATTTTTCCACCGCCGAGCAATCCGCCGAGACAGCCGCCAAGCACTTTGCGGGGGCGGACGGGCTGGTTCTGCTGGCGTTGGAGACTGATGCGCTTGGAGACGCCCTGAAATGGGAGGTTTCGCGCGGGGGGGCGCTGTTCCCGCATCTTTACGCGCCCTTGCGGCTGGCGGATGTTCTCTGGTCCAAGCCTCTGCCGCTGGTGGACGGTCGCCACGTTTTCCCCGATCTGGAGGGCTGAGATGCTGGAACGGATGGGCATGGCGCTGATGCGCCGGATGGACCCGGAGGCCGCGCATGGTCTGGCGCTGAAGGCGCTGAACATGGGCCTAGCACCCCTGCCCGGCACCGTGACCTCCGACCGGCTGCGCACGACCGTTGCGGGCCTGACCCTGCCCAATCCGGTCGGTCTTGCGGCAGGGTTTGACAAGAACGCAACCGCTCTGCCCCCTCTGTCGCGCGCAGGCTTCGGCTTTATCGAAGTTGGCGCCGCCACCCCCCGCCCCCAGCCCGGAAACCCGAAGCCGCGCCTCTTCCGCCTGACCGAGGACCGCGCCGCCATCAACCGCTTCGGGTTCAACAATGACGGGATGGAGGCGATTGCGACCCGATTGGCCACCCGCCCCAAGGGCGCGGTGGTGGGGCTGAACCTTGGGGCCAACAAGGACAGCGACGACCGGTCCGCCGATTTCGCCCGCGTCCTGACCTGCTGCGGCGCGCATGTGGATTTCGCGACCGTCAATGTCTCCTCTCCCAACACGGAAAACCTGCGGGATCTGCAGGGCAAGGCGGCGCTTGAGGCGCTGCTCGCGGGCGTCATGGAGGTTCGGGGAAGCTTGCCTATGGCGATACCGGTCTTCCTCAAGATTGCGCCCGATCTGGATCAGGCGGAGATCGCCGATATCGCCGAAGTGGCGCTCAGCTCCGGAATCTCGGGCATCATCGCCACCAACACAACGCGGTCCCGCGACGGGTTGCAAAGCGTGCATCGAAACGAGATGGGCGGCCTTTCCGGCGCACCGCTTTTCGAGATGAGCACCCGCGTGCTGGCACAGCTGTCGCAGCTGACCGAGGGCAAGCTGCCGCTTATTGGCGTGGGCGGCGTGGGGTCGGCGGAACAGGCCTATGCCAAGATCCGCGCGGGCGCCTCGGCCGTGCAGCTCTATACGGCGCTGGTCTATGGCGGGTTATCGCTGGCCGCAGAAATCGCGCACGGGCTGGATGAGCTGCTGGCGCGCGACGGGTTCGCGACGGTGGCCGACGCCGTGGGAACCGGGCGCAGCGACTGGATTTGAACACTGCGATTGCGGCCGGGCGGTGGAAAAATCTTCGAAGATTTTTCTGAAAAGGATTTTCGAAAATCCTTCCCAGCGCCTAGCCCACAGCGCGCTCCAGGGCCGGGTAGCGCGCGCCAAGCGTCACTCCGCGCGCGATGAACGAGATGTGCAGCGCCAGCCACAACCCGTGATTGCCCATCGGCTCCAGCAACAGCCATAATGCCGCGTAATAGATCAGCGCCGAGATGATCATCATGTTGCGCATATCGGCAGACCGCGTGGCGCCGATAAAGATCCCGTCGAACATGATCAGCCCCAGGAAACTGATCGGCCCGGCGATCATCCAGGGCAGGTAATGCATCGCCTCGGCCTGCACCTCCGCATCCTTAGCCATGACGCCGATCAACCAAGGCCCCAGCACCGCGAATCCGATGGCCAGCAGAACCGCCGTTCCCATGGCCCAGGCCGAACAGCGCACAGCCGCCTTGCGCAGCAGCCCCCGTCGTCCGGCTCCGAAGGCCTGCCCCACCAGCGCCTCGGCGGCGAAGGCATAGCCATCGAGCGCATAACCCGTGATATGCAGGAACTGCAGCAGCACCTGGTTGGCGGCCAGCGTCACATCCCCGAACCGCCCCCCGAGCAGCAGGAACGAGACGAAAATCGTCTGCAACAGCAACGAGCGGATCATGATATCGGTATTCACCACAGCCATGCGCTTCAGCCGAACGCGGTCAAAGACCCGGCCCCAGTCCTTCCAGCCCGGCCCGGCGAACGCCCCCCGGCACAGCCACAGGCCCAGCGACAGCCCCGACCATTCCGCGATGAAGGTGGCAAAGGCCACGCCCTCCACCCCCCAGCCCAGTTGCAGGACAAAGACGAGGTCAAGAACCACATTCACCCCGTTGATCCACAGTTGCAGACCCAGCACCGCGCGCGTCCGCTCCTGCGCGATCAGCCAGCCGGTGATCCCGTACATGGCGATGGCCGCAGGGGCCGACCAGATGCGGATCGCCATATAGCCGCGCGCCAGCCCCTCGACCTCGTCACTTGCGGGCGTGACCCAAAAGGCCCCGGCATAAATCAGCCGTTGCAGCGCAATCAGTGCGACCCCGCCCGCAAGCCCGATCATCAGCGCCCGCGTCAGCAGCGCCACGACCTCTGGCCCGTTCCCCTCGCCCGCGGCCTGCGCGGTCAAACCGGTGGTGCCCATGCGCAGAAAGCCGAAGATCCAGTAGATGGCGGACAGCACGATGGCGCCCACCCCCACGGCGGCAATCGGCGCGGCCTCGGGGATCTGCCCCACCACGCCGGTATCGACGGCACCCAGTATGGGCACCGTCACATTTGCCAGCATGATCGGCAGCGCGATCTTCAGAACCCGTTGGTGGGAAATGGCGTCAGCCGCGCCCGCGCTCTCAGCCAACACGCGCCCCGTTGCCATTGCGCGAGGGCATCAGGAAATGCCCGGTGGCCTGCGCGAAAAGCTTGTCGCGATTGTCCTGCCACGCCTCCACATGCACACTGGCATAGCGGCGGCCCGACCGGTTCACCCGCGCCCGCGCATAGGCATCGCGCGGCAGCCCGGCGCGCAGGTAATCGACGGTGAAGTCGATGGTCTTGGGCAGGCGCGGCATGGTTTCGGGCGACAGGTCCTCGGCGGCGGTGCGACCGGTTTCGATATCATCCCACAGGGTCTGCCAGCTTAGCCCGATGATCGCTGTCATCTCCAGGAAGGAGGCAATCGCCCCGCCGTGCAGTGCGGGCAGGAACGGGTTGCCGATGAGCTTCTCGTCATAATGCATGATCGCGGTCAGCTCATCGCCACGCCGGTCGAACTCGATTCCCATGAAGCGGGCATAGGGCACGCCCTTCACCAGCAGCTCCAGCGCGCGGTCGCGACGTTCCTTGACGACCTGAACGGGTTCGGGGCGGGGGCGGTTCATGCCTTGGCCTCCTTTTCCTTCGGGCGTTCCACGGTAAAGGCTCCGGCTGCGGTGGCCACGGGCCGATCCTCATCCTCATCGAATGCGCTGGCACGGACAAAGCCCACGGACCGGGTCACATTATAGCATTCCGCCCGCGCGATGATCCGCTGACCGGGGGTCGCCGGGCGCATGTAGTCGATGCGCAGATCAATCGTCGCGGTACCTGCGGGCGCGTCGGGGTGGCTCATCACCGCCGCACCGCCGCATGTGTCCATCAAGGCCGAGACGGCACCGCCGTGAATGACACCGCTTTGCGGATCGCCCACCAGATCCTCCGACCATGGCATCGAGATCACGGCAAACCCGTCACCGATATCGTCAAGGTTCATGCCCAGAGCCTTGGAGAACGGAATCGCCTCGATGAACTGCTTGGCGATGCGGGCTTTTTCGCCGGCTTTCAGCGTCATGGGCGGTCCCTCCCCTCTTCTTTCGGGTATTCGAAGTATGAAACAGGGAACACGGTTTTGCATTCCCCGCAACCCTGATGCACAATCCCGTTACGGCAAGAGTCAAGACAGAGCGGGACGACCATGGCTGAGGAAAGGCTGACATTCAAAGAGATGTGCGCACGGTTCGACGTGACCCCGCGCACCTTGCGTCACTACGAGTATATCGAGCTGCTGTTTCCCGAGAAGGAAGGCCGCCAGCGCTTCTATGGCCCGCGCGAAGTGGCCCGCATGACGCTGATCCTGCGGGGCCGTCGCTTCGGCTTCAAGCTGGAAGACCTGCGTCAGTGGCTGGAGCTTTACAACGCCGACCCGGAACAGCGCCTGCAACGCAAGGTCTGGATGGAAATGGCTGGCAAACAGCTGGATGAATTGCGCAGCCGCCGGGACGAACTGGACGAGATCATCGTCGAACTGGAACGCATGCGCGATGTTTTCAAATAGAGGCCGTCAAGCAAACTGAATGCCCTGAAGGGCTGACCACGCTTCGGTCGATCTAGTCCCCGCGGATCGCCGCGAGAACCTCGGGGATGTCGACGCGCCAGGCATCGCCTGACAGCGGTTCTCCGAACACAGGCGCATAGTTCAGGCCGCGTCGGGCGGCGATCATTGCAAAGGCCGCTGTTCCCTTTTGCGGGTGGAACATCTCGATGCAGCGCGATCCGGGCTTTGCCGCGAAGAGCGAGGTCAGCGCGCCCCCATGAGGCGCAACGATGACATCGGCTCCCATGATGGCCCCAAGCTGGCCGACGCCGTCCAGCGCCTCCATCCGGATCGTGGTGAATCCTTCGGCCTCCAATGCGGCCTGCAACTCAGCTTCATTGCTCAGGGGCCTCCGGCGCATCCCCATGCGCGAAAGGTAGATTTTCCTGCCATGATCCGAAACAGCTCCGACCGCACGCTCAGCAGCGGCTGCCATTTCCGCCATCAGCTCTGCATCACAATAGTGGAACGGGTGACTGTGGCTGTGCGCGCCCAGTGAATCGCTGCTCATCACCAAACTGCCCACGCTGTAGACATGACCCGGGCGTGCCGTCTGAAAACCGGGATCAAGGGCGTGCTGCATCACTTGGTTCAGCGGGGCCGAGGTTTCGGGCAGATAGATGTCTTCTGACGCCACGCCATAGGTATCACGCAGGATCAGCCCTCTGGTCAGTTGATCGGCGACGAAATGGGCCGGATTTCCAGGATTATGGCGGTCGCCGCAATAGGCCATCACCCGGATCGGAGTCACCCTTCCCGCAGCGATCTGCTGCGCCATCGCCGGGCCGGGAAGAGCCGTGGATTGTGCATCAACACGGTCGCCACGCATGATACAAAAGCGATCTCCGCGATTGGCAAACAGAACATCCCGGAAAACATGCACCCTTGCCGTTTTCACCTGCTGCGGCCCGGCGAGATGCAGGCGTGCGATCTTGGGGGCCTGCGCAAAGGGCTCGGCGATGGACGTCGGAAGCGGATCAATGACACGATCCAGTGGCTTGGCGTGGGCGCACAGGTCCGCCTCTTGCAGATCCTTCAGATGTGACCAGCGGGGCCGATTGGCCAGATGGGGAAGAACGAGAGACGGTTGATTGAACGGCATGGGCGGCATGCCCGCATCGCTCCGCAGCCAATTGATCGGCGCCAGATGCAAGTGCGTCCCAAGTTTGTACGAGATACCCAGGCGCTTTACCGCGCGGGAGAAAACCCGTTTGGCGATCTGTATCAAAATCGTGAAGACCTTAAGAGCAATCTGATGCCGCACGCTACTGCGCCCGATAATCGAAAGCAAGTCGCGCGACGGGCCATCGTCGAACAGCGTTTCCAACGCGTCCCGCGCCCACGCACCCCCTGTTTGAAGCCGATAGAATCGGCAGGTTCCGGGATGGATTGGCGTCACCAGGTATTGCGCGGTGGTGGCAGGAGTCGCGCAAAAATCCGCTGACGCGCGGTCAATTTCAAAAGTGACGCGACGTCTCTTTTACGTTAACGTAAACTTCTCTTGTAAGCTGTCCCCGAGAATCGCAAATCGGGACCCACACAACGATGTTTATGACCACAGGTGACCTCATGGATCCCGAAACCATGTCGATCCGCGAGATGTGCGATGCGTTCGATGTGACGCCGCGCACCTTGCGCTTTTACGAGTCCAAGGAACTGCTCTTCCCGATCCGGGAAGGCCAGAAACGGCTGTTCACCCGGCGCGACAGGGCGCGGCTGAAGCTGATCCTGCGCGGCAAGCGCTTCGGTTTCAGCCTGGAGGAAATCCGGCAGCTCCTCGAACTCTACTATGTCGGCGACCAACAGGAAACGCAGCTCAAGCGCACGCTGGAAGTGGCGCGCGAACGGCTCGATGACCTGGAACGCCGCCGCGCCGAACTGGACGATGCCATAGACGAGATGAAATCTCAGATGGGCATGGTCGATGACATGCTGGCCAGCCTGTCCGGCGGCCAGAAATCAGCCTGATACCCTTTTCTGCTTCTTCGGGAGGACCAGATGCCGAGCTACACCGCCCCCACCAAGGACATGCAATTCATCCTGCACGACGTGCTGAAGGTGACCGAGCAATCCATCCCCGGCTATGACGAGCTGGAGCGCGATTTCACCGCTGCCATTCTGGAAGAATGCGGCAAGCTGAATTCCGAGGTTCTGGCGCCCCTAAACGTCGTGGGCGACAAAGAGGGCTGCGTGCTGGAAAACGGCGTCGTGCGCACCCCCACCGGGTTCAAGGCCGCCTTCGACCAGGTCCGCGAAGGCGGCTGGCCGGGTCTGGACATGCCCGAGGAATTCGGCGGCCAGAACATGCCCTTCGTCATGGGCGCGGCCACGCTGGAAATGTTCGCAGCCTCCAACCAGGCTTTCGCCATGTATCAGGGCCTGACCCATGGTGCAGCCTCGGCCATTCTCGCGCATGGCTCCGATCAGCAGAAGGCAACATACCTGCCCAAGATGATCGCCTGCGAATGGACTGGCACCATGAACCTGACCGAGCCCCATTGCGGCACCGATCTGGGTCTCATGCGCACCAAGGCAGAGCCGCAGGACGATGGCAGCTATGCCATCACCGGGCAGAAGATCTTCATCTCGGCCGGTGAACATGACATGGCCGAGAACATCATCCACCTGGTTCTGGCCAAGATCCCCGGCGGCCCCGAGGGCATCAAGGGCGTGTCGCTCTTCATCGTGCCCAAGTTCCTCGTGAACGAAGACGGCAGCCTTGGTGCGCGCAACGGCGTTGCCTGCGGCAAGATCGAGGAAAAGATGGGCATCCACGGCAATTCCACCTGCGTCATGAACTATGACGGGGCCAAGGGCTGGCTGCTTGGCGATCTACACAAGGGCATGCGCGCCATGTTCACCATGATGAACGAGGCCCGCATTGGCGTCGGCATGCAAGGCCTCGCGCAGGCCGAGGTCGCCTACCAGAACGCGCTGGCCTATGCCAAGGACCGGCTTCAGGGCCGCGCCGTGACCGGCGTGGAAAACCCCGACGGCCCCGCCGATCCGCTGATCGTGCACCCCGATATCCGCCGCAACCTCATGGATCAGAAAAGCTTCACCGAGGGCGCGCGCGCCTTCGTCCTGTGGGGCGCGACGCTCATCGACCAGGCCCATCGCGGGGGCGACGCCGATGCCGACGGGCTGATTTCGCTGATGACCCCGGTCATCAAGGGCTTCCTGACCGACAAGGGCTATGACATGACCGTTCAGGCCCAGCAGGTCTATGGCGGCCATGGCTATATCGAGGAATGGGGCATGTCGCAGTTCACCCGCGACGCCCGGATCGCGATGATCTACGAAGGCGCCAATGGCGTGCAGGCGCTCGACCTCGTGGGCCGCAAGCTGGCAGCCGATGGCGGCAAGCACGTGATGGCCTTCTTCGAGATGGTCAAGTCCTTCTGTAAGGACAATGGCGACGAAGCGATGGAGCCCTATGTGGCCCCGCTCAAGCAGGCGTCGAAGGATCTTCAGGCCGCAGGCATGTTCTTCATGCAGAACGGTATGAAAAACCCCAACGCCGCTCTCTCCGGGTCGGTCGACTTCATGCATATGATGGGCCATGTCTGCCTCGCGCTGATGTGGGCGCGGATGGCGAAAACCTCGCTTGAGGCCCTTGCAAACGGCACCGAAGACCCTGATTTTCATGAGACGAAGCTCGTGACCGCGCGCTACTACATGACCCGCCAACTGCCCGCCACGGGCATGCATCTGGCGCGGATCCAGTCCGGCGCCGACACCGTCATGGGCCTGACCGCGGACCAGTTCTGAGAGGGACCAATGCCCAAACGCCTGCGCCTCACCCGCCGCCCCAATATCGCGATGTCCGAAGACGGGTATCGCAAACTGAGGGCACTGGCCGGTGAGGCCGGGCTTGATGAGGGGGAGTTTCTGTCCTTCCTCTTCGAGAACTGGAAAAGCGTGGTGGATGACGACAATTTCACCCACCGCATCCGGCTGTTCAATTCGGAACTGGAAACACGAAAACGGTAAACGCCTCGCGTGGGCGGAAAGCGAAGGATTTGGGTATTTTTGCAAAGAAGAAGGGGTGAGACATCCCGTTTGCCGACCGGCACATCGAAGCCCGAACCGGGCCAGCAGGGCGGCGCGACAAACAGGATGCCTTCTCCTTTGGCGGTCATCGGCTCCCCAGCCTGTACCGCGACTCGGAAGCTAGGCGATTAACCTTAACAATCCGTTATGAGCCGTCTTCTTTGCGAAAATACCCCGCAGGGGGGACGCTCTTTGAGCGCCATTGGTTCAAGCCCAATGGCGACGAGGATGCGAAATCCCCCAGCTGCGCGACACTGGCCAGGGAGGATGGCGCATGACGATCAAGCTCTACTGCTTCGGGGAAAGCGGCAATGCCTACAAGGCGGCGCTGGCGCTGGAACTGTCCGGCCTGGACTGGGAACCGATCTTTGTCGATTTCTTCGCCGGGGTAACCCGCACGCCCGAATACCGCACCAATATCAATGAAATGGGCGAAGCCCCGGTTCTGGTCGATGGCGACGTCAGGCTCACCCAGTCCGGCGTCATCCAGCAATATGTGACGGACAAGACCGGCAAGCATGGCGGCGCGCCAGAAGACCGCTACGAGGTCCTCCGGTGGGTCTTGTGGGACAACCACAAGCTGTCTTCCCAGGCCGGGATGACCCGTTTCCTGATGAACTTCCTGCCCGAGAAGCATCGCGACGCCAATGTGATCGCCTTCATGCAGGGCCGCCTGAAAGCCGCCTATGCCACGCTGAACGCCCATCTGGAGGGCCGCGACTGGATCGTGGGCGACAGCCTGACCAATGCCGATCTCTCCTGCTGCGGCTATCTCTATTACCCCGAGCCCTTCGGCTTTAACCGGGCCGGCTGGCCCCATATCGACGCCTGGCTCACCCGCCTGTCAGACACGCCGGGCTGGCAACACCCCTACGACCTGATGCCGCGTGCCCTGGCGGAGAAAGAGACCGCCAAATGACCGCAGCCTTCGCAATCATGGCCGCCATTGCCCTGCTCGGCGGGCTGGTGGGAGGCGCGAGCCTTGCCTGCGTTCTCAAACCCTACCGAGGACGGACGGACCCGCTGCCCCGCAGCGCCTTCATCGGCCTCTTCGGCGCAACCTTTCTGGCCGTGCTGCCCGCGATGGCGGTGTTTCTCGGCCTGATCGACTACGAAGCCCCCGCAACGCTGCTGCTCTTCTTCGGCACGGGGGTGATCACCGCCCTGCCGCTTCTCATTCCGGCAGAGCGGTTGCCGCGTGACGCTCCGCTGATCTTCGCTGGCTTCGCGCTTGCCACCCTGTCCGCTCTGGCCACGCTCTTCTGGGCCTCCCAGAACTTCCGGGATGCGCGCGATACCCTGCACAGGGCCTGTTCCACCGCAACCGAAACCCGCAGCGCCGCCCGCGCTTGCAGAGAGCATGTCGACACCCATTGGTCGCTTCCATCCGACCTGCCACAGACCTGAGACGTAAGGATTCCCCATGACCGACGCCTATATCTATGACGCCATCCGCACCCCGCGCGGCAAGGGCCGCAAGGACGGCTCCTTGCACGAAGTCAGCGCCGCGCGGCTATCCGCGATTGCGCTGAACGCGCTCAAGGACCGCAACAATCTCGAAGGCCACGCCGTCGAGGACGTGATCTGGGGCAATGTCACCCAGGTGGCCGAACAGGGCGCCTGCCTCGCGCGCACCGCGGTTCTGGCCTCCGACCTTGACGAGTCGATCCCCGGCCTCTCCATCAACCGCTTCTGCGCCAGCGGTTTGGAGGCGGTGAACCTTGCCGCCAACCAGGTGAAGGGCGGCGCGGGCCATGCCTATATCGCCGGTGGCGTCGAAAGCATGAGCCGCACGCCCATGGGCATGGATGGCGGCGCAATTGCCGTCGATCCCGCCATTGCGATGGACAATTACTTCGTCCCGCAGGGCATTTCCGCCGATATCATCGCCACAGAATACGGCTTCACCCGCGATCAGGCCGATGCGCTGGCCGTCGAATCCCAAAAGCGCGCCAAGGCCGCCTGGGATGACAATCGCTTTGCCAAATCCATCGTGCCGGTCTTTGACCAGAACGGGCTGCCGATCCTCGACCATGACGAATACATGCGCCCCGGCACCGACATGCAGTCGCTCGGTGGCCTCAAGCCTTCCTTCAAGGATATGGGCGAGGTCATGCCCGGCTTCGATGCCGTGGCGCTGATGAAATACCCGCATCTGGAACGGATCAACCACATTCACCATGCGGGCAATTCCTCGGGCATCGTGGACGGCGCTGCCGCCGTTCTGATCGGCAACAAGGAATTCGGCGAGGCCATGGGGCTGAAACCCCGCGCCCGCATCCGCGCCACCGCCAAGATCGGCACCGATCCCACCATCATGCTGACCGGCCCGGTTCCGGTAACGCAGAAGATCCTGGCCGAGTCCGGCATGACCATCGGCGATCTGGACCTTTTCGAGGTCAACGAGGCCTTCGCCTCGGTCGTCATGCGCTTCCAGCAGGCCTTCGACGCGGATTGGGACAAGATCAACGTCAATGGCGGCTCCATCGCCATGGGCCACCCGCTTGGCGCGACCGGCGCGATGATCCTCGGGACGCTTCTGGACGAACTGGAACGCTCCGACAAGGAAACAGGGCTTGCCACGCTCTGCATCGGGTCCGGCATGGGCGCCGCCACCATTATCGAGCGCGTCTGATGCCCAAGATCGACCTTACCAAACTGGAGGCCCGCACCGGCTCCATCTACCCCGCGCCTTATGATGCCGAGATGGAGGGGCGCAGTTCGCTTCGCGTGGGCGATGCGGGCGGTCTGACGCAGTTCGGCGCGAATATCGTGATCCTCGCCCCCGGCGCGAAATCCTCGCTGCGCCACTGGCACGAACAGCAGGACGAATTCGTGATGGTCACGCAAGGCATCTGCACGCTGGTCGATGACCACGGCGAAACGCCGATGTCCGTGGGCGATTGCGCGACCTTCAAGGCGGGCGATCCCAACGGCCATTGCTTCATCAACAAAACCGGCGACGAGGCCCGCTTCCTCGTCATCGGCACCCGCACGGAAACCGAGACCGGCTGGTATAGCGATATCGACCTGAAAATCAGCGTCGACGCATCCGGTTTCACCTTCACCCGAAAAGACGGCACCCCGCTCAAGGGAGACGAAAAATGACCGATTTCACCATGAAAACAGACGCCGACGGCGTCGCAACCATCCTCTGGGACACTCAGGGAAAGAGCATGAACGTCATGACCCTCGATGGCTGGGTCGAGCTGGAGGCGCTGATTGATCAGGCGCTGGCTGACGACGCCATCAAGGGCGTGATCCTGACCAGCGGCAAGCCCGGCAGCTTCGCTGGCGGGATGGACCTCAAGGTCATTGCCAAGATGAAGGAAATGGCGGGCGACAATCCCGCGAAGGGCCTCTTTGACGGGATCATGAATGCCCACCGCATCATGCGCAAGATCGAGCGCGCGGGCATGGACCCCAAGACGCTGAAGGGCGGCAAGCCGATCGCCTGCGCCCTGCCCGGCACCGCGCTTGGCATTGGCCTCGAAATTCCGCTCTCCTGCCACCGTATCTTTGCCGCCGACAACCCTAAGGCCAAGATCGGCCTGCCGGAAATCATGGTCGGCATCTTCCCCGGCGCGGGCGGCACCACCCGCCTGACACGCAAGATGGGCGCGATGACGGCCAGCCCCTTCCTGCTGGAAGGCAAGCTTTCCGACCCCAAGAAGGCCAAGGCCGCGGGCATCGTGGATGAAGTTGTTCCGGCTGACGAGTTGCTCTCTGCTGCGAAAGACTGGGTCCTCAATGCCAAGGATGCCGATATCGTCAAGCCATGGGACCAGAAGGGCTACAAGATGCCCGGCGGCGCGCCCTATTCGCCCTCCGGCTTCATGACCTTCGTGGGCGCGTCCGCGATGGTGAACGGCAAGACCAAGGGCGTCTACCCGGCGGCCAAGGCGCTGCTATCGGCCGTCTACGAAGGCGCGTTGGTGCCCTTCGATACGGCGCTGAAGGTCGAGGCGCGCTGGTTCACCAATGTGCTGATGAACCCCTCGTCGTCGGCCATGATCAACAGCCTCTTCGTCAACAAGGAAGCGCTGGAAAAAGGCGCGAACCGCCCTGACGTGGCCGATGAAACCGTCAAGAAGGTCGGCGTTCTGGGCGCGGGCATGATGGGCGCGGGCATCGCCTATGTGTCCGCCAAGGCGGGCATCGAGGTTGTGCTGATCGACAGCACGCAGGAAGCCGCTGACCGGGGCAAAAGCTACTCCACCGGCATCCTCGACAAGGGCATTTCGCGCCGCAAGGTGACGGAAGAGCAGAAAGAGGCGCTTCTGGCCCGCATCACCGCGACCACCGATTACGCCGCGCTGGAAGGCTGCGACCTGATCGTGGAAGCGGTCTTCGAAGACCCGTCCGTCAAGGCCGAGGTGACGGCAAAGGCCGAGGCCGTGATCCCCACGGACGCGATCTTCGCCACCAACACCTCCACCCTGCCGATCAGCGACCTGGCGAAGGCCAGCAAACGGCCCGAGCAGTTCATCGGCATCCACTTCTTCAGCCCCGTCGACAAGATGCTGCTGGTGGAGATCATCAAGGGCAAGGAAACCGGCAGCCGCGCCGTGGCCAAGGCGCTCGACTACGTGCGCCAGATCCGCAAGACGCCCATCGTGGTCAATGACGCCCGCTTCTTCTACGCCAACCGCTGCATCATTCCTTACATCAACGAAGGCATTCGCATGGTGAAGGAGGGCGTGGCCCCGGCGTTGATCGAGAATGCCGCCAAACTGGTTGGCATGCCGCTCGGCCCGCTGCAACTGGTGGATGAGACCTCGATCGACCTCGGGGTAAAGATCGCCAAGGCCACCAAATCCGCCATGGGCGATGCCTATCCCGATGCCGCCGTCGATGACGTGCTGTTCTGGATGGCCGACGAGGGCCGCCTTGGCCGCAAGTCCAAATCCGGTTTCTACGCCTATGACGACAACGGCAAGCGTCAGGGCCTGTGGGAGGGTCTGGCCGCGAAGTACCCGGAGGCGGACGCGCAACCCGAGCTGATCGAGGTCCAGCACCGGCTTCTGTTCGCGCAGGTTCTGGAAGCGGTCCGCGCGCTGGAGGAAGGCGTGCTGGAAGACATCCGTGAAGGCGACGTGGGCGCGATCCTCGGCTGGGGCTTCGCCCCATGGTCCGGCGGTCCGTTCAGCTGGCTCGACATGCTCGGCACGCCCTATGCGGCCGAACGCTGTGACCAGCTGACCGAGACCTATGGCGACCGCTTCTCCACCCCCGATCTGCTGCGCGAGATGGCAGGCAAGGGCCACAGCTTCTATGGCCGCTTCGGGCCGCAGGCGCAGACAGCCGCGTAAACCGGCAGACCAACTGGGCGAGGCGATCACACCGCCTCGCCCTTTGTCATCCCCTAACCGATGATTTCGAACTCCTGATAGAGATAACCGCCGTCATAGACGGTCTGCGCATGCAGCCGCAGGTCCGGTTGTACCGGACAGCCCCCGAACATCAGCGTACCGCCGCCCAGAACAATCGGCGCGCGTTTCACCCGCAGCCGGTCGATCAGCCCCCAGCCCAGCAACGCCCCGGCAAACGCCCCGCCACCGCACAGGTAGACCGGCCCGTCAGACCCACGGATCACCGCCTCCACCTGCGCCCGCCCTGCCCCGCGATGCAGGGTCACGGACCGCTCTTCCGGCAGCTCCAGCCGCTCGGAAAAGACATGGGTCCGCATGTGGGTGTAGGGGTTCTGCCCCGGCTCCATGCCAAAGCGATACCCGAACTCGTAAGTGCCACGCCCCATGATGGCGGTGGCATAGCCCGCCAGTCGGGCGACATAGTCTTCCACCACCGGCCCCTCATGGGCAAAACCGGAAATGTCCCCTTCGGGACCGGAAATATAGCCGTCCAAAGACACGGCCACGTCATAGATAACGGGATGCATTCAAGTGCTCCTCAAACAAGGTCCAACTTGGCCCCAAGGGGCCACGCAAACGGGTTGGTCCTTACTTGATCACTGGCAGAGCACTCCTGTTGTCACGGCCAAGCCTACCCTGCACCCGGCAGGAATGGCAAGCCGAGACCGGCCTAGTCCGCCTCTGCCGCGACCATCGCCCGGCCTTCGGCAAAGGTCCCGGCCTCGATATGCTTCATCAGCAGTCGCGCTTTTTCCCAGCTCAGCGCCTTGCAGTTGTCCACGATCTTCAGATGCCCCATTGCCACCTCGAAACTCAGCGCATCGTCGGCCAGCAGATAGGTGCCGCCGCCCACGCAAATCGCCTGTGGCTGATCGAAGATCAGTTCATAGACCAGCTGATCCCCCACGGGTTCCACCGGCTTGATACCGCCATATCCATCCAGCGCCTTCGCTGGCAGCAGAACGAAGGGATCGCCGGTCATCTTTTCCACCAGATCGCTTTCATAGATGACCGCCTGATGCTGCATCAGTTGCAAGGGCTCACAATTGCCCAGCGCCCCTGCGGGTATTTCAAAGGGCCAATGCTCCATGCAGCGTTCGGACGGGCTGGCCCAGGCCCGGCGCTGGATGATGGCGCGGATTTCCTTGTATCCATCCTCGAAGGTTTCCACCAATGTTCCCGGCGTCAGCTCGCTGACCGGCAGATCGCCATAGGGGGTCTGCACCGGTGTCCGCCCCTGCAACCCCAGGGGCAAGGCCTCGCCGCCGAACCCGGTCAGCATCGCCGCACCGGGAATGATGGCCTTTCCAACGGCCCTGTGTCTGATCTGCTTGGTCACGCTCGATTCCATTGTTTGATTGAGTTTCTTATTGAGATTCAGAATGGCGAAAATATGAAAAACTTCGAGCAATAATAATTAACGGATCATTTCCCCTTAAAGAGCATTTCCAGTTTTCTGAATGGAGCATCATACAAAGCGCCACCCGGATCAGCCGCTGCTCGACAGACGTCCCGATGCAATTGCCCTGCGATTCGCAGCCCGATGCAGGACAGCACCTGCTCGGGCGGCGCGCGCGCCGGTTCACGGTGCATCGGCAGCCTGCATTAGCGACTGTTCAGGATACGGGACCGCCAAATGTCCGACATTTGGTGCCGTTGCGTCACACAAACTCTTTTCTTTTGAAAAATCTCTGCCAAACATCCCGATCATCGCATCGACGACCGGCAGGAGGACACCGCATGGGCTGGATGAAGGATGAAACCGGGCTGGAGAAACGCGCCGCGAATTTCGTGCCGCTGACGCCGCTGACGCATCTCAAACGCGCCGTGCTGGTCTATCCGCAGGTCGAGGCGCTGGTCTATGGCACGTTCCGAAAGACCTATGCCGAATACCATGCCCGCGTCTCGCAATTGGCCTCTGCCCTTGCCGGGCGTGGCGTCGCGCCGGGTGACGTGGTCGCCACCGTCATGCCAAACGTCCCCGCCCAGGCCGAAGCGCTCTTTGGCGTGCCTGCCTGCGGGGCGGTTCTGAACACGATCAACACAAGGATCGAAGTCGGCACCATCAGCTACATCCTCGACCATGGCGAAGCCTCGGTCGTGCTGGTCGATACCCAGTTCCTCGGCGCGGTCGAAGCGGCGATGAAGGAGATGGAAAGCGAAGATCTGCCGCTCATCGTCGAGGTTCCCGACGAACAGGCCGGCTACCCCGCCTCTGGCCGTCACCTGACCTATGAGGATCTGCTGGCCGAGGGCGATGCCGATTTCGAATGGATCATGCCCGAAGATGAATGGGAGAGCATCGCGCTCAACTACACCTCCGGCACCACGGGCCGCCCCAAGGGCGTCGTCTACCACCATCGCGGCGCCTATCTGATCACCATGGGCACACCGATTTCCTGGCGGATGACGCTCTATCCCCGCCTGCTGACCATCGTGCCCTTCTTCCACTGCAACAACTGGTGCCACACCTGGATGCTGCCCGCGCTTGGCGGCACCGTAGTCTGCTGCCGCGACGTGACCGCCAAGGCGATCTACGACGCCATCGCCGATGAGGGCGTGACCCATTTCGGCGGCGCGCCCATCGTGCTGAACATGATCGTGAACTCATCCGAGGCCGACCGCCGCGCCTTTGATCACATCGTCGAGGTCTTCACCGCAGGCGCCCCCCCCGCCGCCGCAACGCTCGCCGCGATCGAGCCCATGGGCTTCAACGTCACCCAGGTTTACGGCCTGACCGAAACCTATGGCCACGCCACCGAATGCGTCTGGAAAGATGACGAATGGGGCGCACTGGCCCAGGAAGACCGCGCCGCGATCAAGGCCCGTCAGGGCGTCGCACTGCCCAATATGGAACCCATCATCGTAACCGACAGCGACATGAACCAGATCCCGCAGGACGGCGCTGCGACCGGCGAAATCATGATCCGCGGCAATTCGGTGATGAAAGGCTATTACAAGAACCCCCGCGCCACCGCCGAATCCTTCCGGGGCGGCTATTTCCATTCCGGCGACATCGCGCTGCAACACCCCGACAGCTACATCCAGATCGCCGACCGCGCCAAGGACATCATCATCTCGGGCGGCGAGAATATCAGCTCGGTCGAGGTGGAAGGCGCGCTGATGCATCACCCCGCCGTGCTGCTTTGTGCCGTGGTGGCCAAGCCCGATGACAAATGGGGCGAAGTGCCCTGCGCCTTCGTGGAACTGAAACCGGGTGTCGAGGCAACCGAGGCCGACCTGATTGCCTTCGCCCGCCAACGGCTGGCAGGCTTCAAGACCCCCAAGCGCGTCCTGTTCCAGGAACTGCCAAAGACCTCGACCGGCAAGATCCAGAAGTTTGAGCTGCGCAAACTGGTGGTCGATCTCTGAGCATCACTCAAAGGAGTGTCGCCATGCCCCTGTTCGAACACCGCCTGCAATCGCTGCGTCACCGTATGGCCGAAGCAGGGATGGACATCGCACTGATCACCGATGACGACAATGTCTACTACCTCACCGGCTACTACGACTACCTGCATATGGAGTTCGGGCGGCCCACGATTCTTGTGGTTCCTCGTGACGGCGACAGCCTGCTGATCACCCCCACGATCGACCTCAACTCTGCGCTGGCCTCGGCCCGGGTGGACCGGATCGCCGCCTGGAACGACGGCATGGGCGCCGAATGGCGCGAAGAGCTGCCCGGTGCGTTGAAGGGGGCCGCCAGCATTGGCCTTGAACCCCATCATATGCCACCGCTGGTGCGGGCCTATGTGGATGAGCTGACCACCGGACAGACCATCACCAGCGTGACCCCGATCCTTGCCGACATGCGCATGATCAAGTCAGAGCAAGAACTACAACTGGCCCGCCATGCCGGGCAGGTCGCCGATGCGATGATGGCGGCAGGCCGCGGTGCGATTGCCGACGGGGTGCCGGAATACGAGGTCGCCATCGCCACCTCGCAGGCGGGCACCCGCAAGGCGGCGGAGCTTCTGGCCGCCCATTACGACGACACCGACATGTCACCCAACACGCATTTCCTGCAAATCATGGCCTCAGGCAGCGACATCGTGAAAACCCACCACCGCGCCTCGACCCGGATCATGCGGCGGGGCGAACCGGTGTTCCTGTGCTTCTGCGGGATGACCAATTTCCACCGGTTCAAGCTGGGGTTCGACCGGACCTTCTGGATCGGCGACGCGCCCTCAGATCAGGTCGCGGTCTACGAGGTCGCGGTGGCCAGCCAGAAAGCCGCGCTCGACGCGCTGCGCCCCGGCGTGACCGCCGAAAGCGTCCACGCCGCCTATGCCGAGGTGATCCAGGGCGCAGGCTTCGAATACCCGTTTCGCTGCGGGCGGGCGACGGGCTTCAGCTTCCTCGAGAAACCGCAACTGGTGACCGGCGACACGACGATCATCCAGCCCGGCATGGTGCTGGCGGTTGATGGCTCGGTCTCGGTCGAGACCTTCCGCGCGCAGGTGGGCGACAGCTTCATCATCACCGAAGACGGGTGGGAGCCGCTGACCCACCACCCCAAGGCGCTGGCAGAGGTGGTGCTGTAGGGGGCAAACACACCCTCCCTACAGACCCCCTGCAAGCAAACAGCCTTTGGGCCGCCCAGTCCCCCCGCCAGATAACCGACAACCGATCCGGGATTACCGTGCCGGTCTCCGGTCTCTCCTACGCGGGATCGTCAGGCGACCTTCGCGGGGCAAAGCCGCGCCCTGATGTGGGCAGGCACCTGCCGCGCGCTCATGGCACGGGGGAGGGGCAGTTCCGCCATCTCGGGCACGTCGCCATAAAGCGCCTCGAACTCGGCCCAGTTGTCGAAGACCCTGCGGGAGGCATTGTCGATGAAGGTCTCGGCAGGCGCGCCATTGGCGAGGATGATCTCATGCGCCTCGGTCTCGATGTGATAGACGGTGTAGCTCTCACCCATCTCCGCCAGCGGGACACGGGTGATCGTCTCGCCGTTCACCAAGGCGCCAGCGTGGCAGATCACGCCATCGACGATCATGCCATGGTCGGCGGTCACCGTCAGGTCGCTATGCGGTAGCCCCTCGCCCAGTGCCC
>NZ_MNBL01000102.1 GCF_001879695.1 Nioella sediminis
AGGCGCCAGCGTGGCAGATCACGCCATCGACGATCATGCCATGGTCGGCGGTCACCGTCAGGTCGCTATGCGGTAGCCCCTCGCCCAGTGCCCCGGCCCGGATGCGCACCGGGGCCAGACGCTCGACCGCGCCGAAGCGGGTCTTGACGCTCTGCCGCCCAACCCATTTCACCGTGACGGCGCGTCCCTCGGCTGTCAGCACATCGTCGCCGATCTGCAAACCTTCTACGACCCGCTCGCCGGACGGGGTGGCAATCTGCGTACCGGCGGCAAAACACAAATACGCGGATGCCTGAGATTGGTAGGGATTCGTGGTGCCTGACGAAGGGATAATAGTCTGTGTAGTGCCGTTCTGAGGGAGTGGGACAAGATAATCGGTCCCATCTGAAAACACGCCGTATTCGACCCCGAGGTTGGATATTGTGTAGCCCGTGAAAAAGAAGGGCGCGGACACAAAGTAATCCACACCCGCGTTCAAATAGCCGTCATTACCAGCATCCCCGATGTTGAAACTCAAATCGGAGTTCGCTCCGCCAGCCCCATAAACTTCCGTGCCTGTCCAGGTCAGCGAGCTTCCACCATCCCCCTCGGTGCCGTTGATGAAACCCACGCCAGTGAGCCCGATATATCCTTCAGTTGCCATCTCTGACATTATGCAATCCCCCAAATAGCTTTGCTGCCGCGCCACGGTTCAGGTTCGCGGCTGTCCAGTCCGCGCCAGGCAAGCCAGTCCCAAGGCATAGCCTGCCCGAAAACGCCTTATCGGGCAAGCTCGGGGCAAGTTGCCCTGCACTCCGGGAGGATGCGCCTCTCGTCAGCGGCGCGACACGACCGCTATGACTGCGTCTTGGCGCGTACACATCTCGACCCGCCTTGCGGAAAGACCGGTGATCCGCAGCGCGGGCAGAAGGCGCGGCCCCACGGGTTCCGCGCCAGCTTCCGGACCTGGTGTGCGGAGGCGACCGAGGCACCGGGAGAAGTGGCGAAACCTGCCTCGCGCATGTCGTTGGAGGGAGCGTGGAGCGTGCCTACCGAAGGACAGATTACCTGGATCAGACAGGTGACCTGATGGAGCGCTGGACGAACCATTTTGCCAACATTGACACGCTTGGCGGCCCCTGGATGGCGCATAATCGGCACCCGTCCGGGGAAAGCCGAAATACGATCACGGATACGGCCTTTCTCTGCGGCGATGGCATGGCCGCTGGCCGGTATGAAGATGCGCGGATCGGAAGCATTAAGGATTATCGAGCTCATTGGCACCTGCACAGACGCCGCGCTCTCTAACTCGGATCCGACCGATCTTTTGCACATCCTGTTCGGCGGCCACCTCCCACTCCCGATGCGCAGGGACGGCATGGCAAGCGCGGAACACTGGGCCATCGCCGCTACCGGGGTCCGGTAGTCCTCTGGTGTCTTCGGCATTGCCCATAGGACACGCGCCATCTTGTTCGCCAGCGCGATTGCGGCGCCGATCATCGCACCGCGTTATCGGCTGTGACGGTGCCGGTGCCTGGTTTGGCCCGCACCGCTGACCCCGGGCCGAGCCGTTGCGGGCACTATCGCGGCATGGATGCCAGCATCTCGACCGGCATGTCCTGGTAACAGACCGGCCGCAGCCAGCGGCGGATCGAGAGCGTTCCGACCGAGGTCGCACCGAAATTCGTCGAGGCCGGGTAAGGGCCACCGTGCACCATCGCGTCGGCGACTTCGACACCGGTGGGAAAGCCGTTCCAGATCAGCCGCCCCGCCTTGCGTTCAAGGATCGGCATCAGGTTACGCGCCTCGGGGTGATCCTCTGGGTCACCGTGAATTGTCGCGGTCAGCTGCCCCGGAAGCGAGCTGGCCAGCGCGGCGGCCTCGTCCGGGGTTGCGACGGTGATGGCCAGTCCACCCGGGCCAAAGGCCTCTTCGCTCATTTCGGCATCCTCGAGGAAATCCCGGGCCTTCACGCGCAGAAGTATCGGCCCCATGTCGCGCCCATGGATCGTGTCGGTGCAATGGACCGCCTGGACATCCGCCTTTTGCCGCAGCCGGTCGACGCTGGTGCGGAAACCTTGGGCGATGGTCTCGCTCAACATGCATTGCAACGGAACCTGCGCCAGCGCCTCGGCCGCGTCCGACAGGAACCGCTCGGCGATCTCACCCTCGGGCAGGATCGCCAGTCCGGGCTTGGTGCAAAACTGACCCGCCCCCTGCGTGAGCGAGGCCACCCAACCGCGAGCGATGTCGCGGCCACGCCGCAGCCCGGCGCCACGCAGTACGAACAATGGATTGACTGATCCCAATTCGCCATAGAAGGGAATCGGCACCGGCCGCGCGGCACACAGATCGAATAGCGCTCTGCCCCCGACGGTCGAACCGGTGAACCCGACTGCGGTGATCAGCGGATGCGTGACAAGCGCCGTGCCGGTGGCGCGGGTCGCGCTTTGCAGCATGGCAAAGACACCTGCGGGCAGGCCTTCCGCCCGGCGCGCGGCGTCGATGGCCTGCGCCACGATTTCCGAGGTCGCCGGATGCGCCTGGTGGGCCTTGACGATCACCGGGCAACCGGCGGCCAGCGCGCTGGCCGTATCACCCCCGGCGACAGAAAACGCGAGCGGAAAGTTCGAGGCCGAAAACACCGCCACCGGCCCGACCGGACGCTGGATCAGACGCAGATCGGGGCGGGGCGGTGTGCGGGTCGGCAACGCCGGATCATGGCGCATGTCCAGCCACCCACGTGGCAGGATATGCTGTGAAAACAACCTCAACTGGCCCGTCGTGCGGGCCAGTTCGGCATTCATTCGGGCCTCGGGAAGGCCGGTTTCAGTGCTGGCAATGGCGATGATGTCGCCCTCACGCGCCTGCATTTCGGCGGCGATCCGATCAAGGAACCGTGCGCGTTGCTGCGCGGTCGTGACTGAATAGGCCCCAAAAGCGTCCTCGGCAGCGCGCGCCGCCGCCTCCACCTCGGCCGCCGTGGCCGAGGCAAAGCGGCGCGGAGCACCCGTTGCCGGTTCGGATGCGAACACCTCGCCCGCCCCGCATTCCCAGCATCCATCTATCAGATGACCGCCGAACTCTCCGATACCCGCCTGCATGGCTCAGACCGGGAACCAGTTGCGCTTGGGCAGGCTTGAAACCATAGGCCCCGGCACCTGCATGTCCAAGCGCCCGGCGATCTGCTTGTCGACCACCTTTGCAGGCTTGTCATGCACCATCAGCAGGAAATCCGAGCTGTTCAGCAGTTTCTTGATCGCCGCCTTCTCGGCCCGCTTGGATCCGGCATGGTTGCCGGTCACCTGCGGTTCGTGATCCTGCGTCTGGCGGAAAGGTTCGACGATCTGCGTGTTGATGTCATAGATCACGTCGCCGCAGATCGTGGCGCGCCCTTCGGCGGTCTGAACATGCACGTTCATCGAGCCCTCCGTATGGGCATTCGCCGCCTCCAGCGTCACGCCGGGGATCAGTTCGATCTCGCCGGTCAGTTCCAGGTCCTCGAAGCGCAGCGCGCCGGGGGTGTGGATGCGTTCGACCAGGTGCTGGATGTCTGGCATCGGGTATTGCGGATGCATCAGCCCGGACACCGAGCATTCCATCTCGCGCCGGTTGACCACCACCGTTGTGTTCATCGGGAACTTGTCGTCCTTGCCCGCGTGGTCGATATGCAGATGGGTGTGGCAGATATAACGGATATCGCCGGGCTTCAGCCCGTGCTTGGCCAACTGGTTCTCGATCATGTTCTCGTGGAACTGCAGGCCGCGCATGCCAAGCGATTCCATGATCGCGTTGTCACGATAGCCGGTATCGACCAGCACCGGATGGGTGCCGCCCAGGATCAGGAAGCCGTAAACCGGCACCCGCTTGACCCGCCCACAATCGTGACCAAGCACCAGGAAGCTCGATTCAAGCTCGATGTCGCCATAGTCCAGAACCTTGATTTCCAACGCCATTGGGTGTCCTCCTTGTTGGATCGTTCTTGTTTCAGATGAAGTCGTTCATTGCGCCGGGTGCGATATGCCGGGCAAAACCGCGCAAACCGGCTGGCATGTATCCGTCTGCAAACCAGTCGCGCACCGCAGCACGTGACTTTGCCACGGCATCGGCGCGCATTTCCCACAGCAGCAGGCTGCCGCCGCCCTCGACCACGCCGAACACGCAAAGAGCCTGCCAGACCTCGGTCACCGCAAAGGGCATGGCCCGCGCACGGATCTCGATCCGGTGCTCGTGCTCGCGCATAGCCACAAGCTCTTCGTCCATGCTCAGCCCGTCACGGGTCTGCACACGACGCAGCGCGCCGACCCGGTCCGGCGGGGTTCCCAGCATCTCGCAGCGCGCGACGGCGGGATGCCAGGCGGACAGGCCGCCGAGATCGCGCAGGGCCTGCCAGACCGTGTCGACAGGTGCCGCAATGGCAATGGCACGCGACGCCCGGATCATGCCGCAAGCCCCCGTTCCAGCGCCGCCAGACCCGGGCGGATCACCTCGTCCAGCATGAAGCGCGTGACACGGTCGTGGTCTCCGTCCGGGCAGGCGAACTCGGCCGCCCAGGCCACGAAACTGCCCCCACCCTCGGTCACCGGGATCACCCGGATCTCGGCCAGGTGATCGCTGACCGGCAAAGGCGCCTCTATAATCGCATAGGCCAGAGTCAGGTCATAATCGGACAACGCCAGAAGCCGTTCGCGAAACCGGGATCCGTCCCGCGTCACCAGGTGCCGGACCGCGCCGACCTGGTCGCCCTGCTGGCCGTTCTCGACGTCACAGCGGTCAATGCCCGGCAACCAGCGGTGAACCCCGCCAAAGTCGCGTAGCACCTGCCAGACCTGATCGGGCGACGGCTTCAGGATTGCCGAGTGAAACACGCGGGGCATGGTCACTCCTTGCCCTTGGCCGTGCCACCGGCGTCGCCCGATTTGCCATCGGACTTGCGGGCCTGGCGCTGCTGATCCTGAACGATGCGGTTCAGGTCCGACGCCTCACGCAGCAACCCGCCCTGACGCGCGATGTTCGCCCCGTCGATGCCGATATCGGCCAGAAGGCTGTCAACCAACGGGGCCTGCACACGATAGCGCAGCGCCGAGTTGATCACCTCGTCGGTCGGGCTGCCGTCGGATCCGCCATCGCCACCCGCCCCGCGACCGGCTATGCCATCCAGCTGCATGATGCGGATATCGTTGATCTTTTCCAGGGGCTTGACCGAGGCAGAGACGATGCCTTCGACATGTTCCAGCAGTTTGCGACGGAACAGGGACATGCGCGCCGGATCGGTCAGAACGTTCTCGGCTTCGTTCATCAGGCGCTGTGCCTCGGCCTCGACAGCAGTGCGGATCTTGGCGGCTTCGGCGGCCAGCGTGGCCTCCTTGGCGGCCTTCTCGGCCATCAACACATCGATGCTGCTCTTGCGGCGAGCGGCCTCGGTATCCTTGACGGTCTGAACCTGCTCGCTGGCCTCGACGGCACGGGCCTTGGCCAGTTCGGCCTCGGCGCGGGCAGCGGATTCTTCCAGCGACTTCTGGAACAGAGCGATGGCCTTTTCCATATTGGCCGCCTCGACCGTCTTCTCTCGGCCGATTTCCAGCTGCCGGCGCTCGGTTTCGTGGCCGATGCGGGCCTCGTCGAGCCCACGCTCGGATGCGATGCGGGCGCGTTCGATCTCTTCGTGGCTGGCGATCTCGGCCTCGCGGAGGGTCTGGTGCCGGGCAATTTCCAACTGCTCCAGTGCCCGGCGGCGCTCGACGCGCGCCGCCTCCAGAACCTTCTCGCGCTCGACCTCGGCCGATTCCACCTGGGCACGGGCCGAGACCTCTGCACGGCGCCACTTGGCGTCGGCTTCGGCCTTGGCGCTGCGCTTGGCGGACAGTTCCACCTCGCGTGCAATCTCGGCGGCCTCGACCTCTTCGCGGCTGCGAATACCGGTGATCTCGCGGGTCTGCTGGCTGGCGATACGCTCTTGCTCCAACGCCAGCTCGGTGGCGATGCGCTTGCGCTCCACGGCCTCGCGCTGCGCGATCACGGCTGCATCCAGAACCTCGTCGCGGGCGATTTCGCGGGAGCGGGTGGCCTCCTCGGTCGCGATCCGCCGCGCGGCAAGTTCGGCCGCCTGAGCGATGCGCGCGGCCTCGATCGCCTCATCGGCGGCAACGCGGGCCTCGTCGATCGCCTTGTTGCGGTCGATCTCCATCTGGCTCGTTTCTGACGTGGCGGCGATGCGCTCGGCGGCGACGGCCTTTTCCACCGCGATGCGTTCGGCCTCTATGGCCTTACGCATGGTCAGAGCAGCGTGCTCATTGGCCTGCTCGCGCTCGATCTGGCGGGTCTGCAACTCTTCCTCGACCGCGATGCGCTTGGCCTCGACGGCCTTGCGTTGCGCGATGCGGGCGGCCTCAAGCGCCTCGTCGGCTGCGATACGCGCCTCGTCCACGGCGCGGTTGCGCGCGATTTCGTTGCTGCGGGTTTCGCTTTCGGCCTCGATCCGCGCTGCTTCCAACGCCTTGCGCTGCGCGATACGCTCGGCTTCGACCGCCTGGTTGGCGGCGATCTCGGCTTCCTCAACCAAGCGCTTGCGCTCGATCTCCAGCGCCCGAACGCGCTGATCCTCGCTGATGCGCATCTCGCTGATCTTGGCCTGCTGGGCGATCCTCTGTCGCTCGGTCGCCTCCTGCGCGGCGATCTCGGCGGCCTCCAGCGCCTCGCTCCGCGCAATTTCCAGCGCCTTGATCTCTTGCTCATGGGTAATACGCGCAGCGGTCAGGCTGCGATCCTGGGCCAGGCGCGCCTGCTCGGTCGCTTCGCGCGCCTCGATCTCGGCGGCGTCGATCTGCCGGTTGCGGGCGATCTCGTGGCTGCGGATGGCGCGCTCGGTCGCGATCCGGGCGGTTTCCATCGCCTCGCGCGCCGCGATGCGGGCATTCTCGGCCTCGGTCTCGCGCTCGGCGCGCTCGCGGGCGATCTCCGATTGCTGCTGGGCGCGGCGCAATTCGATCTCGCGCTCCTGCTCCAGACGCGCGTGTTCGCTTTCGCGGTCGATGCTCAGGGCCTCGCGTTCGGCCTCGAGGTTGCGATTGCGGATCTGGATCATCGCGCTTTGCTCGATGTCGTTGCGCAGCCGGCGCTTTTCCTCGATGTCGCGGATCAGGAAAGTCATGCCCTCGGCGTCGAACCGGTTCGCGGGGTTGAAAAACTCCAGCGAAGCCTGGTCGATATCCAGAATCGCCACGGTTTCCAGTTCGAGCCCGTTGAAGCGCAGGTCTTCCTGGACCGTCTCCTTGATCCGCTGCACGACCTTGTGGCGCTGTTCTTGCAGGTCCACGAGGTCCAATTCGGCAACCACCGACCGCAGGGCGCTCTCGAACTTGCCCTCTAGCAGGCCCTGCACCTCGTCGCGGTTCATCGTGCGCCGTCCCAAGCGGCTGGCCGCAACCGATACCGACTCGCGGTCCGGAGCGACACGCACGAAGAAATCAGCCTCGACATCGACACGCACATGATCGTGCGAGATCAGCGCGGCATCGTTGATGCGGCTGATGCGCAGCGCCAGCGTGTTCATGTTCACCGGCGTGATGTCGTGGACGATCGGCCAGACGAAGGCACCGCCATCGACGACGACCTTTTCGCCCAGGAACCCGGTGCGAACAAAAGCGGTTTCCTTGGTCGAGCGGCGATAAAGCCAATGCATGACCCAGTAGATGATGGCGATCACGATGACCGCGACGATCAACCAAAGGATCAGTTGCGCAATGATTTGTCCGGCGTCCATGTCAGTCCTCCCTTCAGGCACGGCAGAGCCGGTGCCTCGGCGTAATCGTTTAGTGTCTGTGTTTCGGTTTCATCGGGCGTTGACCGCGTAGGCACCGCCGGGCACTCGCGCCTTGCGCGCGGATCCGACCGGCGGCGCGGCGTCCAGACAGCGACGCACCTGTTGCAATGTCTCGGCGGCCAGCGGACCGGCGGGGGATCGCAGCAGGGTCCGTCCTTCACTGTCACCGAACGCCCCCAGGAACGCCTCGGTGAGCCAGGCAGCAGCGGTGTCACGGCGCGCGGTGGGCACGATCACCGTGATCTCGCCAGCAGCCCCGGTCAGCGCCTCGGCATAGCTACGCCCGACGGCCTCGGCCTCGGCCCGGTCGAGGCTGCGTTGCGACAGCCCCTGCCTCTCCTTATCTCGCAGATGCACGCGTTCGCCGCCGTTCAACACCGCGATATAGGGCCGCCCGGCACCGCAGAGCGTCGAGACGCGCGTGGGGTCGGCATCGATCAGGCCCGAAAACAGGCGATCCGCAAAGTCCGACTGATCAAGGTCCAGCACCGCCTGCGCCGCACCGCTGGTCAGCGCCCGGGCAGCGGCAGCGGTGCCGCCCCGGGTGGGCGCGTAGCGCAGCAAGCGGTGCCCCTTGCCCAGTTGCGCAGCCAGTGCGCCACCGAGGGCATCGCCGCCGAGGCCCGAGATCAGCGCCAGGTGCCGCGCCCCTGAGTCCATGGTCGCCGGCGCCAGCAATTCCGCCATTGCCGCGGCCGCCGCGCAGGCCGCCTGACCGCGCGCGACCTCGTCATGGGCGGTCAGGGTCACCAGCGTGTCGCCCTGAACCCCCAGTTCGCTGGCGCGGGCCTCGCTGACCAGAGCAATCGGCGTCCCTGGCAGAGCCGAAACAAGGGCCGGCACCATCGTCAGCGCCTCGCCCAGATCCAGCAGCGCAACAACGCCGCCGACCTGTGGCGTCGCCTGAAGCAACCGCCGCAAGGCTTCGGCAATACCGATCCGCGGGTCGCCATCCCCGCCATCATGAATCCCCGCCGCGCCCCTTGGGTGAAAAGCAGCCAACTGATGGGCCGGTATATCCGCCAGCGCAGCCAGCCCCGACCGGGCCGAGATATCGACGGTCGTCACCTTCTGACCCGCAGCGCGCAAACTTGCGGCGACGGTACCCGCCTGGGCACCTGCCCGGTCCATCGCGGCCAGCACCATCACCCCCGAAACGTTTTCGGCATCGGCAGAGATGGCCTTGCCCAGCGGTGTCACCATACTGTCGATCGCCGACCAACGGGTCAGCTGCGGCAAGGCGTGGCTGGCAGCGCGATAGTGCTGCACAAGAGCGCCGCCCTCCGACCCATCCTCGTTCGGGGCGACATCGGGTTCCTCGTCATGCGCATGCTGCCCGACCCCCAGCAACCGCTGTTGCAGGTCTCGGTCGGCGGCCAACTCTCGTGATTTGACGATCCGGCTGACGCGACCGTTGACCATGACGGCCACGGTTTCGGCCACACTGGTGGCCACGCCAATATTCTGTTCGATCACCAGAACGTCGATATCGCCCTCGGCGGCCAGCCTGATCAACATGTCCTCGACATGCGACACGATCACGGGGGCGAGGCCTTCGGTCGGCTCATCCATCACCAGCAGCCGGGGGTTCAGCAACAAGGCCCGTCCGATGGCCAGCATCTGCTGTTCGCCGCCCGAGAGTTGCGCGCCACCGTTCGTCTTGCGCTCGGCCAGCCGTGGAAAGCTGTCATAGATCCGCTCGACGGACCAGTTGCCACCGGGTTGCGCCACCAGGCGCAGATGTTCATCAACCGTAAGAGAGCGCCAGAGCCGCCGCCCCTGCGGCACGTATCCGACACCCAGCCGCGCGATTTCGGCCGGGGTCTTTCCGTTCAATAGCTGCCCACCGAAGCTGATGGTGCCCGAACTGGCGGGTTCCAGCCCCATGATCGCCTTGCACAGCGTGGTCTTGCCCATGCCGTTGCGCCCGACCACCGACAGCACCCCGCCATGAAGGCCCAGGTCGACGCCCTGCAAGGCATGGCTGGCGCCGTAATAGACGTTCAGACCCTTGATTTCGAGCGCCGGGGCGCTGCCCTTGTGTAGCTCACTCATGGCCGTCTCCAAGATAGAGCGCCTGCACCTCGGGATCATTCTCGATCTCTTCGGGCAGCCCTTCCTTGAAGATGCGCCCGTTGTGCATCATCGTGACCCTCTCGGCGACGCGTAGCGCCACGTCCATGTCGTGCTCGATGATGACGTAGCCGATATGCGCGGGCAGGCCGGTCAGGATCTCGACCAGTTCGCGCCGCTCGGTCGGCGACAGGCCCGCCGCCGGTTCGTCGAACAGGATCAGGCGCGGCGCCCCGGCCAGCGCCAGCGCGATTTCCAGCTGCCGCTGCTGGCCATAGGCCAGAACCGAAACCGGGGTGTCGATCAGGTCGCTCAGATGCACCGCGGCGACCAGGTCCTCGGCGGCTTGCATCAGGCTGTCATCGGCGCGCGACCTCAGGAAACTGAAGCGCCCGCGCGATACCCCCCGACACGCCAGATAAACGTTGTCACGCACCGTCAACCCGTTGAAAAGCAGCGAGATCTGATAGGTCCGACGCAGACCGCGCCGAATGCGTTCCTGCGCCGGAAAGCGGGTGACATCCTCGCCGAACAGGCGGAT
>NZ_MNBL01000103.1 GCF_001879695.1 Nioella sediminis
ATCGCCGGTGATGCAGTTGAACAGCGTCGTCTTGCCGGCCCCGTTCGAGCCTAGTACCGCGCGCCGTTCACCGGGGCGGATCGCAAGGTCGATGTCGCTCAGCGCCGCGAGCGCCCCGAAGAGTTTCGACACGCCCCGCAATTCCAGCGCGTGTCCGGCGGAACTGGTAGCGGCGGCAGGCGACTTGATGGCTTCTGTGGTCACGGCCTCGTCTCCCCCTTGCCACGGGCCATGTCATCGCGTGTCAGATGCGCCTTCCAGCGCTCCCACAGGCCCAGAAGGCCATCGGGCGAGACGAAGACGACGAGCAGGAAAATCCCTCCGATCAGCATCTTGTAGCGCTCGCCCGAGGCGCCGATCGCGCGCAGAACGTCGGGCGCGAAGGTCGACAGCAAGACGAACAGGAATGCCCCCAGGAATGGGCCGCTGGGACGGCTGAGGCCGCCGATCACGGCGATGATCAGGATGTCGAACGTGGCATGAATCCCGGCGGTGCCCGGCGCGATCTGGGCGTTTTGCCAGACCAGCAGAATCCCTCCCACCGAGGCCAGCGCCGAAGCAAAGGCATAGGCCGCAACCCGGTGCGCCGTGACGTTGAACCCCAGCGCCGCCATGCGCCGCGGGTTGTCGCGCACCCCCTGCAAGGCCAGCCCGAACGGGGCTCGCGAGACATAGGTCACCAGCAGAAAGCAAAGCCCGGCAGCGACCAGCGTCAGGTAATAGAACGGCACGGGTTCGCGCCAGTTCACGCCGAACAGGTCGGGCGGCAGCACCAGGTTGAAGCCCGTGTAGCCGTTGAAGATCGTGTAGTTCTGGCGTGTGAAGTAGTAGAAGGCCGAGGCCATCGCGAGGGTGATCATGATCGTGTAGATTCCCTCGGTCCGCACTGCCAGCAGGCCGACCAGCGACCCGAACAGCGTGGCGATGACCATCGCCAGCGGGACCACGAACCACCATGGCAGGCCCAGGCTGATGGTGGTGCCGCTGTCACCGAACAGGGCCACCATGTAGCCCGCCAGCCCGGCAACGGACATCTGGATCAGGCTGACCATGCCGCCATATCCGGCAAGGAACATCAGAGACAGCGCCACGATACCCAGGATGAAGGTCCAGCCAAAGATCTGGAACAGGAAGAAATCGTCCGCGACCAGCGGCATCACCAGCAGCACCAGCATGACTGCCCAGGCGTGGGCGGGGATGGCGGCGACGCGGTCGACCAGCCACAACCACCAGCGCGGGGCCTGCGGATTGGCGAGCGTCTGGTTCGGGGGGGTGTTCGACGACATCGCTCAGCCCCTCCGCCCCATCAGGCCCTGTGGGCGGAAAGCCAGCACGGCGGCCATGATCAGGAAGGTCAGCACCACCGCATAGGTCGGCATGTAGACCGAGCCCAGCTGCTCGGCGAGACCGATCAGTACCGCGCCGATGGCCGCGCCCTGCAACGACCCCATGCCGCCGACGATCACCACCACCAAGGAGGCCATGAGGAAGCGGGTGTCTTCGCCCGGTGCGATGGACTGAAACGTGCCGCCGACGACACCGGCGATCCCCGCGAGACCGGCCCCGAAGGCAAAGACCCCTAGGAACACGCGGCTGATCGGAATGCCCATGGCACCCAGGATGTCACGATCATCGACCCCGGCGCGGATTATCATCCCGATGCGGGTGCGGTTCAGCGCCATCCAGATGCCGATGCCGATGACGATCGCGGCGAACAGGATGGCGATGCGGACCTTGGGATATCGAAGGTAGACCAGCTCTCCGTCGCGGCCATATCCGGCAATAAGCGGCAGCTCCATTGGCCCGCGCAGCCAATCGGGCGACATGACCTGGTAGGACGAGCCGCCCCAGGCCCACAGCATCAGGTCGGCGGCGACCACCGAGATGCCGATCGTCACCAGCGTCTGGCGCAGCTCCTGCCCCTCAAGGCGGCGGAACACCAGGACCTGCATGGCCATGCCCACGCAACCGACAACGACGAAGACGAGAACAAAGGACAGGAGCCAGTATCCGGTCCACTCGGCGAATTCGTAGCCCAGATAGCCGCCCAGCAGGTAGAGCGAACCATGCGCCAGGTTGACGTTGTGCATGAGACCAAAGATCAGCGTGAACCCCGACGCGACCAGGAAATACAGCGCACCCAGGGTGATGCCGCTGAACACCGCGTTCAGGAAAACCCGCTTCCGCCCGAAGATGGCTTCGAAACCTTCCGGCCACGGGGCGAAGATCGCCCAAATGACAAACAATGCTACAACGATTGCGATCCCGGACCAGACCGGGTGCTGTCGAGCGAACTCGCGCATGGTGCCCTCCCAAGGCGCGATCCGGGGACCGCGTCGCATTTCCGCGTTATGTGCAGGGAGGATAGAAAACGCCGTGCGGCTTGGGCATACCCGGCAGTCTCACCTTTGCGCCCGAGGTCGCAAAAAGCGGCGTCAGTGCGCTTCGCAGACCACCGCCCGCCGGTATTCACTGGGCGGCAGAACGCCGTTCGAGGTGAAGAAGCGTGTAAAACTGGCCTGGCTGGAAAAGCCCAGGTCGTGGCCGATCTCGGACACGGTGTCGGTGGTCAGCAACAGCCGGTCGATGGCCTTCTCCATCCGCAGCGCGTTGAGATAGACATTCGGGGTCACGCCGATCTGGTCACGGAACATGCGATAGAAATGCGCGCGCGACAGGCCCACCTGGCGCGCAACCTCGTCCATCGAGGCCTCGTCGAAGGCGACCTCGGCCAGCAGGCGGATCGACTTGCGTATGCGAAAATCGATCATCTTGGACTGGTTGCGCTGCGCGATGTCCGCGTCCGGGGTCCATTGCCAGCTCTGCTCGTAGCTGCCGCAGGCGAGTTGACGAAACAGGTCTTCGAGCACGGCGTTCTGACACGTCGGATCCATCATGCCGCGGACCATGTTGTGCTTCGCCGCACGCAGGAACCCGTCGACCTTGATCTCCGGGCGTCCGTATCGGAGCGATGGCGAATGCGGACCGCTGGCCTGCAAGAACCACTCCTGGTCGATATAGAGGACCAACATCAGCGTCTGTTCGCCGGGGTGGCAGGGGCGGAAGAAATGCGGCTGCCACGGGTTCACCGCCACAGCGTGCCCGACGCGCAGGGCGTGGGCCTGATCCTCGACATGCATCTCGGCGGGCGCGCCGTCGATGTGAAACAGCAGATGCCCCTCGCGATGGGCATGCACCACCAGTTCCCGGTCCAGCTGAAACAGGAACACCCGTCCGTAGGTGCCGCGAAACGCCGCCAGTGCCTTGCTCATATCTTCCCCTCCGCGTCTTCGTTCGTCTTCAGTTTCACTCTCGTTTGTTATGCGCCCCGACAAGTGTCGTCGTTTCGCGCGACCTGTCAAATGCTACCGCTCAGAAGCGACCGATAGTCGGCCTTGCTGACATGCCTTGGATTGGTCACGTTGGCCGCATCGGTCGAAACGGTGCTGGCAATGCGGGCACGGGCCGCGCGATCCAGCCCGATACTGTCCAGCGTGACCGGCAATTCCAGGCGCTCAGCGATCCGGGTCATTGCGGCGGCGATCCCTGCGACCCCGCCCGAGACCTCCATTGCCTCCTCGATATCGGGGATCGCCCGGGCGATGGCCGGGGCGTTGAACGTCATCACCGGCCCGAACACCGCCGCATGGTAATACCCATGCGGTTCGGGGCCGTTCAGTTCCTCCTCGATGGCCAGTCCAAGCGCATGGACAGCCCCTAGGCCACCGTCTTCGGCCAGCGCGGAATTCACCGCGGCCGAGAAAACCTCTTCGGCGGCTCGCGGTGCTACCGCGCCCGCCGCACGCCGCCCCAGCATCCGCCACGCGCGGCGCAAACCATCGATCGCCATGCCTCGGGCCGGGGGGCTGATGCGGCTGCGGGTCAGGGTTTCGATGCAATGCATCGCAACGTCCAGATCGGCGCAGAGCGCCGCACGATCATCCAGGGTCGCGTGCAGGTGCATGTCGCAGATCACCGCTGCGGGGACAAAGGCCTCGTCCTGCAGGCTCAGATACCGGCCATCGCCATCGCGCACCCGAACGCTGGCGCGCAGACCCGCGCCATCCTCCGGGCTGCCGGGGATGACGATCAACGGCATGGGCCGGAAGTCTCGGGTTCTTTGGCGCATCTCGGGCCGGACGCGGCAAAACTCGCGGGCGGCGTATTTTCCAAGGTCGATCGCCGCGCGACCACCGATTGCAACCACCCCGTCGCGCCCCTCAGCGAACAGGCGCCGGGCGGCGGCACGCGCCTGCCTCAGCGTGCAGCCACCCTCGCACAGATGCATCGCCGCGCCTGTTTCGACACGCTCCGCGAACAACACGTCCAGCGCCTCGGCAAGATACGCCGATGTGCCCCACGGGGCATCTGTAACCACAAGCGGACGATAGATGCCGAGAGAATCGAGTTCGGCCTGAAGCACGTCATCCAGCCCGGTTTCCAGCAGGTGTATGCGCGGTCTGTAGGGGGCCATTCTCATACCCGAGACGCCTTTGGCAAAGCTGAAACGCGGGCGGCCACAGAGGCGGCCGCCCGCATGTTGAGCGCAAGGCCCGGTTCAGTTCGCCGCGTCACGCAGCGCGTCGCAATCGGGCGTGTCACGCGACGGAAGCCCGACCATGGACATGAACTGGTCCGTCGGCAGGCCGAAGGTGGCGTTAACGCCATCGGTCCGTGACACCAGTTGAGTTGTCAGGCCCGTGCCATCGGCATTCTCGACCACTTCCGAAATGAACACCGAGCCGACGGCCTGGCGGTTCTCGTCGAGACTGATATGCCCGATGGGCGAGTCCATCTCGAGCGCAGAAAGGGCCGCGCGGAACTCCGTGTGTCCGTCGCTCAGATCGCCGCCGACCTCATCCAGCGCGGTCAGCGCCGCGACGGTCGCGTTGTAGTAGAGCGTGGCATAGAGCGACGGCGACGGGAACCGCTCGTCTTCGGGCCAGCCAGCCTGGTAAGCGGCAACGAAGGCCTGCCACTCGGGCAGGTCCGAATCGGCAGCCTGCCACCCGGCAGCCGGGGTGCCGATCAGGGCATCACGGGCCGTGCCGCGCGCGGTCAGAACGCTCTGGTCGGCGATGATCGACGAGCCGATCAGGTTGGTCTCGGCGCCCGCCTGCTCGTACTGGTTCAGGAAGTTGATCGCGTCGGTGCCACCGATGCCCAGGTAGATCGCGTCCACGTCATAGGGCAGCGCCGCGATGACGGCCCCGAAATCCGAGCTGCCCAGCGGCACCCAGAAACGCTCGACGATCTCGCCACCAGCCGCACAGAAATCCGCCGCGAAGCCCAGGAAGTTGGTGTAGCCAAAGGAATAGTCCGCGGCGACGGTGGCGACGCGGGTCCAGCCGCGCTCGTTCACGACGTAGCTGCCCAGACCATACCCGGCCTGCGCGCCCTGAATGTTGAAGCGAAAGAAGTTCTCGGCCGGATCGACGAAGGTGGTTTCCATCGCGGACGAGACGCCGTTGATGATGGTGATCTCGGGCACGGTATGGGCGTAGTCGCGCATCGCAATCCCTTCGGACCCAGAAAGCGGCCCGATGATTAGATCGACGTCGTCGCTGTCAACCAGCTGGCGTGCGGCCCGCAAGGCCGAGTCGGGGGTGCCGTTGGTCGGGCCCAGAACCCATTCGATGCTGCGGCCACCGGCCTCCATGCCAGCCTCGCGCAGCGCCAGCTCAAAACCGCGCAACCCGTCGGAACCCGCATTGGCAAAGGTGCCTTCCTGCGTGACCAAGACACCGATCCTGATCGGGTCTTCGTCTGCTGCCGCGACCTGGCCGACCAGGCCGCCAACCGCGAGGATCGCGGTTGCGACCAAAGCTTTCTTGAGTGTCATGTCTTCCTCCCATAAGTCTTGCGACCGGACCTGCCGGCACCCTCCAAGCCTGCGAAAGACACCCTGTTCAGACAATACCGCGAGATCGCGCGCCGTAACCTCCAGTCTCAATTCTTGCGGCTTGGGAGGCTTCTCTCCGAAGTTGGAGCACCCCCGGTTTCGGGGACGGTTACGGCTTGCTTAGTCCGGCCCTTCAGCGGGGATGCGCTGAGGGGCGTGGGGAACTCTCTGCGCTTTCGACGCGAGGTGCCGCTAAAGCACCCTGCCATTAACCTGAGACATATCCAGCAGACTTGAAGCAGTTCCGGCATGCTTGAAGCGAGTAGAGATCGCACGCCTGAGCGATGGCCTCGCACATGTCGGTGAACCTCCTCGCGCCGATGCGCCTGAGCTGGGCCTTGAGCTTGGAGAACGCCATTTCTACGGGATTGAGGTCGGGGCTGTTCAGTCCGCGCAAAGCAAGCCATCCCCAAGGCACGGCCTGCCCGAAAACGCCTTATCGGGCAAGCTCGGGGCAAGTTGCCCTGCACTCCGGGAGGATGCGCCTCTCGTCAGCGGCGCGACACGACCGCTATGACTGCGTCTTGGCGCGTACACATCTCGTCCCGCCTTGCGGAAAGACCGGTGATCCGCAGCGCGGGCAGAAGGCGCGGCCCTCATACTGGCCGGTCTCGCCGGTGATCTCGACCGCCGCCGCCGGGAAGATGGCCGAGGCGTGAAAGAGCGTCTCGTGAGATTTGCGGCAGTCGAGGCAATGGCACAGCCCGACGCGCAGCGGCGCGCCCTGCGCCGTCACACGCGCCGCCCCGCACAGGCAGCCGCCGTTGTAGATTTTCATCACCGTTCTCTCTGCCGATCCGTGCAACCTGTCGCATTTCGGTCATTCCGTATGTACGGGGGGTGCACGGGGGGTGTACAGGGGGTGTACGGGGGGCACCGGGCTGCACAGAACCGTTGTTCCGGGCGGGTATTTCCGGTATTCTGCCAGAAAAACAAGGTGATAGATCGGGCATGACGGCGCTTACGGAATATCAGCGTCTGGAGAGCACGGGGCTCTGGCGAGAGACCCCCGACAGCCAGCGCCGCGAGGTCGTGATCTCGCTTGGCGATGCGACGCTGGTGATCTCGACCATGGCCGAAACGGCGTTGTCCCATTGGTCTTTGCCTGCCGTCAAGCGATTGAATTCCGGGAAGATTCCGGCGCTTTATGCCCCTGATGGCGAGGCCGACGAACTGCTGGAAATCTCCGACCCCGACATGATCGACGCCATAGAACGGGTCCGCAACGCCATCGAGAAACGCCGCCCCCATCCGGGCCGGTTGCGCCTCTGGCTCGGCGCTTTTCTCAGCCTCATCACCCTTCTCATCTGCATCATCTGGCTCCCCGGCGCCCTGACCCGCCAGACAGCGGAAATGCTGCCTGCGGCAAGCCGGACGGATATCGGGCAAAGCATTCTGGCCGAGATGGCCGACCTCTCGGGCCGCCCCTGCGCCGGCCCCGGCGGTGTGTCGTCGATGCGGGATCTGAGCAGGGCCGTCTTTGGCCCGCAGGCGCCACAGATCATCGTGTTGCCGTCCACAGCCCAGGCCACCGCCAGCCTGCCCGGCAATATCATCGTGGTGAATCGGGCTCTGGTCGAGGATTACGAGGGGCCGGAAGTGCTGGCGGGCTTTCTACTGATCGAAGACCTCCGCCGCCGTTTGCGTGACCCGATGCTGCACCTGCTGGAGCAATCGGGGCTGATGGCCACGGGCCGCTTGCTGACCACCGGAGAGATTGACGACAGCCACCTGCGCGCCCATGCGGCCCGGCTGCTGACGACACCGCCCGTCAGCGTGGATCTCCCGCTCGTGCTCGCCCGGTTCGAACGGGCAGGTGTGTCGACCGAGCCATACGCCTATGCGATTGATCTGACAGGGGAATCCGTTCTCGACCTGATCGAGGGCGATCCGATGCGCGGCCGCTTGCGTGCGCCGCTGATGACGGATCAGAACTGGATTGCCTTGCAGGAAATCTGCGGCGGTTGACCCCGCCCCCCCCTAGCGCGTGACCGCCCCGCCATAGCCTAGCCCGCGTGCAGCAGACAGGGTCTGACCAAGCATCGCGGCGTCATCGAACGGCCCGGCCAGAACCACGAATGTGCTGAAGTCGCCGCTGTCCTGTGCGACGCCCCCCAGCATCGTGGCCATGCCCTGCTGCTGCAAGCGCAGTCGCGCGGCATCAGCGGTGGCGCGGTCGGAATAGCGGGCGATCTCTACATAGCGGTGACCGGCGGGCACCCTGATGGCCGGGGCCTCTGCCGTGCTGTCCTCCGCCGCGATGTTCGGGGTGGAGGAGGCGCGGGTCAACAGCGGCGCAGAGGCCGGAGCCGCCGTTGCGCGGCTCACGGCGACACCGTCGGCGGCGGGGTCAATGGCCTCGCGCGGCACGGTCTCGGTCCAGAGTTGTGCCATGGCGGCATCGCCTTCGGTCGTGGCATAAGGCAGGCCGCGCGCGGCGTTCAGGCGACCGTCGGTCCATGCCTGGCGGTAACCCTCGGGGATGACGACCGGCGCAAGATCCACATGGCGCGACGGCGAACCGGCACCGGCCACGCGCAGGACCGGCTGACCGTCTGCGGGATGAATGGCCTGAGGGCCACAACGCAGCCCGGAACCTTGCATATATTGCGCGGCGCCCGCAGGCAGGCCCTGACAGCTGACCGCGCGGACGGGCTGCGGCGCAGGCGTGGGACGGGCGGCGGGGGCCGGAGCCGCGACCGCAACGGCAACAGGTGCAGGGGTCGCCGGGCGCGGCTGTGCAGCGGGGGCCGACGGCGCGGCGGGGGCCACGACGATCTCGACCGGCGACTCCTCGACTGTGGGTTCCGGGGCAGCGGCCACGGCCACGGGGGCCGATCCGCCACCCGACGGCTCATAGCCACAAAGCGGTTGCCGATCCCGCGTCACGCGGGGCACCCAGGTTTCCTGCCCGCCATAGCCCGCGCGAATGAACACGCAGCCCCGGCTGTCGACATATTGGTCAGAAGAATAACCGGCGGGCGG
>NZ_MNBL01000104.1 GCF_001879695.1 Nioella sediminis
GCGCAATGCTTTGCGCGGTTACAGGAACGGCGACAATCGCCGCCACGGCCAATCCAGAAACGGCCCGCAACAGATACATACCAGACAACCCCCATTGCTGTACCGGAAACAGTGGCAGAGGATTGTCCGCAGGTAAAGGGGGCGGTGGCCTATTTTGTGCCGAACATGCGGTCGCCCGCATCCCCTAGGCCCGGAACGATATAACCCTTTTCATTCAGGTGGCTATCGAGCGCGGCAGTCACGATGGGAACATCCGGGTGCGCCTCTTGCATGCGGGCAACGCCCTCGGGCGCGGCCAGAAGGCAGAGGAAACGGATATTCGAGGCCCCGGCCTGTTTCAGGAGGTCGATCGCGGCAACCGAGCTGTTGCCGGTGGCCAGCATCGGATCGACGGCAATCACCATGCGTTCGCCCAACTCGTCGGGCACCTTGAAATAATACTGTACCGGCTCCAGCGTTTCCTCGTCACGGTAAAGCCCGACGAAGCCCACGCGGGCCGAAGGGATCAGCTCCAGCATTCCGTCGAGCAGACCATTCCCCGCCCGCAGGATCGAAATCAGCGCCAGCTTGCGGCCCGCCAGAACGGGCGCATCCATTTCCTGCAAGGGCGTCTCGATGCGCTTGGTGGTCATCGGCAGTTCGCGCGTGACCTCATAGGCGAGGAACTGGCTGATCTCGCGCAGAAGCTGGCGGAAGACGGCGGTGGAGGTGTCCTTTTCCCGCATCAGCGTCAGCTTGTGCTGAACCAGCGGGTGATCGACGACGGTTAGATGCTGCATCAGGTTCCTTTCTTCAGTCTCTCTGCCACGCGGTCCTTCGTGTCTTCATCGCAGAAGGCAGCGGCGAGTGCATTGGCGTTGATCTCGTCAAAGATTTCTTCGTCCCAGCCGAACGTGTCGGCGAGGCGGTCATATTCAGCGGTCATCGTGGTGTGGAAGAAGGGCGGATCGTCGGTGGAAACGGTCACCTTCACCCCCCTATTTCGCAGGGTTTCAATGGGATGGTCGCGCCATGTGGGGAAGACCCCCAGAAAGACGTTGGACCCCGGACAGCATTCCAGCGTGATGCCCGCCTCGGCGATCTCATCGAGCAGCGCAAGGTCGGTGATGGCCTGAACGCCGTGACCGATGCGTTCCACATTCAGATCTCGGATCGCATCGCGGACGCTTTCCGCCCCGCCCCATTCGCCCGCATGGGCAGTCAGTCGCAACCCCGCCTCGCGCGCGCAGTCGAAGGCCCAGAGGTAGTCCTTGGGCTTTCCGATCAGCTCATCGCCCGCGATGCCGAAGCCGGTGATGAAATCGCCCCTGGTCTGGGCCGCGCATTCCGCAATGGGCTTGGCCTTTTCAGGGCCGAAATGGCGGATGCAGGTGATGATGCCGCGCAGGGTGATGCCAAGCTCGGCCTCGGCCTTGGCGGCGGTTTCCTCCATCGCGTGCAGATATTCGCGCCACGCGCCCACATCGCCGCCACCGCAGAAATCGGGGGAAATGAAGGTCTCGGAATAGACCACCCCGTTTTCGGCGCTTTCCTCCAGCACGGCGCGGGTCAGGCGGGCGTAATCCTCGGGCGTGGTCAGCACGCTGGTTGCGGCTTCGTAGACTTTCAGGAAGTGCCAGAAATCCTTGTAGGAATAGCTGCCATCCTCGCGGAAGATGCGGCTGAGGTCGGTGCCCTTTTCCTTGGCGATCCCGCGGATGAACGCGGGCGGCGCGCCGCCTTCGAGATGCAGGTGAAGCTCGATCTTTGGGATGCTTTTCATAGGAAACTCTTGCCCGGTCCTTGTGATGGCACCCCCAGATGCGCCGCAATGGACGCCGCGACATCGGTAAAGGCGCACAGCCCTATCTGCCCGGTTTGCGGCCCCTTGCCAAGGACCGGCACCCGTTCGCGGGTGTGGTCGGTGCCGATCCAGGTGGGATCGTTGCCGTGATCGGCGGTGAAGATCATCAAATCATCGGGGCGCAGCTTCGCCAGGATCGGGCCGATTTCCGCGTCGAACCATTCCAGATGGCGCGCATAGCCTGACACGTCGCGGCGGTGGCCATAGATGCTGTCGAACTCCACGAAATTGGCGAAGGCCAGGCTGCCGTCTTCGGCACTGTCCACAAGCTCTGCCAGATGCCCCATCAGCTTGGCATCGGCCCCTTTCACCACGTCGTCGATGCCGCGCATGGAGAAGATATCGCCGATCTTGCCCACGGCATGCACCTTGCGTCCTGCCCCCTGCAACCAATCGCAAAGCGTCGGCGCAGGCGGCATGATGGCATAGTCATGGCGGTTGGGGGTGCGGGTGTAATTGCCCGGCTCACCCACGAAAGGCCGCGCAATGACACGGCCCACTTTCATGGCATGGAGTGTCGGGGCCAGCCGCTCGCAAAGACCATAAAGCCGGTCGAGGCCAAAGCTCTCCTCATGCGCGGCGATCTGAAAGACGCTGTCGGCGGAGGTATAGCAGATGGGCCAACCGGTTTGCTGGTGCCGTTCGCCCTCCACGTCGATGATCAGCGTGCCAGAGGCATGGCGGTTGCCGAGGATACCGTCGGTCCCTGCGATACGCTTGACCTCTTCGATCAGCTCGGGCGGAAAACTGTTCTCGGTGTCGCTGAAATAGGTCCAGTCCCAGGGAACCGGCAGACCCGCCAGTTCCCAGTGACCAGAGGGTGTGTCCTTGCCCGGGCTTATTTCGGTCGCCGCGCCCCAAAGGCCCTCTGGTTCAATCATCAAACCCGGCGCATCCTCGCCAGAGGCCAGCCCGACCGCATGCCCCAGCCCAAGCGCCGCGAGGTTGGGCATGGAAAGCAGCCCGCTACGCCCCTCCTCTGCCCTGCCCGCCGCGCAGGCCGCCGCGATATGGCCGAGCGTGTTGGCCCCGGTATCGGGGTGCCCGTCATTGAAGAAGCGGTCCGCATCGGGCGCGCCGCCACAGCCAACGGAATCCATCACCACCAGAAACGCGCGGGGCATCTAGGCAATCCTTTCCTGAACAAGGGCCGGCGCGGTCTCAGGGCTGTCGGACAGCCGGTATGCCCGATGCAGTGCTTCGGCGGCGGCGCGGGCGTCGTCCTCACTGCGGGCATGGATACGGGCCAGAGGACGGGATTGGTCCACCCGCTCACCGATCCCGGCCAAATCGGTCAGGCCAACCGCCGGGTCCACCTTGTCGGTCTGGACAAGCCGCCCGCCGCCCAGATGCACCACCGCCTCGCCCACGGCGCGGGTGTCGATGGCCGCGACATGGCCGGGGTCCTTCGGCATGATTTCGACCATGACCGGGGCCGCAGGCAGCCGGTCGCGCCAGCGGGATACAAAATCGCTTGGCCCGCCAAGTGCGGCCACCATGAGGCCGAAGATCTCTGCCGCCGCGCCGGTGTTGAGGGCATCGTTGATCTTCGCCTCACCCTCTGCCGCATCCGCAGCCAGCCCGCAAAGCGCCAGCAATTCGCCGCCAAGCGACAGGGTCACCTGCCGCATCCGGGGGGAGCCGCCGGACCCTGTCAAAATCTCCATCGCCTCCATCACCTCGACCGCGTTGCCTGCCGTGGAGGCCAGCGGCTGGCTCATATCCGTCAGCAGGGCCGCGCATTTGCAGCCCGCCCCCTGCGCCGTGTCGACCAGCGATTGCGCCAGCGCCAGCGCGTCGGCGGGGTCCACCATGAAGGCACCAGAGCCGGTCTTGACGTCGAGGATCAGTGCATCGAGCCCCTCAGACAGCTTTTTCGACAGGATCGACGCGGTGATCAGGTCGATGCTTTCAACGGTCGAGGTCACGTCCCTAACCGCATAGAGCCGCTTATCTGCCGGGGCGATTTCGCCCGACGCGCCGACGATGGCGCAGCCCACCTCTCGCACGACCTTCTGCAACTCGTCATTACCGATGATGGCGCGGTAGCCGGGGATCGCCTCCATCTTGTCGAGGGTGCCGCCGGTATGGCCAAGGCCGCGCCCCGACAGCATCGGCACGAAGGCCCCGCAAGCCGCCAGTGCCGGGGCCAGCGGCAGCGACACCGTATCGCCCACGCCGCCGGTGGAATGCTTGTCCACGACAGGTCCGGCCACGTCCCATTTCAGAACCTGCCCGGTGTCCCGCATCGCGTGGGTCAAGCTGACCCTTGCGTCCTTGCCGATGGGGGTTTTGCAGATCGCCATGGCGAAGGCCCCGGCCTGAGAGTCGCTGACAGTACCATCCGCCAACCCCTTGGCAAACCACTGAAAATGCTCGGGCGTCAGCGCATCGCCGACCCGCAATCGCGCCAGGATCTCTCGGGCATCCATGGTTCAGACCCCTTCCATATGGCCCATTCCGAAGGCCCCCGGTAGCAACTCGCCCACGGTGGTTTCCAGCCGCTTGCCATCGGTGGTGGCGAGCGTCACGGGCGTCGCAGGATCGGCAAATTCAGCCAGTTTCTGGCGGCACCCGCCGCAGGGCGGCACGGGCGCAGGACAGTCGGCGATGACGGCGATCTCAGCAATCCGGCTGTCACCTGCCGCGATCATTGCCGCAATCGCCCCGGCCTCGGCGCAGGTGCCTTCCGGGTAGGCGGCGTTTTCGACATTGACCCCAAGGTGCAGGTTCCCTTCCATGCTGCGAATGGCAGCCCCAACCTTGAAGCGGGAATAGGGAACATAGGCGTTTTCGCGCACGCGGGCGGCATCATCGACGAGGGACATGGGGGTAACCTCCGGAAATTGTATCCCCCACTGTGGTCCCGCCATCCGGCGCTTGCAAGCCTTCCGCTACAGAAGGTCCTCTCGACGCGCGCGGCGGTCGACCTGAGTGATCAGCGCCGCGAGTGCCTCATTGCAGCTTTGAACCAGCGATTGCGCCTCCGCCAGACGGTTCTTGTGGGCCGCCGCGTTCAACGCCTCGGCCATGTTCTGCAACCGGTCCGCCCCGATGGCGCCGGCGAGTGAGATGAGGATATGGCTCTGCGCCCGTGTGGTCGCGGTATCATTGACCTGAACGGCCTGTTGCAGGGCATCCTGAACGCTGCGCAGATCCTGCAATAGATGGTCGAGCAGTTCCCCGCACCCGGACGGGCCTGCGGCCTGAAGGATCGCCTCGAACCGATTGCGGTCGAGCGTTCCGTTAGGGACTGTGACAGGGGGTGGGGCCTCCGCCGGGCTGCGACGGTCCACATGGCGGCGGATCGCTTGTCCAAAGGCGGTGACAGACCGGATCGGTTTGGCAATGACCCCATCCGCCCCGGCGGCGTAGATCGCCTCGCGGTTCTCGCGCATCACATAGGCGGTGAGCGCCACAAGGGGTGTGTCAAACTCGGGCGTGGCGCGCAGGCGCTGCATGACCTCGATGCCCGACAGTTTCGGCATCTCGATATCAATCAGTGCGATATCCACGGGCTCACGCGCCAGCAGATCCAGCGTTTCCTGCCCGTCGCGGGCCAGGATCATCCGCGCATCCATCGCGTCGAGCATCTGACGCACCAGAAGCTGGTTGGTTTCGTTGTCTTCCGCCACCAGAATGCGCAGGTCAGAGAGGTCCGGCATATTCGCCGCATGATCGCGGCATTCCCAGGTGGCGCGCGGCAGGGTCAGGGTGACATCCGCACCGCCTTCGGGCAGGTTCTCTACCCGCAGGGTCCCCCCAAGCCCATCCGCCAGACCCTTGGAAATATGCAGCCCAAGGCCGCTGCCGGGCCGGTCCTGCCCCTCCGGCCGACCGCCCGCCGTGAACAGGCGTTCCAGCGCCGTATCGGAAAACCCCCTGCCCTGATCGCGGACACGGAAGTTCATGTCGCCATTCTGCTGCCAGACCGACAACACCACCTGCCCGGCATCGGTGAACTTGAGTGCATTGGCGATAAGGTTCCCGAGAATACGGTCGAGCTTGATCCGCGCAACGGTCACCCGCTCGGCTACGTGCCGGTCGATCTCAACCCGGAAGGTCAGCCCCTGCTCCCGCGCCCGGCCCGACCATCGCAGATCAATACCGGCCAGGAAATTGCGGAAATCGAAGCTGGCGGCGGTGGCCTGACCATCACGGCCCGAGGTCAGCATCATCGCGCCATCGACCAGCTCTGCCAGGGTTTCCCCCGCAACGCGCACTCGTTCGATCTGGGTCTGGGCATCGGGCGGCAACCGGTCCACATCCATCAGCCGCAGCCCGCCGATGATGTCGGAAACCGCTGCGCGTATGTCATGGCCATAAAGGCGCAGCGCGTCGCGCATCGCCTCCAGATCGCTCGTTTCCAGGTCCCTACCGGGCCTGTCGCCGTCCTTGTTCATCACGCATCCCCTGCCCAAGCAGCGTTGCGCCCCCGGTGACCATGCAACCGTCAGTTAGGTTAAGATTTGGTTAACGACGCGAAAAGGCCGGGCGATTTCGCACCCGGCCTGTCGTTATTGCCCTGTGAAGGTCAGCTTACTTTGGGTAGCCGAGCTCTTTCAGGGCTTCGGTGATCTCATCCAGAATGGCCGGATCGTCGATGGTCGCGGGCATTTTGTATTCCTTACCGTCGGCGATATTCACCATAGTGCCGCGCAGGATCTTGCCAGACCGGGTCTTGGGCAGCCGCTGAACCACGGTGGCCAGCTTGAAGGCGGCAACCGGGCCGATCTTTTCGCGCACCAGCTTGACGCATTCCGCGACCACATCCTCAGCCGATTTCTGCGTCCCGGCATTGAGGCAAAGGAAGCCCATGGGCATCTGCCCCTTCAGCTGGTCCGCCACCCCGATCACGGCACATTCGGCCACGTCCGGATGGCTGGCCAGAACCTCTTCCATGCCGCCGGTGGACAGGCGGTGGCCCGCGACGTTGATCACGTCATCGGTGCGCGCCATGATGTAGAGATAGCCGTCCTCGTCCTTGTAGCCCGCATCGCCGGTTTCATAGTAGCCGGGGAAATGGTCGAGATAGGATTTGCGGAACCGCGCCTCGGCGTTCCACAGGGTCGGCAGGGTGCCCGGCGGCAGCGGCAGCTTCACCGCGATGGCGCCAAGATCGCCGTCCTTCACAGGATGCCCGCCCTCGTCGAGGATCTGCACGTCATAGCCCGGCATCGGCACGGAGGGCGAGCCGATCTTGACCGGCAGCTTTTCGATACCAAGCGGGTTGCCCGCGATGCACCAGCCGGTTTCGGTCTGCCACCAGTGATCGACCACCGGCACACCCAGCTTGTCCTGCGCCCAGATGATCGTGTCGGGATCGGCGCGCTCACCGGCCAGGAACAGGGATTCGAGGCAGCCGATATCGTAGTCGCCGATCAGCGCACCCTGCGGGTCTTCCCGCTTGACGGCGCGCAGCGCAGTGGGCGCGGTGAAGAGACACTTGACCTTGTGATCCTGAATGACCCGCCAGAAGGTGCCTGCGTCGGGGGTGCCCACGGGCTTGCCCTCGAACACGATGGTGGTGCAACCGAAGGTCAGCGGCGCATAGCAGATATAGCTGTGCCCCACGACCCAACCCACGTCGGAGGCGGCCCAGAAGACCTCTCCGGGGTTCATGTCGTAGAGGTTCCGCATGGTCCAGTTCAGCGCGACCATATGGCCGCCGGTGTGGCGGATCACGCCCTTGGGCTGGCCGGTGGTGCCGGAAGTGTAGAGGATATACTGCGGATGGTTGCCTTCAACAGGCACACAGTCTGCGGGTTCAACGCCATACTGAAAGCCGTGCCAGTCAAAATCGCGGCCCTCTTCCAGATGCGCAACCTCCTGTTCGCGCTGGAAGATCACGCAGAATTCCGGCTTGTGGTCCGCCATCTCGATGGCACCGTCCAGAAGCGGCTTGTAATGGACCACGCGGCCCGGCTCCAACCCGCAGGAGGCAGCGATGATGCATTTGGGCTGGCAATCGTCGATGCGCACGGCCAGTTCGTTCGCTGCAAAGCCCCCGAACACGACCGAATGGATCGCGCCAAGACGGGAACAGGCGAGCATCGCCTCCAGCGCCTCGGGCACCATCGGCATGTAGATGATGACGCGGTCGCCCTTCTCCACGCCCTTGGCGCGCAGCGCCCCCGCAAGGCTGGCGACCCGGTCGCGCAGCTCGCTATAGGTGATCTCGTGCTTCGAGTGGGTGATGGGGCTGTCATGGATGATGGCAATGCGCTCGCCGTGGCCGGCCTCCACATGGCGATCCACCGCGTTCCAGCAGGCATTCAGCGTGCCGTCCGAAAACCATTCATACAGCGGGGCATTGTCGTCAAAGAGTGCCTTGCTGGGTGGCGTGACCCAATCGATGGCTTCGGCGGCTTTCATCCAAAACCCGTCAGGGTCTGCCTTGGCTTCGGCGTAGACATGCGAATAGCCCATGTCGTCTCCTCCAAAAGATGTCCTGCATTCCCCTGCGGCACGACCTACATCCCCTTGCCCCGTCAGACAAAGGGTTTCATTGACGCAGCCCCGCAAAAGCAACGGGGCGCCCGAAAGGACGCCCCGTCAAAAACTCGCGACTGACCGGGATCAGAAGTGCATGTTCAAACCGACGCGCACCTGCTGCACCGCGTTCGAGGTCTGGGTCGAGTAGATCCCGCCGACATTGGAGCTGAAGATCGTCTGATCACCCAGATCGGTATAACGGTATTCCACCCCGAGCGAGGTCCGGTCGCCAAGGCGGGTTTCCATACCGATCCCGATGGTCGCACCATCCACCTCGTAGGAGCCCGAGGCCGTGCTGGCCAGACCGGTCAGGACGCCGCCGCCGTTGTAGTTATGCGACTCGCCGAAGCTGGCGCGCGACCAGCCGAGCATGCCGTAGAACTGGGTGTTCTCGTTGGCCAGAACACCGACGCGGCCACCGATGGTCATCATGCTTTCAGGCGTGATTTCCTGGTCGATGGTCACCTGCTGGCCACCCACGAGATACTGCATGTGGGAATTCGCGTTCACATCGAAAATCGTGTAGTCGAAGGTCGCGCCCACATAGGTACGCTCCGACATGGCGAAGGTGTAGCCGATCTGGATCGAAGCCAGGCCGCCATGTTCGCCCAGATCATGGGAGAACTCGAGCCGGTCGACGGAATCGAAATTGCCGCTGTACTGGTGCTGCGAAATGCCGATGCCAAGCGCACCGCCGATAAACAGGCCCGACCAGAAATCGTTGGAAACCTGCTGAACCGGTGCCGGTTCATAGACGGTGGGGGACACCAGCGGAGAGGGGCCATCCGCTGCCGCCGGAAGCGCCGCAACGAGAGTGGCCATGGCAGCGGATGCTGCCAGAGCAGAATGGAGTCTGGGCATGGGAGTGCTTCTCCTCGTGAAACCTTATGTTGCCTCTGCCGGACTGTTTTTTGGCGCCCGACGTTATTATTAACGATCGCTTAACTTTCGTTAATGCGTCATTAACCAGTGTTAACACATCGGATTCCGGAAATCTCCCCCCATTTTGCCCAGTGAGCCGGAGCCGTTGCGATCATGCAAACGCGCCACAGTCGCACAGGGCAAAAGGACAGGGCCAACCGCGATCTGCGATTGGCCCCTATGCAAGCAACCACTTGAATTGAAAGCATTTGTCAGCCGTAGTGCTGGACCGGCGTACCGGCCAGGGCCGAGATGTTCAACAGCCCCCGTGCTGTGATCGAAGGTGTGACGATATGGGCACGGTTGCCCATCCCCATCAGAATCGGGCCGACCTCCAACCCGCCTGCCTTGACTTTCAACAGGTTACGGGACGCCCCTGCAGCATCGGTTGAAGCAAAAACCAGCGCGTTGGCGGATCCTTCGAGTCGGCAGCCGGGGAAGACCCTCTCTCTCAACTCGGGGTCGAGCGCGGCATCCGCCAGCATCTCGCCCTCGTAAACGAAGTCGAGCCCCATGCCGTCGAGGATCTCCAGCGCCGCGCGCATCCGCCGGCCGCTGTCGCTGTCGAGATTGCCGAACTGGCTGCCCGAACAGAGCGCGATTTTCGGCTCCACCCCAAAGCGGCGTACATGGCGGGCTGCGCCGATCACGGTTTCGGCGATCTGCTGCGGCGTCGGCACCGCGTGCACATGGGTATCCGCGATGAAGAGCGGCCCATCCTCCAGGATCATCAGGCTGAGCGCCCCGACCGGGTGCAACCCGCCATCGCTGAGAAGCTGGGTGATATAGTTCAGGTGCCACAGATACTGACCGAAGGTGCCGCAGATCAGCGAATCCGCCTCACCGCGCTGGACCGCGACCGCCCCGATCGCGGTCGTGTTGGTGCGCATGATGGCGCGGGCCAGATCAGGCGTGACACCGCGGCGCTGCATCTTTTCGAGGTAGCTCTGCCAGTAGTCGCGATAGCGATGGTCGCTTTCGGGGTTGATCAGCTCGAAATCGCGGTCGGGGCGAATGGTCAGCCCGGCGCGCTCGATCCGCATCTGCACCACTTCCGGGCGACCGATCAGCGTAGGTGTGTCGGTCATCTCCTCCAGCATCGCCTGTGCTGCGCGCAGAACCCGCTCATCCTCGCCTTCCGCGAAGACGATCCGACGCGTGGTGCTGGCTGCGGCCTCGAAGACCGGACGCATGATCAGGGCAGAGCGGAAGACCGACTGGTTCAGTTTCTCGCGATAAGCGTCAAAGTCCTCCAGCGGGCGCGTCGCAACGCCACTGTCCATCGCCGCCCTGGCAACGGAACTGGCCACAACCCCGATCAGGCGCGGGTCGAAAGGTTTGGGAATCAGGTAATCCGCCCCGAAGGTCAGTTGTTCCCCCTTGTAGGCTGCCGCCGCCTCGGCACTTGTGGTCGCGCGGGCGAGTTCAGCGATACCCTCGACACAGCCGATCTGCATGGCGTCATTGATTTCGGTCGCGCCCACGTCCAATGCGCCCCGGAAGATGAAGGGGAAACAGAGCACGTTATTGACCTGATTGGGGAAATCGCTGCGCCCCGTGGCAATGATCGCATCGGGCGCAACACTGCGGACATCATCAGGCAGGATTTCGGGCGTCGGATTTGCCAGCGCGAAGACAATGGGCTGCTTCGCCATTTTGGCCACCATCTCCGCTTTCAGAACACCGGGACCGGAGAGCCCGAGAAAGAGGTCCGCCCCGTCGATCACATCGTCCAGCGTGCGCAGGTCACTGGCTTGCGCGTAATCCGCCTTCTGCGGGGTCATGTCCTCGCTGCGGCCCTCATAGACCAGCCCGTGAATATCGCAGAGCCACACGTTTTCGCGCTTCACGCCCAGTTTCAGCAGCATGTTGAGACAGGCGATCCCCGCAGCCCCGCCCCCGGTGGAGACGACCTTAATCTCTTCGAATTTCTTGCCCGCCAGATGCAGCGCGTTGGTGGCCGCAGCCCCCACAACAATCGCGGTGCCGTGCTGGTCGTCGTGGAAAACCGGGATACCCATACGCTCGCGGCAGATCCTCTCGACGATGAAGCAATCGGGGGCCTTGATGTCTTCAAGGTTGATCGCGCCGAAGGTCGGCTCCAGCGCGCAGACGATCTCGGCCAGCTTGTAGGGATCAGGCTCGTTCACCTCGATATCGAAGCAGTCCACATTGGCGAATTTCTTGAAGAGGACGGCCTTGCCCTCCATCACCGGCTTGGAGGCCAGCGCGCCAATATTTCCAAGCCCCAGAACGGCGGTGCCGTTCGAGACAACCGCCACCAGATTGCCGCGCGCGGTGTATCGGGACGCCTCGGCCGGGTCGCGTTTGATCTCGACACAGGCCTCTGCCACGCCCGGGCTGTAGGCGCGGGCCAGATCGCGGCCATTGGCCAGCGGCTTGGTGGCGCGGATTTCGAGCTTACCGGGCTTGGGGAACTCGTGATAATCGAGTGCCCCCTGGCGGAATGCGTCGTGTTTGTCATCGGTCATGAATTGGGCCTCCCGGAAACTTGTTTAACGTTAAACTATATTCCACAGCAAGCGAAAAGGCGGTCCAACGTCGCGGATCGCGTTACGCGAATTGCTCGCGGATCAGCCGTTCTTCCAGCCCGTGACCGGGATCGAACAGGATGCGATGCCCGATCTCGGGGTCGGACCGGATTTCCACCGACACCACGTTTTCCACCGACCGACTGTCCGCATCGGCCATCACCGGCCGCTTGTCGTGATCCAGCACATCGAACCGAACGACCGCGTTTTTAGGCAAGAGCGCCCCCCGCCAGCGCCGGGGCCGAAACGCCGCCATCGCCGTCAGCGCCAGCACGTCCGAGCCAATGGGCAGGATCGGCCCATGCGCGGAATAGTTATAGGCGGTGGAGCCTGCGGGCGTGCAGACCAGCGCCCCGTCGCAGACCAGCTCTTCCATCCGCATCCGACCATCGACCCAGATCTGCAACCGCGCCGCCTGAGGGCCCGCACGGAGCAGGCTGACCTCGTTGATCGCCAGCGCCTCCGTCACCGTTCCATCGGCCCCCACAGCCTTCATATGCAGCGGGTTGATCACCGCCTCTTCCGCCGCTTCCAGCCGGTCAATCAGCCCATCCTCGGCATATTCATTCATCAGGAACCCGACCGTCCCCCGGTTCATCCCGTAAACCGGCGCATCCAGATCCTGCGTTCCATGCAGCGTCGACAGCATGAACCCGTCGCCCCCAAGCGCCACGATCACGTCGGCCTCGCCCGGATCATGCTGACCATACCTTGCAGCCAGACGCGCCTGTGCCTCCTGCGCAATCGGGGCGTCAGAGGCGAGAAAGCTGATGTTACGGGCAGCGGGCATGGCGTCTCCGGCGGGTCTGGGTTCTGCCAGTGTTCACCCGTGACGGTTGGAAACTCAATCCCGGATTCGCCCGAGACGTCCGTGAAGTTTCCGATAGTGGACGTTCCTGAGACGAAATGCGCCGGTTTCCGGGCTTCCTTGCCCCGCCCGCTTTGGATAGATGCAGCCAAACGACCCTCATCGCCTTCAGTAAGGGAGACAGGCCATGACCGCGCCCCACCGCGACGCTGGTTTCTTCACCGAAACACTCGCCACCCGTGACCCGGAAATCTTCGGTGCCATCACCAAAGAGCTTGGCCGTCAGCGCGACGAGATCGAGCTGATTGCCTCGGAAAACATCGTCAGCCGCGCCGTGATGGAAGCGCAGGGCTCGGTGATGACCAACAAATATGCCGAGGGCTATCCGGGTCGCCGCTATTATGGCGGCTGTCAGTTCGTGGATATCGCAGAAGATCTGGCCATCGACCGCGCCAAGCAGCTTTTTGGCTGCGAATACGCCAACGTGCAGCCCAACTCGGGCAGCCAGGCCAACCAGGGCGTCTTCACGGCGCTGCTGCAGCCCGGCGACACCATCCTGGGCATGAGCCTCGATGCAGGCGGTCACCTGACCCACGGTGCACGGCCCAACCAGTCGGGCAAGTGGTTCAATGCCATCCAGTACGGCGTGCGTCAGCAAGACAACCTGATCGACTATGACCAGGTGCAGGCGCTGGCCACCGAACACCAGCCCAAGCTGATCATCGCAGGCGGCTCCGCCATCCCGCGCCAGATCGACTTCGCCAAGTTCCGCGAGATCGCCGACAGCGTCGGCGCCTACCTGATGGTCGACATGGCCCATTTCGCCGGTCTCGTGGCGGCAGGCGAGCACCCCTCGCCCTTCCCCTATGCCGACGTCGCCACCACCACCACGCATAAAACCCTGCGCGGTCCCCGCGGCGGCATGATCGTCACCAATGACGAAACCATCGCCAAGAAGGTCAACTCCGCCATCTTCCCCGGCATCCAGGGCGGGCCGCTCATGCATGTGATCGCGGGCAAGGCTGTAGCCTTTGGCGAGGCGCTGCGCCCCGAATTCAAGGCCTATCAGCAACAGGTGCGCGCCAATGCCGTGGCGCTTGCAGATCAGCTGATGAAGGGCGGTCTGGATATCGTCACCGGCGGCACCGACACCCATGTGATGCTGGTCGACCTGCGCCCCAAAGGCGTGAAGGGTAACGCCACCGAGAAGGCCCTGGGCCGCGCCCACATCACCTGCAACAAGAACGGCATTCCCTTCGACCCGGAAAAGCCCACCATCACCTCGGGCATCCGCCTCGGCACGCCCGCAGGCACCACCCGCGGCTTCGGCGAGGCCGAGTTCCGCCAGATCGCCGACTGGATCGTCGAAGTGGTCGACGGGCTCGCCGCCAATGGCGAAGAGGCCAATGCAGAGGTCGAGGACAAGGTGAAGGCCGAGGTCGCCGCGCTCTGCGCCCGCTTCCCGCTCTACCCCGATCTCTGAACGCAGCTTACTGCATCTGACAGAGGGCCGCTCCCGATCCGGGGTGGCCCTTTGTGCTGTCCCCGTCGCTTCGTGACACCCTCCCGCATATGCGTCTTAGGTCTTTGAACGCCATGGTTTCATCTTGGCCGGAAATACCTCCGCCGGAGGAATCCCACCCGCACCAGATACCCGTCCGGCAACTCTGACACGACTCCCGCGCCACATCCTCGTGGCAACGCGGACCGACGAGGCCTCCGGCGTCAGCCGGGGGTTCAGGAGGGCCGCTCCCGGGTCGACGACGAAGTCGGCGAAACCGGTTGAACTACGCGCTTGCCCCTGGCAGTCGCGCGATCAAACCTTCCCGATCCGCCAGGTAGGGCAACCGCGCCCGCGCCGCCGTTACAGCCGCGGCATCCAGCGCCGCCACGATCAACTCGGGTCCATCCCCGGCAACAGCCACGCTCTGCCCCACCGGCCCCACGATCCGGCTGCCGCCATAATAGGACAGCCCGTTTTCCGTGCCCGCATGGTTGGCGTAAAGCAGCCACAGCCCGTTCTCGAAGCCGCGTGACGGCATCACCTCGCGAGAGACATTTCCCCACTGATCCGACAGCGCTGTCGGCACGAACAGCACCTCTGCCCCCGCCAGCGCCGCCGCGCGCGGGCCTTCGGGAAACTCCGCGTCATAGCAGATGAGGATCGCACAGCGCAGGCCCCCGAAGTCGAACACCGCACAACCCTGCCCTTCGGCAAAGCGCCCGGTTTCCGGCCCCGGCGGGATCACCAGCTTGCGGTGATGCGCAATGGGGCCGCCCGGCCCCACCAGCTGTGCGGAATTGTAGACCTTGTCGCCATCGCGCTCCGCGTAGCCATAGAGCACCGCCGTCCCGACCCGCGCCGCCAGCGCCTGCACGGCCTGCGCAAATGGCCCGTCCGCCGGTTCCGCCAGCCGGGCAATGTCGTCCCCGATGTGGTAGCCGCAGGCGAAAAGCTCCGGGCAGAGCACAACGTCGAGCCCCTGCCCCGCAATCGCGGCCTCCAGCCGCGTCAACCGCTCCACCGCCGTCAGCCCCTCCCCGTCGCTCTGCCAGATGCCCGCCCTCACGGCAGTTGCCCCGAATAGAGGATCTCGCGCGGGTAGTCCGTCAGGTAGTCGCAGCCCGCCTCCGTCACCACGATGGAATCCCCAATCCGCCCACCACACTGGCCATCCAAAGAAATCCCGCCGTCCACGGCAAAGGTCATCCCCGGTTGCAATATCGTCCGGTCCCCCGCCTTCAGCTCCGGCGCTTCCAGATAGCTCATTCCGATGGAGCGCCCGGTGCGATAGCCGGTCTCAAAGCCCCGTTCCCGGTAGACCTCGTTCGCGGCCTCCGCCACGCTTTCCGCCGCCACCCCCGGCCGGATCGCCGCAATCGCCGCCTGCTGCGCGTCGATGGCCGCTTGCTGCACCCTGATCGCGTCATCGCTGGCGTGTTCGATGAAGAACATCCGGTCGAAGCCGAGCTTGTAGAGCTTGAACTGCGCCATGTTGCAGAAACAGAAATAGACCGGGTCGCCGGGGGCCAGCCGCTTCACGCTGGCGCGGCGGTGCACCATCGAGGTGTCGCTGCCCGATTGCATGATCTGCAATCCTTGGATCATCGGCGAAACGAAGGCCTCCCACCCCTTGTCGGTCAGGAACCCCGCCGCCTTGCGGGTGCCCGCGTCGATCACCGCCAAAGCGGCTTCGTATTCGGGCACGTCTGCGGCCAGCGCCCCATGGGCCGCCCCCATCATCGCGCCCGCGATCTGGCCCGCCTGGCGCATCACCTCGATCTCGGCGGGCGACTTGATCATCCGCATCGCGCCCAGAATGGGCGAGACATCGGTCAGCTCTGTCCCCGGCATATGGTCGTCGAACCAATTGCGCAAGGGGGCTGGCAGGGTGCCCTTTTCCACCGCCACGCGGAGGGCAGCGCCCAGAACCTTCGGCAACACATGGACCCAGTGATTGTTGCCCATATCCTCCCAGGTCACGATCTCCTCGACCCAGGTCATGGCGGCGACCATCTCGCTTTCCATCAGCGGCGTGACCACGACGGGATCGGCGTCGGGCCGAACCACCAGCGCCGTGGGCCGCCCAAACTCCACCGACAGGTAGCCCCAGAACCCTGCCAGATAGCCGATCGAGGCTTCATCCGTGATCAGCGCGACCTCGATCCCGGCATCGGCCAGTTTCTGCTGGAACCGCGCGTGTCTGTCTTTGGCTTCATCGAGCATTCTTGTCCCCCTTTGGCTATTGACCAGCCTGCGCGCGTTACAGCCGTATGCATGCCAAATCGCGGCCTTTCCGTGTCGCTCAGGGACAAGCCGCGCCACGCCCGACCTTCAGGCGGCCACGGATTTGCGCACCATGTCCCAGTAGATGCCTTCCACATCGGCCCGCGCCAGACGCCCGCCTTCGCGATACCAGGTGTTGACCCCGGTCAGCATTGCGATGATCGCCATTGTCGCCAGCTTGCCATCGGCCACCGCGAAGGCGCCGCTTTGTTGGCCACGCTGCAAGATCCCTTGCAGCCGGTCCTCGTATTGCCGTCGCAGCGTTTCGATCACGGCGAAGTTCTCCGGCTCCAGGTTGCGCAGTTCCATATAGGCGATGAAGACCAGTTCCGGCCGGTCGAGGTGATAGCGGATATGGTGGCGGCAGAACGCTTCCAGCTGTTCCAGCGGCGCGCCGTCGGGCACCTGCCAGTGGCTCAGCAGATGCTCCATGTGGTCGCGCATCAGTTCGAACAGAAGCGACTGCTTGTCGGGCGTGTAGAGATAGAGCGCCCCGGCCTGCACCCCCACCTCCTTGGCGATCTGGCGCATGGAGACGGCGGCAAAGCCATGCCGCGCGAACAGTTTCAGCGCGGCGTCGCGGACCTTGGGGCCAGTGGTTTCCGCATGTGAGCCTTGTTTGCGTGCCATGTCAGCACCCTAGCGCTGCCCACCCGATATGAACAGATGTTCAATTCACCAAAACCGCCTTGCCGCTGGACGTCGCCCGCCTGCCCACGCTATCACTTGGGGGCTCGTTTCTGCCATGGGGGCCGCCATGCGCGCCGTGATCTGTCTTTCCTTGCTGCTGGTGCTTTCCGCCTGTTCGATTCGCGCGCCCGAGCTTGAAGCCTCGATCACCGAGACCAGCCGCGCGGCGGACTGGCCGGAACTGGTGCCGCTCGGCCCGCTTCTGGCCGGGGCCGAGGCGCTGCCCCCCCACGCCGCCGATACCGAAGGCCGCACATTGCAATGGCGCGCGGCCGACCTGCGCCGCCGTGCCGCGATTCTGCGCAGGCTCAGCATCAATTAAGCCACCGGCCCACGTTGCGCCGCCCGGTCATTGCCGCTAACAGACATGAAAACCTGCAAGACCAGACAGCCGGAGGATTTTCCATGACAGACCCGCTTCGCCTTGGCATCGCCGGGCTTGGGACCGTGGGCGTGGGCGTCGTGAAGATCGTCCAGCAAAGAGCCGATCTTCTGGCCGCGCGCACTGGCCGACCGGTGACGATCTCGGCGGTATCGGCGCGGTCCCACGACAAGGATCGCGGCGTCGATATCTCGGGCTATGCGTGGGAAGACGATCCGGTGGTTCTGGCCACCCGCGACGATGTGGATGTGTTCGTGGAGCTGATGGGCGGCTCCGACGGCCCTGCCAAGGCCGCGACCGAGGCCGCCATCGCGGCGGGCAAGGATGTGGTTACCGCCAACAAGGCGATGCTGGCCCATCACGGGCAGGTCATGGCCGAGGCCGCCGAGGCCGCTGGCCGGGTGATCCGCTTCGAGGCCGCCGTCGCGGGTGGCATCCCGGTTATCAAGGCCCTGACCGAAGGGCTGGCAGGCAACGAAATCAGCCGCGTCATGGGCGTCATGAACGGCACCTGCAACTATATCCTGACGCGGATGCAGTCGGCGGGCCTGTCCTATGACGAGGTCTTTGAGGAAGCCAATCAGCTTGGCTATCTGGAGGCCGATCCCAATCTCGACGTGGGCGGCATCGACGCGGGCCACAAGCTGGCGCTGCTGTCCTCCATCGCGTTCGGCACCCAGGTCGATTTCGATGGGGTGGCCCTTGAAGGCATCGGCCAGGTCACCATCGAGGATATCAACCAGGCCGCTGAACTGGGCTTCCGCATCAAGTTGCTTGGCGTCGCCCGGATGACGGGGCGCGGGCTGGAACAGCGGATGACGCCGTGCCTTGTGCCCGAAAACAGCCCCCTCGGTCAGCTGGAGGGCGGCACCAACATGGTGGTGCTCGATGGCGATTCCGTGGGCCAGATCGTGATGCGCGGAGCCGGGGCCGGGGAAGGCCCGACCGCCAGCGCCGTCATGTCCGACGTGCTGGACATCGCGCGCGGCATCCGACTGTCCACCTTCGGCCAGCCCGCCGCGACACTGATCAAGGCCAACCGCGCCGCCGTGGCGACCGCCGCGCCCTACTATCTGCGCCTGACGCTCAAGGATAAACCCGGCGCGCTGGCCAAGGTCGCCGCCGTTCTGGGCGATTGCGGCATCTCCATCGACCGGATGCGCCAGCGCAGCCATGGCAGCACCGACGCGCCGGTTCTGATCGTCACACACAAGGTCGCCGCGCCCTCGCTGCAGGACGCGCTGGAATCGCTGCCCAAGACCGATGTGGTGATCGGCCAGCCCGTCGCGCTGCGGATCGAGAATGTCTGACCGTCGTTACAGGCTCGAAACGGTCAGAGCGTAAACGTCACGGGGGCCTCCCCCGCCTTGTGCCGGAGCCCCGGTGCGGGGTAATGATTTCCAAACGGCCCAAGAAAAACTGGATTGTCCCAAATGTCTCATCCCACCGATTTCAATGACCGCATGCTCTCTCTCGGCCTCGCCCGCGTGTCCGAGGCCGCTGCCATCGCCTCCGCCAAGCTCATCGGGCGCGGCGATGAGAAGGCAGCGGATCAGGCGGCGGTCAATGCCATGCGCGACCAGCTGAACATGCTGGACATCGCCGGGATGGTCGTGATCGGCGAAGGGGAGCGGGACGAAGCCCCGATGCTCTATATCGGTGAAGAGGTCGGCACCGGGGATGGCCCCGCCGTCGATATCGCACTGGACCCGCTGGAAGGCACGACCCTGACCGCCAAGGACATGCCGAATGCGCTGACCGTGATCGCCATGGGCCCGCGCGGCTCGATGCTGCACGCGCCCGACACCTACATGGACAAGCTGGCCATCGGGCCGGGCTATCCCGAAGGCATCGTGACGCTGGACATGGACCCGGCCACTCGCGTCTCGGCGCTGGCCAATGCCAAGGGCTGCCTGCCCTCCGACATCACCGTCTGCATCCTCGAACGCCCCCGGCATGAACAGATGATCGAAGAGGTGCGCGGCACCGGCGCCGCGATCCGCCTGATCACCGATGGCGACGTTGCGGGCGTCATGCATTGCGCCGAACCCGACGTGACCGGCATCGACATGTATATGGGTCGCGGGGGGGCGCCTGAGGGCGTTCTGGCCGCCGCCGCGCTGAAATGCATGGGCGGGCAGATGTATGGCCAGCTGGTGTTCCGCAACGATGACGAACGCGCCCGCGCCGCCAAGACCGGCATCACCGATCTGGACCGCATCTATTCGCGCGACGAGATGGTAACGCAGGACGTCATCTTCTCGGCCACCGGCGTCACCAACGGCTCGATCCTGAACGGCATCAAGCGCGAGGTGGGCTGGCTGACGGTAGAAACGCTGCTGATGCGGTCCAAGACCGGGTCGGTGCGCAAGATGATCTACCGCAACCCCTCTCGCTGAGGCATGACGCAGGCCTTCCTTGATGTCGAAAGCTCCATCACCGGCCGCCGGTGGGTCGGGCTGAGCGCGGGCGAGGAACGGCTGGCCGAGGCACTCGCCCAACAGGCCGACCTGCCGCCCCCCGTGGCGCGGGTTCTGGCCCGCCGGGGCGTGGCCCCCGAGGCGGCCAAGGGGTTTCTGGCCCCTGCCCTGCGGGATCTGCTACCTGACCCACGCAGCCTGAAAGACATGGAAACCGCCGCCGCGCGGTTTCTGCAGGCTGTTAAGGCCCACGAACGGATCGCCGTGTTTGCCGATTACGACGTCGACGGAGGCAGTTCTGCCGCGCTGCTGATCGACTGGCTGCGCCAGATGGGGCGGACCGCGACGCTCTATGTCCCCGACCGGATCGACGAGGGCTATGGCCCCAATGAAGAGGCGATGGAGACACTGGCACGGGACCACAACCTCATCATCTGCGTCGATTGCGGAACCCTGTCGCATGGGCCGATAGCCGCCGCGAAAGGCGCGGATGTGATCGTGCTGGACCACCATCTGGGCGGCGCCGACCTGCCCGATTGCGTGGCCGTGGTGAACCCGAACCGGCAGGATGAGGACGGATCGCTCGGCCATCTCTGCGCCGCCGCTGTCGTCTTCCTGATGCTGGTCGAGGCCAACCGGCAGATGCGGGCAGAGGGCCGCGCTGGCCCCGACCTGATGGCGATGCTCGACCTCGTGGCGCTAGCCACTGTCGCGGATGTCGCACAACTGACCGGCGTCAACCGTGCCTTCGTGCGGCAGGGCCTGACGGTCATGGCGCGGCGCAATCGCCCAGGCCTCGTGGCGCTATCCGATGTCGGGCGGCTGGATCGCGCGCCGTCCGCCTATCATCTGGGCTATGTGCTCGGTCCCCGGATCAACGCAGGCGGGCGGATTGGCAAGGCCGACCTCGGCGCGCGGCTGCTTGCGACCGCCGATATGGGCGAGGCTATGCAACTGGCCAAGCTGCTCGATGACCTCAACACCGACCGGCGAGAGATCGAGACCCGCGTCCGTGATGCCGCCCTCGAGCAGGCCGAGGCGCGCGGGCTGGAGGCGCCGCTGGTCTGGGCCGCCGAGGATGGCTGGCACCCTGGTGTCGTGGGCATCGTCGCGAGCCGCCTTAAGGAGGCCACCAATCGCCCCGCCGTGGTCATCGGATTCGATGGGGATGAGGGCAAGGGCTCTGGCCGCTCCATCGCGGGCGTGGACCTTGGCGCGTCAATCCAGAAGCTCGCCGCCGAGGGGCTGATCACCAAGGGCGGCGGCCACAGGATGGCGGCGGGGCTCTCGCTGACGCGGCCACAATTGGAACCAGCCATGGAGCGCTTGTCCGACCTCCTGGCCCGCCAGGGCGCAGGCGATGCCGGCCCCGCCGATCTGCGCATTGACGGGCTTTTGATGCCGGGTGGGGCCACGGTCGAGCTGATCGAGATGCTGGAGGCCGCAGGCCCTTACGGCGCCGGAGCCTCTGCCCCGCGATTCGCCTTTCCCGCGCAGGCCATCCGCTTCACCAAGCCCGTGGGCGACGGCCACCTGAAACTGAGCTTTTCCGACGGCGGCCCGGTGGTGATGGACGCCATCGCCTTCAACGCCCGCGCGACGGGGCTTTCCGACTTGCTGGAGAGCCACAATGGCCGCCCCTTTCACCTTGCCGGGCGGATCGAAGTGAACCACTGGAACGGTCGCCAAAGCGTGCAATTGAAGCTGGAAGACGCCGCCCCCGCCTGAGCCAAAAAAAACTGCCACGGCAGCGTTTTTTCCCCTTGCGCGGCTCTCGGGCATTTCATAAACACCGCCTCACGCCAGACACGGCGCGGCCCCGACCGCCCACTGGCAATCAAGAGTGGCCCGTTCGTCTATCGGTTAGGACGCCAGGTTTTCAACCTGGAAAGAGGGGTTCGATTCCCCTACGGGCTGCCACTTCCTTCACATCACGACCGGCTTCGAGCTGTGCGCCTGCGGGCTTTGCGTTTGGTTCAGCCTGTTTTCTGCTTTTAACAAATTAAACCCCGGTCAGATCGGGTCCGGCCGGGGTCTTGTACTGCGAAGGGATCGGATCACCCGATGGCGGCGAGGGCCAGCACTTCGATGCGGTAGTGCGGCTTGGCCATGCGGGCCTCGACGCAGACGCGCGTGGGCGGGGTGATGTCGGACACCCATTCGTCCCAAACCGCGTTCATGCCGGCGTAGTCTTCCATCTCGCGCAGCCAGATCTGCACCGATATCAGGTTTTCACGGGCGGCACCGGCTTCGGCCAGCAGCGCGTCGACCTTGGCGAAGACGTCGCGGGACTGGGCCGCGATATCGCCGTCTTCCAGTTGAGACACCTGACCGGCGAGGTGCACGAGGCCGTTATGCACGGCGATTGCCGAAAACCGGGAGGAACCGCCAAGCTTGGTCACGGGAGCGGCGGGGGAGGTCATCATGTTCATGGGAGGGGAGGTCCAGTTGCGTTTCGAACGCGGCAAGGCATAGCTGCGCAAGGGAGATTGCAACAGACTCAAATTTGTGGAATCCAATTCAGTATTTCTGAAATGGAGGGGCGTTCTTGTCCATCAAGATCGAAATGCTGCGCTGTTTCCGGGTTGTTGTGGACCAAGGCTCGCTTGCCGATGCGGCGGCGGTTCTGGGGCGCACGCCCTCTGCCGTGTCAATGATGCTCAAGCAGTTCGAGGACCATATCGGCGCGCCGCTCTTCGAAACGGCCCGCAAATCGCGCCTGACGCCGCTTGGCCAGCTGATTCACACCGAGGCGCGGCGAGAGCTGGACCATTTCGACCGCACGGTCTCCACGATCGAGGGGCTGTCTCGGGCAGAGCTTGGCTTTGTCCGGCTGTCGGTCACCCCGTCGCTGGCGCAATCGGTTCTGCCGCCGATCCTGCATCGCTTCCTTCAGGACCACCCGAATGTGCGCATCGACATGGCCGACATGGATTCCGCCGCCGTGCACCAGGATTTGCAGGCAGAGCGGGCCGATATCGGTCTGGCCAGCATCGGCGCGCTTCAGGGGTTCGACTGCCGCCCGCTGTTTTCCGACCGGTTCGGCGTGATCTGCCGCCGCGACCACCCGCTTGCGACAGACTGGGACCAGCTGACATGGTCGGATCTGGAGGGGGTGGATTTCATCGCCAATGGCTTGTGCAGCCAGATCCGGGACGAAGGGTTTGCGCCTATCCTCGATAGCGCCCGGCTGATGGTGCGCAACACCGCCTCGCTTCTGGGGCTGGTCAAGGCTGGTGTGGGCATCACCGTGCTGCCCCGGCTGGTGGTGCTGCCCGAATTCACCGATCTGGCCTTTCTGCCGCTGGCCAATGTCAGGGCACGGCGAGAGGTCTGGCTGATCACCCAACCCCGGCAGATGCTGACCCCTGCCGCGCGGGCGCTGGTGGAATCGATCCGATTGGCGCGGATCACGGGCGTGGATCACTAATTTCAGCATTGCTGAAGCAAATTCAATTTCTTTGCGTTTGCCTGAATCTCCCCTCTGTGGCCCTCTGCCGCTGTTAACACGCGCGCAGAAAGAGGACCGCCAGATGACCGAGACAAAGCTGAACTACATCGCCGGGGAATGGGTGTCGGGGATTTCCGAGATCGAGAACCGCAATCCGTCGGATCTGAGCGACCTTGTGGGGATGTTCACCCAGGCGAGTGCTACGCAGCTCGACGACGCGCTGGACGCCGCCGCCCGCGCGCAGGCGGAATGGGCCGCTTACGGGATGGAACGCAAGCAGGCCGTCCTGATGAATATCGGCAATGAGCTGATGGCGCGGGCCGAGGAACTGGGCACGCTTCTGTCCCGCGAGGAAGGCAAGCCGCTGGCCGAGGGCAAGGGCGAGGTCTATCGCGCCGGTCAGTTCTTCACCTATTACGCCGCCGAATGCCTGCGGCAACTGGGTGAGAATGCCGACAGCGTGCGCGCGGGCGTTGAAATCGACGTGCGCCGCGAGCCCGTGGGCGTCGTGGCTGTGATCAGCCCCTGGAACTTTCCGACCGCCACCGCCAGCTGGAAGATCGCCCCGGCCCTTTGCTACGGCAACGCGGTGATCTGGAAGCCCGCCAACGCGACCCCTGCCAGTGCCGTGGCGCTGACCGAGATCATCAGCCGCCAGGACATTCCCAAGGGCCTGTTCAACCTCGTCATGGGCGCGGGCCGCGACGTGGGCCAGCGGCTGGTGGAAAGCCCGAAGGTCAATGCCATTTCCTTCACCGGCTCGGTGCCCGTCGGACGCGGTATCGCCATGGCCGCCGTGCAGAACTTCACCAAGATCCAGGCCGAGATGGGATCGAAGAACGCGCTGGCCGTGATGGATGACGCTGACCTCGATCTGGCCGTGACGCTGGCCCTTGGCGGCGCCTTCGGCGGCACTGGACAGAAATGCACCGCGTCCTCGCGGCTGGTGGTGCATGAAGGCATCCACGATGCCTTTGTCGAGAAACTGGTCGCCGGCGCGCAGGCGATGAAAGTGGGTCACGCGCTGGCAGAGGGCACCCAGATGGGGCCGGTCGTCAGCCAGCAGCAGCTGGACGAAAACCTCGCCTATGTGGATCTGGGCAAATCCGAGGGTGCGGAGCTCGCCTGTGGCGGCCAGCGCCTCAACATGGAAACAGAGGGCTACTACATGTCGCCCGGCGTGTTCCTGAACACCACCAACGCCATGCGCATCAACCGCGAGGAAATGTTCGCGCCCCTCACCTCCGTCATCAAGGTGGGCAGCTATGACGAGGCACTGGCCACGGTCAACGACACGAATTTCGGCCTGACATCCGGCATCGTCACCCGCTCTATCGCGCGGGCCACCCATTTCCGCCGCAACGCCCGCACCGGCGTGGTCACCGTCAACCTGCCCACGGCCGGCACCGATTATCACGTGCCCTTCGGCGGGCGCGGCGACAGCAGCTATGGCCCCCGCGAACAGGGCCGCACGGCGGCGGAATTCTACACCACCGTGAAGACCGCCTATATCTCTGCGGGGGCACCGGAATGACCTATCGCATCGACTGCCTGCAATATGCCAACTGGTCGGAAAAGATCTTCCGCCAGATGCGCGAAGGTGGCGTGGACGCGGTCCATGTCACCATCGCCTATCACGAAAATTTCCGCGAGACGGTGCTGAACGTGGAGAAATGGAACCGCTGGTTCGAGCAGTTCCCGGACCTGATCTTTCACGGGCAGTGGGCCAGCGATGTGGAAAAGGCCCGCGAAACTGGCCGAACCGCGATCTTCTTCGGCTTCCAGAACCCCAGCCCCATCGAGGACGATATCGGGCTCGTGGAAGTCTGGCACAAGCTTGGCGCGCGGTTCATGCAGCTGAGCTACAACAACCAGTCGCTTCTGGCGACAGGCTGCTATGAGGCGGAAGATCCGGGGCTGACCCGAATGGGCAAGCAGGTCATCAAGGAGATGAACCGCGTGGGTCTGGTCATCGACATGAGCCACAGCGCCGACCGCTCCACCATCGAAGCGGCAGAGGTCAGCACCCGGCCCATCACGATCACCCATGCCAACCTGCATAGCTGGCAGCCTGCGCTTCGCAACAAGCGCGACGACGTGGTGCGCGCGGTGACCGAAAACGGCGGCATGATGGGCTTTTCGCTCTACCCCCATCACCTCAAGGACAAGTCCGCCTGTACGCTGGACAGCTTCTGCTCGATGATTGCAGACGCCGCGGATCGTTTCGGGGTGGAACATTTCGGCATCGGCAGCGACCTTTGCCAGGATCAGCCCGACAGTATCGTGGAATGGATGCGCGTGGGTCGCTGGACCAAGGAAATCGACTATGGCGAGGGCAGCGCGTCTGCGCCCGGCTTCCCGCCCATGCCCGATTGGTTCGGCGACAACCGCGATTTCGGCAATATCGAGGCGGGCCTTCGCGCCAAGGGTTTCAGCGACGAGGAGGTCGCGGGCCTGATGGGCGGCAACTGGCACCGGTTCTTCAAGGACAATTTCACCCCGGCCTGACTGGCCGGACGACGCGCGCGCCGTGCATTCGCGGCCCGCGCACCCACGGTTATTCGCGAGGGAGGACAGAATGACCGACGCAACCGCTCCACAGACCGCCAGCAGCGGGTTGGGGCATATCAACAAGCCGCTTTTCGTCATCACCGGCGGCTTCATTGCGATCTTCTGCCTGATCGCGCTTTTCGACCTCGACCTGCTGGCGAGCCTTGTCGATACCGGCTTTGCCTGGTCGGCCCGCTTCTTCGGGCTCTACTGGCAGATCCTTCTGCTCGCCACGTTCGTGATCGGCCTCGTGCTGGTCGTCCTTCCCGGTGGCAAGGCCCTGATGGGCGGCCTGACCGCGCCTGAATTCCCCGTCTTTCAATGGGGCGCGATGATCATGTGCACGCTTTTGGCGGGCGGTGGCGTCTTCTGGGCCGCAGCCGAGCCAATGGCGCATTTCCTCTACTCTCCGCCCCATTTCGGCGGCGAGGGTGGAACGGCGGCCGATGTGGCCCCTGCTATGGCGCAGTCCTTCATGCACTGGGGTTTCCTGGCCTGGGCCATCCTGGGCGCGCTGACCACGGTCATGCTGATGCATTACCACTATGAAAAGGGCCTGCCGCTGGCCCCGCGCACGCTGCTGTATCCGCTGTTTGGCGACCGCGCGATCAACGGCCCAATCGGACTGATTGCCGATGCCTCCTGCATCATCGCGGTTGTGGCTGGCACCGTTGGCCCCATCGGCTTTCTGGGTCTGCAAGTCAGCTATGGGCTGAACGCCCTGTTCGGAATTCCTGACAGCTTTGCCACCCAGGCCGTTGTGATCCTTGGTCTTGTTGCGCTTTACACCGCATCGGCCATGTCGGGACTGTCCAAGGGCATCCAGATCCTCAGCCGGTTCAACGTGATCCTGGCAGGCGCGCTTCTGGCCTTCATGCTGATCGCGGGCCCCACCGGCTTCATCTTTTCCAGCTTCTTTGGCGGCTTCACCACCTACATCACCGATTTCATCCCGATGGCGATGCATCGCGGCGATGCGGGGCTGTTCGGTGACGCGGGCTGGCTTGGCTGGTGGACGGTCTTCTTCTGGGGCTGGTTCCTGGGTTACGGGCCGCTGATGGCGATGTTCATCGCGCGGGTCAGCCGGGGCCGGTCGATCCGGTCGATCGTGATCATGCTGGCGATCATTGCCCCCATCGTGACCAACTTCTGGTTCACCATCGTGGGCGGAACCGGGCTGTGGTTCGAGCTGGAGACCCCTGGGTCCGTCTCGACCGCGTTCGAGGGTTTCAACCTGCCCGCCGCGCTGCTGGCCATCACCCAGCAACTGCCCCTGGGCTTCATCGTCTCGGTGCTGTTCCTGATCCTGACCACGGTTTTCGTGGCCACCACGGGCGACTCGATGACCTATGTGATCTCGGTCGCCATGTCGAACGAGGACAAGCCCGCCCTGCCAGTCCGCGTCTTCTGGGGCGTGGCAATGGGGGTGATGGCGCTGATCCTGATCTACACCGGATCGGGCACCATCGGGAAGCTGCAAAGCTTCATCGTCGTCACCGCCGTGCCGGTGTCGCTGGTGCTGCTGCCCTCTCTTTGGGACGCGCTGCGGATCACGCTGGCCAAAGGGCGCAACTGACGAAACGACCGGCGGCCTCCGGTGACTTGGGGGCCGCCACCACAGAACCACTCACGGGAAGGAGGACCCCATATGACCCGGACAGACACCGACACCATCGCCCCGCGCGACCCTAACACGGTGATGACCCTGGCGCGCATGGGGTCCTTCCACCAGTGTCGCCTGTCCTTCATGCGGGTCCTTCTGCGCCGCCTGAAAGCCGATAACTGGCGGTTCGAGCGTCGTGAATTCGAGGTGGACGCCAAGGGGGTTGGCCACGCCGTCTATACCGCCCATGGCCCCGCACATAGCTATTCTCTGGTTGCCTTCGCCAATGATCTGCCGCCTGAGAAACGGTCGGACCGGGTCATTGCCACCGAATGGGACGCGACCTTTACACTCTATGACGGCATCCCGGACCGGACAGAGATCGAGCGCCTGCGCGCCAATATTCCGCTGCAGGAGGCGGGCCGGGTCGATGACAACTCGCTGTCGGTCAGCCGCGCCAACCGGTCGGTTCGGCTTTGGGATCATGTGGTCGAGGCTTTGGCCGCAGGCCAGCAACCCGATGAGGCCCGCGTGGCCGATGTGGGCTACCTGATGCGCACGACCGCTGTCTATGGCTCCGGCAAACTGGGCGCGGCGGATCGGGAAAAGACCGCCCATAGGCCCGAGTTTCACGCCCCCTTCCAGGTCGAGATGCTGAGCGTCTTCCTGACCCGCGCCTTCGTGATGGACCTTGTCGAGCATATGGCCCGTGTGCGCAGCCCCGACACCGCCGTTCCGCTGGCCCCCGCGCTCCGTCGCCGTTTCGGGATCGGCAATTCCACCGGGCTTGGCATGGCGCCCTACCTGATCAATCACCCGGTCCTCCTGAACAACTGGATCGCCGCGCGGGAAGAGGCGCTGGCGCGTGTCCGCTCGCTGCGCTCTGCTCTGCCCGGCACGGCCGAAGCGGTGCGCAGCTTCACCCGCCGCGCCCAGATCAATGCGCAGGGCTGGCATTCGGAACACCCGATCCAGCAACGCAAGCTGGCCGATCTTCGCCGCGACATGGATGCGCTTGCAACCCATCTGGCAGAGGCCGACCTGTCCGGACCGCAGCCTTGGAATGCGCTGTGGCAATGGGGTGAGGAAAACCTGACCCTCGAAGGGCAGGAACAGCTTGTCTCGCTGCTGCTGGAACCGCATGGCGATCTGGTGGACGAACTGGCGCAGTGCATGGCCGCCGATGAAACCACGCCGACCCGGATTGACGGCACCATGCCGCTCGATCTGTTCCGCGCCCACGTGGAAGATGTCTATGGCTTCGCGCTGACCATCGACTGGACGGCACAGGCCGCGCAGGAAAACGTCTGGTACACCTCCGAGGAGAAACTGGAGCCGCGCCTTGGCGACCGCTATGCCGAACCGGTGGAGCCCTATGAGCTGCCGCTTTGCCCCGGTCGCGATGCCGCCCGGATGCATGCCGATCTGCTGGCCAGCGATGCCGGGACCGTGGCCCGCTTCCTGATGGACCACCCCGAGCACCGCCACATCGCCCGCCGCGCCCAGATTGCAGCCCGCTTCCCCTTTGCCGAGATCCGCGACAACACGATCGGCGCGGGCCTGCTGCCGATTGATCTGCTGCGCGCCAAGCTGGCCTTTTTCGGGGCGGTGCATTTCGACCCGAGGTCCGACCGATGGGTGCGCATCAACATGTTCCAGCACGCCCCCTTCCCCGGTGATCTGGCAGCGGGCGAAGCCGATGACTGGACCTTCCCCCCGGCAGAGGAGGCCGCCCAATGACATGGTCCCTGAACGAGATCGAAGCCCTGTCCCGCAAGGCCGCCCGTGGCGCGGGATATTCCTGGGGTCTGGCAGAAGAGGCAGGTCGCGCCGTGCGCTGGCTGGAGGCCCGCGACCTGCCGGGCGCTCAGGCACTGGTTGACCACCTGAAGCGCGTGGACGGTCAGGATCTGGCCAGCTTTACCCCCGATGCCGACAGCTGGACCGCCCCGGGCGGCACCGCCTGCCCGATCCTTGCGGGCACGATGCTGGCCGACGGCATGGCCAGGTCCGGCCCAGACCCGATCACCCTGCCCGATCTGGCAAGCCCGCTGCTGCTGCTCCCGTTCCTGTCCTGGATGGCAACCGCTCAGGGACGGACGGTCGGAATCGGGGTCTCTGATACGGAGGTCGCCCTGTCGCCCGAGGGAACCCTGACTCAAACGGCGAACATCCCTTCGCCCGCCTCTGCGCCCGTGGCCCTGCGGTTCGGCGTCGATCCGGCAGGGGACACCGTGGCCGAGGGGCTGCGGTCCGCCTGTTCTGCGGACACCGTGGCCGCGCTTAATGCCTTCGCGCATCGCACCTATGCGCCCGCCACCGAGGAAAGCCGCCTTGCCGGGGCTGGCGCGGGGCTAACCGACAACGACTGACGCCTTGCATTGCCAAGCGGGGGGACGCAGCCTTAGGGTCGGGCCACCCCCGGCCCCATGCAGGCAAGCGCGATGAAAGCCCGACTGAACCTTGACCAGCTGCACACCTTCCTCGCCGTCGTGCGTATGGGGGGCATCCGCAAGGCTGCCGAGGTTCTGAACATCACCCAACCGGCGGTCACGACGCGGATCAAGAACCTCGAAGCTTCGCTCGGGGCCGAGCTGTTCGAGCGCACCGCCAACGGCGTCCGCCTGACCAAGCGCGGTGATCTTTTGGTGCAATATGCCGAACAGATGGAACAACTGGCCGAACGCGTGGGCCGCGACGTGATGGACCCGGCGGGCGTCGAGGGTCACCTACGCCTTGGCGTGTCGGAAACCATCGCCCAATGCTGGCTGCCGGAATTCGTGGCCGCGCTACACCACCGCTATCCGACGCTCGATATCGAGATCAACGTGGATATCTCGATGAACCTGCGCGCCGACCTGCTGAACCGCGAGATCGACCTTGCCATCCTGCTTGGCCCAATCTCGGAATACTCCGTCGACAACGTGGACCTGCCCGTTTTCGACCTTGCGTGGTATTGTGCGGCAGGGGCCGATGATCCCCCGGAAGGTCCCACCGGGTTCCTGCTGAAACCGGTGATCACCTATGCCCGCAACACCCGCCCCTTCCGGGAGTTGAAGGCGGAACTGGCCGCGCGGGTTGGCCCGCAGGTCTCGACCTTTCCGTCTTCGTCCTTGTCGGCCTGTTTCCGGTTGGTCGAGGCAGGGCTTGGCGTGGCCGCCCTGCCCCGCACGCTTGGGGCGCCGATGGTCGCGGCTGGCCGCATTCGCGAGTTCGACCCCGGTTGGGTGCCAAGCCCCTTGCGCTTTTCCGCGTCATTCCTTGGCGAGCCGAAAAGCCACATCGTCGAAACCGCCGCCCATATCGCGCAGAACGTGGCGCGGGACTTTGTAGGGTGATAAAATTTCATAATCACTATTTCAAAAATCATTCAATTTGATCTTATCGGATTGGCTTTCGATACTCCTCCCAATCGGAGGACCCGACCTTGAAAACGACTCATGGCCTGCTGAAACACAAACCCCTGCCGGAGGTTCGGGCCGCGATCCGGGCGGGAAACTATGCGTCCCACACGGCTGGTCTGGGGGGTGGGTATCTTCAGGCCAACCTTGCGATCATGCCAAAGGCCTATGCGCTCGATTTCATGCGGTTCTGCCAGCGCAACCCCAAGCCCTGCCCGCTGGTGGGCGTCTCGGATACCGGCGACCCGATGATGACGACGCTCGGCCATGATCTGGATCTTCGGACGGATGTTCCCGCCTACAACATCTATCGCGACGGGCAGCTCAGCGGCTCTGCCACCGATATCTCGGATATCTGGACAGATGATCTGGTTGGCTTTGCACTCGGCTGTTCCTTCACCTTTGAACAGGCGTTGCAGGCCGAGGGTATCGCCATGTGGCATATCGACAATGACCGCACCGTGCCGATGTTCCGCTCATCCGTTCAGACCGTGCCCGCCGGGCCGTTTGGCGGCGCCATGGTGGTCAGCATGCGCGCGATCCCGGAGGATCAGTTGGCGCTGGCCATCGAAGTCTCGGGCCGCTACCCGCTCGGCCATGGTGCGCCGGTTCATTGGGGCGACCCGGCGAAGATCGGCATCGAGGATGTGACCCGCCCGGAATGGGGCGATCCCGCGCCGGTGCCGCCGGGCCATATCCCCACCTTCTGGGCCTGCGGCGTGACCCCGCAAGTGGCCGTCACCCGCGCGAAACTGCCGCTCTGCATCACCCATAAACCGGGCCACATGCTGATCACCGATGTGCTCGACGACGCGGAATTCCCGGTGATTTCCCAAGAACAAAACAGCTAACATCCAACAAGGAGAGACGAGATGAAAAAGACAATCGCCATCACCGCCGCTGTTCTGGCCGCGTCCCCGGCCATGGCCGAGGATCTGTCGGTCGTTGGCAGCTGGTCCAGCCTGCCGCTGCACAACCAGTTCGAGGCACCATTCTGGACCGAAACCCTGCCCGCCGCGTCGGGTGGAGAGATCAACGTGGCGCTGACCACCCATAACCAGATGAACCTGGGCGTGGGCGACGTCTATCGCCTGCTTGGGGACGGGGTCTACGACGTGGCGATGACCGTGGCCGACTACGCCGTTGCCGACGCGCCGGAGCTGGAAGGGCTGGACGTGCCGCTTCTGGCCATGACCGCAGACGAGGCCCGCGCCATGGTCGATGCGGCCCGCCCGATGGTCGAGGATATCTACAACGCGCGCTTCAACAGCCACGTGCTTGCCATCGCGCCCTACCCGCCGCAGGTCGTGTTCTGCAATGCCGAGATCAACAGTCTCGATGACCTCGCCGGTCTGCAAATCCGCGCCTCAGGCCGGATGACCGCGAAATTCCTGGAGGCGCTTGGGGCCGAGGGCGTGAACGTGTCCTTCTCCGAGGTGCCTGGCGCCCTGCAGCGCGGCGTCGTGGATTGTGCCGTGACCGGTGCGGGTTCCGGCTATTCCGCCGGCTGGTGGGAGGTCTCCACCCATCTGCTGCCGATCCCGCTCGGCGGGTGGGACTCGGTCGTGACCGCGATCAACCTTGACCGCTGGAACGCCATGGATGCCGACACGCAGGCGCTGATCGAGGCCGAGATTGCCACCGGTTTCGAAGACCCGGCCTGGGCCGTCGCGCAGGATGCGCTGGTCAACGACATCGCCTGCCTGACCGGCAATGGCGAGTGCCCGGCGGGCGAGGCGCGCGACATGATCCTTGTCGAGGTCTCGGAGGCCGATTTCGACCGCGCCCGTGACATTCTGGTGACCGAAGTGCTGCCCGATTGGGCCGAGCGCGCGGGCAGCGAATGGGCCACCCGCTGGAACGAAAGTGTCGGCGCCACCGTCGGCGTGACGGTTCCCGTCAACTGACCCCGGACCGCTGAAGGAGCGCCCCCAAGATGGCCCAGTCCATTCTCTCCCTCCTGCGCCGCCTCAACCGTTGGGTGGCCCTGGCAATCGGCCTTGTGCTGTTCCTCTGCGCGATCTTCGTGCTGCTGGATATCGGGTTGCGCAAACTGGGGGCCTCCTTCGGCGGCACCGATGAGATCAGCGGATATGTCATGGCCATCGTGACCTCCTGGGGGATGGGCTACGCCCTGCTGGAACTGGCCCATGTCCGCATCGATATTCTCCGGGGGCGCGTGGGTGCCCTTGGACGGTCGCTGTTCGACCTTTTCGCAATGCTGACCATGGCGGGCACCGTGACGCTGATCGCGCTGCGCTGCTGGCCGGTTCTGGACCGGTCCATATCCAACATGTCCCGCGCCAACACGCCGCTCGAAACACCGCTCTGGCTGGTTCAGGGGCCGTGGTTTGCCGGATGGGTCTGGTTCGCCATCGTGTCCTGGTTGACCTTCTTGGCGGCGCTCTTGCTGGTTGCGAAAGGCGAATTCAGCAAGTCCGAGGCCGCCATCGGGGCGTTCGGCGAAAAGGAGGCGGTGCTGTGATCACCTATGTCTCTATCGGCCTGCTGGCCATGCTGTCGCTGTCGATCCCCGTGGGTATCGTGCTGTTCCTGTTGGGCTTTGGCACCGACATCTTCTTCAGCCCCTTCCCGCTGATGCGCGGGCTTGGCAACCTTGTCTGGTCCACCTCCAACAACGCCACGCTCATCGCCATTCCCTTCTTCGTGCTGCTTGGCGAGATTCTCGTGCGCAGCGGGATTGCCGCCCGCACCTATGCAGCACTTGACCGGTGGGTGTCATGGATGCCGGGCGGTCTGGTTCATGCCAATGTGGCAACGGCCACCATGTTCTCGGCCACCTCCGGGTCCTCCGTCGCCACCGCCGCGACCGTGGCCACCGTCGCTATGCCACAAGCCGAAAAGCTGGGATATGACCCCAAGCTCTTCTCTGGAGCCATCGCGGCGGGCGGCACGCTTGGCATCATGATCCCGCCCTCGATCAACCTGATCGTCTATGGCTTCCTGACGCAGACCTCTATCCCGCAGCTTTTCCTTGCGGGGCTGATGCCCGGTATCCTGCTGGCGCTCGGCTTCCTGGCGATCACCGCCATCATCTGCGCGATCCGGCCCGATCTTGGCGGCCAGCGCCGGGTCTTCCCCTTGCCTGAGATGATGCGTGCGCTGCTGCAACTCATACCCATCGTGCTCCTGTTCACCATCATCATCGGCTCGATCTACAAAGGCTGGGCCACCCCGACCGAGGCCGCCGCCGTGGGCGTCGCCGGGGCCCTGCTGATCGCGTCGATCTTCAGCCGCGTGACCATCGGCATGCTGGCAGAGGCGGTCATGGGCACCGTCAAGATCACCTCAATGATCATGCTCGTGGTCATCGGCGCGTCTTTCCTGAACTTCACGCTGGCTTCTGCGGGCTTGGGGGCGGAACTCTCTGGCTTCCTGGACGGGCTCGGCCTGTCACCGCTGATGACCATCCTGGTCGTTGTCTGCATCTACATCGTGCTTGGCTTCTTTATCGAAACGCTGTCGCTGATGGTGGTGACGATCCCGATCATCGTGCCCTTGGTAGTCTCGCAAGGCTATGACCCGATCTGGTTTGGTATCCTGATGATCGTGCTGATCGAGATGGCGCTTATCACCCCGCCCGTTGGCCTCAACCTCTACGTGGTGCAAGGCGCGCGGAAATCAGGGAAGATGAGCGAGGTCATGTTGGGCGCGATCCCTTACGTGCTGGCGATGCTGGCCATGGTCGCGGCGCTGATTGCGATCCCCGGTATCGCGCTCTGGTTGCCGGCCGTCCTGCAATAACCCCTGTCGAAATCTGATATGAAATGCTGCCGGGCGCGCCCCGGCAAACAGAGGAGATCTGTCTCATGTGGCAATTCTGGGTCGACCGTGGCGGCACCTTCACCGATATCGTCGCGCGCACGCCAGAGGGTGGGCTGGTCACGCATAAGCTGCTGTCCGAGAATCCCGAGCGCTACCGCGATGCCGCCGTGCAGGGCATTCGGGAACTGATGGGGCTTGGGGCTGAAACCGCTATCCCCGAAGGCGCGATTGACGCGGTCAAGATGGGCACCACCGTGGCCACCAACGCGCTTCTGGAACGCAAGGGCGACCGGACGCTGCTGTTGATCACCGAAGGGATGCGCGATCTGCTGAGGATCGGTTATCAGAACCGCCCGCGCCTGTTTGATCTGAAGATCGAGTTGCCGGAACTGCTTTATGAAGAGGCCGTTGAGGTGGGTGAACGCGTGTCTGCGGATGGCGAAGTCATCACCCCGCTCGACACCGCCTCGGTCGAGGCCGCGCTGCGCGATGCCTATGCCGAGGGCTATCGCTCCGTCGCCGTGGCCCTGATGCATGGCTATCGCTACCCGAATCATGAACGGCAGATCGGCGAGATGGCCCGTGCGGCGGGATTCACACAGGTCTCGCTCTCCCACGAGGTCAGCCCGCTGATCAAACTGGTGTCGCGCGGCGATACGACCGTGGTCGATGCCTACCTGTCGCCCATCCTACGCCGCTATGTGCAACAGGTCAGCGATGCGCTTGGGGCAGCCAAAGGAGGCTGCCGGTCGCTGATGTTCATGCAATCCAACGGCGGTTTGACCGACGCGCGGCTCTTTCAGGGCAAGGACGCGATCCTGTCAGGCCCTGCGGGCGGTGTCGTCGGCATGGTGCGCACGGCGGAAGAAGCCGGGTTCGACAAGCTGATTGGCTTCGACATGGGCGGCACGTCCACGGATGTGTGTCACTATGCGGGCGACTATGAACGCTCCTTCGAGACCGAGGTCGCGGGTGTCAGGATGCGCGCCCCGATGATGAGCATTCATACGGTGGCTGCTGGCGGCGGCTCGATCCTGTCCTTCGCACAGGGCCGCATGCAGGTCGGCCCCGAAAGTGCAGGGGCCAATCCCGGCCCGGCCAGCTACAGGCGTGGCGGGC
>NZ_MNBL01000105.1 GCF_001879695.1 Nioella sediminis
GTGGTGCTTGGCAAGATTCAGCCTGACCGCTTTCCTTCCGTCTTCGGCCCCGGTGGCGATGAACCGCTGGATGTGGAGGCCGCCCGCATGGGGTTCCAAGCCATGGCCGCGCAGATCGCCGCGGAAACCGGCGAGGCCCCGAAAACGCCAGAGGAGCTGGCCGAGGGCTTCCTGCGGATCGCGGTGGAGAACATGGCCAACGCGATCAAGAAGATCAGCGTTCAGCGCGGCTATGACGTGACCCGCTACACGATGAACTGCTTTGGCGGCGCGGGCGGGCAGCATGCATGCCAGGTCGCGGATGTGCTGGGGATGGAGAGCATCTATATCCACCCTTTCGCCGGTGTCCTGTCGGCCTTCGGAATGGGGCTGGCCGATATCCGGGCGATCCGGGAACACCAGCTGGCACGCCCCCTGACGGATAACGCGGAGGCGCGTGCGGCGCTAGACCGGATCGGCGCGGATGCGCGGGACGAGGTCGCCCGGCAAGGCATCCCGGCAGACCGCATCACCCTGATCGAAACCGCCCATATCCGCACGCCGGGGTCACACCAGACCCTGCCTGTGCCCTTCGGCCCGGTGCAGGAGATGCGCGAAGGGTTCGACGCCGCGCATCAGCAGCGCTTCGGCTTCGTGCCGGATTATGACGGGCTGATCATCGACCTTCTGACCGCCGAGGCCGCGGGCGAAACTGGCGAAGCGGTGACTCTCCCGGACGCCAATGACCCACCCGCGCAACAGGACAACGCCCGTATGTATTGCGCAGGTGGCTGGCGGGACGTCCCGCTGATCGACCGCGCCACCCTGCGCGCAGGCGACACGCTGACCGGCCCCGCCATCATCGTCGATCTGACCGGCACCAATGTGGTGGAACCGGGTTGGCAGGCCGAGGGGCTGGCAGGTGGCGCGCTGGTCCTGCACCGGGTGGTGGCGCTGGACCGGCAGGAGGCGATCGGAACATCCGTCGATCCGGTGATGCTGGAGGTCTTCAACAACCTCTTCATGTCCATCGCCGACCAGATGGGCGCGACGCTGGCCAACACCGCCTATTCGGTGAACATCAAGGAACGCTACGATTTCTCCTGCGCGATCTTTGATGCGGCGGGCGACCTCGTGGCCAACGCCCCGCATGTGCCCGTGCATCTGGGATCCATGAGCGAAAGCGTCCGCACCGTGCTGCGCGAGAATGCCGGTAAAATCCGTCCCGGCGACGTGTTCATGATGAACAACCCCTTCAACGGCGGCACCCATCTGCCGGATGTGACCGTCATTACGCCTGTGTTCGATGAGGCAGGAGAGAAGATCATCTTCCTCACCGCCTCTCGCGGCCACCACGCCGATATCGGCGGCAAGACGCCCGGATCGGCCCCACCGGATAGCAGCCATATCGAGGAGGAGGGCGTCCTGATCGACAATGTCCTGCTGGTGGATCAGGGCCAGTTGCGAGAGGTGGAGACGCGTGCCCTTCTGGCCTCCGGCCCTTACCCCTGCCGCAATATCGACGAGAACATGGCCGACCTCGCCGCGCAGATCGCCGCGAATGCCACCGGCGTGGCGGAGTTGCAGAAGATCACCCGGCAATTCGGGTTGCCCGTCGTGCAGGCCTATATGGGCCATGTGCAGGACAACGCGGAGGAAAGCGTGCGCCGGGTGCTGGATGTTCTGAAAGACAGCCGGTTCACCTACAAGATGGACAGCGGCGCGCAGATCGAGGTGGCGATCACGGTGGACCATGACAGCCGCAGCGCGGTGGTGGATTTCACCGGAACCTCACCTCAGGACCGGCTGAACTACAACGCGCCGCTCTCGATCTGCCGGGCGGTGGTGCTCTATGTCTTCCGCACGCTGGTAGGGGCCGACATCCCGATGAACGAGGGTTGCCTGAAACCCATCGAGATCCGCGTGCCGGAAGGCAGCATGATCAACCCGCGCCCGCCTGCGGCGGTGATTTCCGGCAATACCGAGGTCAGCCAGTCCATCGCCGATGCGCTTTATGGCGCGCTTGGGGTGATCGCGGGAAGCCAGGGGACGATGAACAACTTCGTCTATGGCAATGACCGGTTCCAGAACTACGAAACCATCTGCGGCGGGACCGGCGCGGGGGAAGGGTTTGACGGGGCCAGCGCCGTGCACAGCCACATGACCAACACGAGGATGACCGACCCGGAAGTGCTGGAAACTCGTTTTCCGGTGAGAGTCGAGGAGTTTTCGATCCGCCACGGATCGGGCGGCGCGGGACGCTGGCACGGCGGTAACGGTATCACCCGCCGCCTGCGGTTCCTGGAGGAGATGACGGTGACGGTCCTGTCCTCGCACCGGCAAGTGCCGCCGCACGGAACCCATGGGGGTGAACCGGGGCAATGTGGCCACAACGCGGTGGAGCGGGCTGATGGTCGGGTTGACCTTCTGGCGGGCAACGATCAGGTCCAGATGCAGCCCGGTGACATATTCCTGATGCAAACGCCCGGCGGGGGCGGTTACGGTCGCGCCTAAAACGAAAGGGGCCGGGGGAAAACCCCGGCCCGCTTGGCTTTATTCCCCAAGCGCGTTTTGCAACCGGGTGACGACCTCGGCCACGAACTCCGGGTTGTTGCGTGCCTGTTCCACGGCGGCCGTCAGGGCGGCGCGAGAGATCGGGCTTAGCTCTGCCGCCTCAATGGCCAGCAGCGCCGCATCGGCGTCAAACGCCGCATCCTCCATTGCGCCGTGATCCTCGGTCATGTCGTCGGACCCGGCGTCGTCGGTCATGTCCTCTGCGGCCTCATCCGATCCGTCGGTCATGTCCTCTGCGGCCTCTTCTGTCCCTTCGGTCATGTCCTCGGCGGTTTCCTCCGCGTCGTCAGCCATGGCCCCGGCATCATCGGCGCTGTCCTCTTCCATATCCTCTTCGGGCGCGGCCATAGACTCCGCGAGGGCCTGCTCCAGCTCTGCCACCCGTGCCTCTGCCGCCGCCAGGGTTTCCGCCATCTGGCCTTGCAGGGTCCGCATCTGGGCCATCTCGGTCGCATCCGCTGTCGCGGCAGCTTCCAGGTCCGCCACCCGTGCGTTCGCGGTGGCGAGCGCCGCCAGGGTCTGATCCAGGCTTGTCTGGACCTCTGCCATTTGCACGGCACTTGCCGCTGCCGCCGCCTCCAGCTCCGCGACACGCGCCTCCGCAGCGGCCTGCGCGGCGATGGCCGTGGTCGCTGCGGTTTCCGCCGTTTCCGCGCGGGACAGAAGCGCCGCGGCCTCGTTCAGCGCCGTTTGCGCGGCAGTAGACGCCGCCGCACTGCTGGCCTCGGCCTCAGCGCTTGCCGCAAGCGCCGCCTCGCGCGCGGCAATGGCCGCATCCCGTTCGCCATTGGCGGCACTGAGCGCGGCTTGAAGATTGGCCACCTCTGCCTCCAGTTCCACGATCCGGGCCATCTGGCTGGAATCGGGCGCGGTGGGGGTCGGGGCCGGGGCTGCCGTGCTTTCCACACAGGGCCATTTGCCCGCATCGACACCCTGGTCGATCTGCACGCCCGTGGGGTCGATCAGATAGGTGACACCGCCGCGGGTCACCACATAGACATCCTCGGTCAGAACGCTGAGCGTGCCCGGCCCCTCAGCCAGCGCGCCACCCGCGATCACGAACCGCTCGGTCCGGCCTGCGATCTGACAATCATAGATAGTCGCGCCACCGCTTGCCGCAACGGGAGCGGGCGCAGGAGCGGGCTGTTCAATCGGTGGACCGGCCAAGGCGGGGCTGGCCAGCAGCGACAGGGCGAGGGCGTAAGGCAGTCGGGTCATATCGGATCAGACCTCCGTAAATGCGAGTTTTGAATATATGCACGTCCGGGTAAAATCCGGACGCCTCCCGCCCCGCAGCCTACTCAATCGGGGCCTTTCTGCATAGCCTCGGCCTTGGCGACCTGCGCCTTGACGGCGGCGAAGCTGTCGGGCGTGACGGAAATCGAGTCGATCCCCGCATCAACCAGCAGCTGCGCGAAGGCCGGGTTGTTCGACGGGGCCTGCCCGCACAGGCCGATCTTGCGCCCCGCCGCGCGGGCCTTTTCGATCACCGTGCGGATCATCCACAGAACCGCCGGATCGCTTTCATCGAAGAGGCTGGCCAGCCGGTCGCTGTCGCGGTCCACCCCGAGGGTCAACTGCGTCAGGTCGTTCGATCCTATGGAGAAGCCGTCGAAGCGGTCGGCAAACTCCTCGGCCCGGATCACGTTGGCCGGAATCTCGCACATGACGAAGACCTCCAGCCCCTCCTTGCCCCGTTCCAGCCCGGCGCGGCCCATGACCTCCAACACCTTGTCGGCCTCCTCCGGCGTTCGGCAGAAGGGGATCATGATGGCGACATTGTCGAAGCCCATCTCCTCGCGCAATTGCCGGATCGCCCGGCATTCCAGCTCGAAACCCGGACTGTAGGCCGGGTCGGTGTAGCGCGAGGCGCCGCGGAACCCGATCATCGGGTTTTCTTCCTCCGGCTCAAAGGCCCGTCCACCCAGAAGCTCGGCATATTCATTGGTCTTGAAATCGCTCATCCGCACGATCACCGGGTTCGGGTGGGCGAAGGCGGCGATCTGGCTCAGCCCGCGTGCGAGCTGATCGATGAAATAGTCGGGTTTGTTGGGGTAGCCAGCTGTCAGGGCCTCGATCTGGGCACGTTCGGCGGGGTCCGTGACCTTGTCGAACTCGATCAGCGCCATGGGGTGCACCTTCACGGCGTTGTTCACCACGAATTCCATCCGCGCGAGGCCCACGCCGTCAGCGGGCAGCCGCCACCAGCGGAAGGCGGCAGAGGGGTTGGCCATGTTCAGCATGATCCGGGTGCGCGTTTCGGGCAGGTCCGACAGGTCCAGTTCCTCGACGCTCACCTCGGCAATTCCGGCGTGGATCAACCCGTCCTCGCCCGCCGCACAGTTCACCGTCACATCCTGCTGGTCGTGCAGCACATGGGTGGCGTTGCCGGTGCCGACAATGGCGGGCACCCCCAGTTCCCGGCTGACAATCGCCGCGTGCGACGTGCGCCCGCCATGATCGGTGATGATCGCCGCCGCGCGTTTCATGACCGTCACCCAATCTGGGTCGGTGTTGGAGGTCACGAGGATCGAGCCATCGACGAACCGGTCTATATCGGCCACGCTCTCGATCAGGCAGATGCGCCCCGTGGCGACCGCGTTGCCGACGCTCAGGCCCTGCAACAGAACCTCCCCCTCCCCAGACAAGGAATAGCTGCGTAGCGCGCCCGCCTTGCGTTGGCTTTCCACCGTTTCCGGCCGGGCCTGCACGATGAAGAGCTCGCCCGTATCGCCATCGCGCGCCCATTCCATGTCCATCGCGCAGCCGTAGTGGCGTTCGATGGTGGCGGCCATGCGGGCAAGCGACAGGATTTCCCCGTCGCTCAGCACCCAGGCCGCGCGTTCGGCCTTGGAGGTCGGCACATTGCGCACCGGCGCTGGTCCCGCCCCTCCTAGGATCATCTTGATCTCTTTCGCGCCGCGCCGCTTGCCGACGATGGGGCTGAGGTTCTCGTCCCCCAGGAAAGGCTTGAACACCTGATATTCATCGGGGTCCACCGCCCCCTGCACCACGTTTTCGCCAAGCCCCCAAGCCGCGTTGATCAGAACGATCTTGTCGAAGCCCGATTCCGTGTCGATGGAGAACATGACGCCCGATCCGCCGGTATCGGCCCGCACCATGCGCTGCACGCCCACGGATAGCGCTACGGCCATATGATCGAACCCCTTCACCTCGCGATAGCTGATCGCCCGGTCGGTGAAGAGAGAGGCAAAGCAGCGGCGGCAGGCGGTCAGCAGATCGGCCTCGCCCTCGATATTCAGGAACGTCTCCTGCTGGCCCGCGAAGCTGGCATCGGGCAGGTCCTCGGCTGTGGCGGACGACCGTACGGCCACAGCAACATCCGCCTTGCCCGCCCGGTCGCTGAGCGCCGTGTAAGAGGACAGGATATCCGCGCGGATGTCCTCCGGCCAGTCTCCCGCCACGATGGCGGCCCGGATGGCGCTGCCGGCCTCGGCCAGCGTGATCTTGCCCGCCTGCCAGCGGCCCACGGTGTCGGCAATCATCGCCTCCAACCCGTTGGCCTTCAGAAAGGCGCGATAGGCGTCAGAGGTGGTGGCAAAGCCGCCGGGCACCGCAATCCCCTGCCCCGCCAGTTCCTGCACCATTTCCCCCAGAGAGCTGTTCTTGCCCCCAACAAGCGCCACATCGGCGCGGCGCAGGTCTTCGAATCCGATCACGTAGCGTGCCATGTCTGTCCTCCATTTGGGCCGGGTCGGGCCGTTGGAGTCAGGTTAGGTGGGTTCGGGGGGCTGCTCCTTGATGCAGGTCATGGTCGATTGACGCAGGGCGCGGCACAAAAGATGCAACAGTTGACGGGAGCCGCAGATGACCCAAGACCTGACCACCCGCCTTGCCGCCGCCGAGATGCTGGACACTGACCTGCTGGCCGAGATCTGCACCGCCGCCGCTGCCACCTTCCCCGATGCCCCCGCACACCCAGAGGTGCTGTCAGACCCGACAGAGGCGGTCATGCACCTGCTGGCCCATTGTCTGCCCGGCTGGCATATCCACCTAACGGGACAGGCCGCCGAGCCGAATGGCCACTGGCGGTGTTCCCTGCGCAAATCCGACGCCCATGACGACGATCTGATTGTAGGGACTGCCACCGGGCCGACCATTCCGCTGGTGCTGGCGCGGGCGCTTTGGGATGTGGTGCGGAAGTCGGCGTAACAGTCGGTCGCCCACTACGCTCTCGATCGGACTTTTCGTTTCCCCCGTCACAGTCACTTTTCTTTGAATGCACAAGCATGGTCCGGGGTGCAGGGCATTGCAGCAAATAGATTCAATCCATGATAAAGCCTATCTGGAAGCTATCGGGGCAGGAAATTGACAGGCGAACCGTTTTACAAAGAGCATTGGCGAAGAATCGAACCAGAGAGGATGTCTGCCTATCGGAGTGGTTTCGGTTGGGATAAAGCGGCGGAACAGCTCTATGTTCCTGCCGACATCGCTGTTGGACAATCGGTTGCTGATTTCGGATGTGGGCCTGGTAAAGTTTCTGTGGCGCTCGCCCATAAAGTTGGACCGGGTGGACATGTCTACGCAATCGACATCAACACCGAGTTTCTGAATTTGGTCAAAGAGAATGCCGCAGCCGCCGGTGTCTCGGATCGAGTGACGACCCATTTGAATGATGGCGTCTCCTTGCCAATAGATGACGCCTCGCTTGACCGCGTCACGGCTCGAAACGCACTGATGTACGTTGACGATCCGGTTAACACGCTGACGGAGTTTTATCGGGTGCTTCGCCCCGGTGGGCTCGCTCACGCAATCGACGGCGACTGGTTCATGATGGTAGCGGAGCCCGTTGCGCATCAGCCCTGGAGAGAGTTTGTCGAAGCTGCCTCGCACGCTTGCCGCAATTCGGACATGGGGCGGAAACTATACGTTTCATTTTTGGAAGCTGGCTTTCAGGATGTGCGCGTTTCAATCATTGCTAATGCAGATGTTGAGGGTCGGCTGCTCGGCATGATCCGCAATATGGCAAAGTACGCTAAGGAGAGTGGCACGATTGACCACGACGCTGTTGATCACGTCGTTTCACAAGTCGAGCAAGCACATGTCGAAGGGACATACTTGGTTGTTTCTCCTCAATTTGTTGTTACCGGAAGAAAGACCGGCTGAGCCAAACTTCCGTTGAAATGGGCGCAAACCTGCCGTTGAGAATCTCATCTCAACAGCACTCTAGCCCCGCCCCGCCGACTGGAACTTGTGCGGCGACACCCCGTATTTCTCCCGGAACCGGCGCGAGAAATGGTTGGTCGATTCAAACCCGCAGGAGCTGGCGATATCAGCCACCTTCATATCCGTTTCCGCCAGCAGCATCCGCCCCCGGCGCAGGCGCAGGTCTGTGAGGTATTGCTTGGGCGTGGCTTTCACATGGGTCAGGAACAGCCGCTCGATCTGGCGGCGCGAGACCTTGAAGCGGTCGGCGAGGTCATCGAGCGAGAAGAGCTCCTCGATATTCTCTTCCATGTAGCGCAGGATTTGCAGCAGCTTGCGGTTGCGGGTGCCGATGGAGGCCGCGCGGGACGATTGCTGCGCCTCTTCCTCTGAGCGGTGCACCGGATGCAGGCACATGTTGAGCACCGAATGCGACATGACGGGGCCAAACCGCTCGGATATCAGCCGCAGGAAGAGGTCCGTTGCGGACGAGCCGCCGCCACAGGTCACGATCCGGTCGTCGATGGCGTAAAGCTGATCCAAAGGCTCCAGATCGGGGAAGCTTTCGCGGAAGGGTGGCATGTTTTCCCAATGCAGGGTGAAGTCCCTACCCTTCAATATCCCCGCCCGCGCCAGCGCATAGGCCCCGGTACACAGCCCGCCAACCTGATGGCCCATCCGCCAATGCTTGCGCACCAGGCCCGCCACCTGATCGGTGACCACGGTATCGGGTTCCACCCCGGAACAGACAAAGAGCGGCCCGGTGATCTTGGCATCCGCCAAAGCGCAGGTCGCCCCGATCTCCACCCCGTTGGAGGCGCGGACCGGCTTGCCATCCTGCGTGATCATCTGCCAGCTATAGAGCTTCTGCCCGGTCAACTGATTGGCGATGCGCAGCGGTTCGACCGCCGAGGTGAACGCCAGCAGCGACAGTTTGGGCAGCAACAGGAAACTGATCATTTCCGTCTTCTGCCCGGGGGGCAAATCCACATGTGCCACCCCCTTGGGGATGAACTCGTCGTTCATAGGCCGAGGGCCCTCCGCCGTTCTTCTGCGAAGCCCTGTACTATGCGGTCGGCGATCAGCGCAAGGATGGCCATGGCCGCGCCTGCCGAAATGCCGAGGCCCACGTCGCCTGCGCCAAGCGCAATATAGATCGACTGACCAAGCCCGGTGGTGCCGATGAGCGCCGCGATGACCAGCATGGCGAAGGCGTAGAGGATGGTCTGGTTGAGCCCCAGAAGGATCGTCGGCGCCGCATAAGGCGCGCGCACCTCGCGCATGATCTGCCATTCCGTCGCGCCGGAGGACACGGCGGATTCCAGCATCTCGGGCGGTGTGGTGACAAGCCCGTGGCGGGTGTACCGGATCATCGGCACGATGGCATAGGCGATGATGGCGAGGAAGGCCGAGAACTCGCCGATCTGGAAGAACATCAGAACCGGGATCAGGAAGACGAAGAGCGGGATCGTCTGCAGCATGTCGCAGACGGGCCGGATCACCGCCCATGCCGGTTTCGATACGGCCGAGAGCAATCCCAGAAGCCCGCCCAGAACCGCGCAGGCAATGACCGCCGCACCGCAAAGATAGAGCGACAGCATCGCCCGGGGCCAGAGGCCCGAAATGGCGATGAGCAACATCAGGATGACGACGAGCCGTGTCAGCTTCCATCCGCCCGCGACCCAGGCCACCGCGCCAAGCCCGACCAGAACGAAGGGCCATGGCAGGTCGGAGACGCCGGTTTCCACGATGATCGCGATGATCGGCAGACACATACCGAAGGCCATGCGACCGGTCATCGCCACGGCTATTCCAAGCGCGCCCGCCGCGGCAAAGAGCGCATAGGACATGTTTGCCGTCCAGCTGAAGCCCCAGGTAAAGGGCAGGACCGCCCCATCAAGCCCGATGCGCAGAGGCAGCAGCCCGTAGAACATCGCGTTGTTCTTGACCGCATCCAGCGTCGCGCCCGCGCTGCGGGTGAAGCTGGTCAGCGCACCGTCCACGGCCTCGACTGTCGGTGCCAGAACGGCCATGTCCCCAGGTGCGGGAAGCGCGGCCCATGCCAGGACCGAGGCGGCGATGGCCACGGCCAGGATGACCCAGGATATCCGCACATCGAACCGCTCGCGCGAGGTCGCCATACGGGCCGAAATCCGGTCGATGATGATCGCGAAGACCACGATCACCAGCCCGGCCAGCAGGCTTTGCCCGAAATTGGCCTGCCGCATGGTCAGCAGCACTTCCCATCCGATATCGTCAAAGCCCCCGATGACGGCCGCGATGATCACCATCGACAGCGCCGCCATAAGCGCCTGATTGACGCCGATCATGATCTGCGTGGCGGCAGCGGGGATTTCTACCTGCACAAGTTGCTGCAGACGCGTGGCACCGGACATGACCCCGGCCTCCTTCACCTCCGCCTCGACCCGTTGCAGGCCGAGAAGGGTGTTCCGCGCCATCGGCGGGGCGGCGTAGATGGCCGAGGCGATCAGGCCCACGACCGGGCCAAAGCCGAAAAGCAACAGCAGTGGCGTGAGGTAAGCGAAGGTCGGCACCGTCTGCATCAGGTCGAGCGTTGCCTCGATCCAGGGCCGCGCCCGCGCGCTTTCGTTGGACCAGATGCCGATGAGCAACCCGAGCGTCAACGCCAGCGGCACCGACACGAAGACCAGCGCCAGCGTGTTCATCCCCTCGATCCAGTAACCCGAGGCAAGCACGAAACCCAGACCCACCCCCGACATCAGGGCCAGCGACAGCCCGCCCGCATACCATCCAAGCGCCACGGTTGCGCCGATGATCAGCGGCCATGGCGTGTTGACCAGCAGCCAGTTCACCCAGACCATCGGATATTCCAGTACGGCCGAGATCAGGCGCATCGCGGGGCGGATGATGTCAAAGAGCCATTCCAATGACACGCCGATCCATTCCGTGACCGGCAGGGTCCAGGCCTCTGGCCAGACCGGCAGAAACTCGGTTGCGGATTCCAGTGCGAGGCATAGGGCACCAACGAGCAAGGTCAGCAATGCCGCTTTCGTACCGGGCGTCAGGCGGTCCATCACGGACGGGGCTGGCAGGCTGACGTCGCTCATGTGCGGTCCACCTGCAGGGCCTTGGCCAGATCGGAGGGATGGATATAGCCCGCCATCTGCCCGTCATTACCCCAGACCGGAACCGGCTCATACAGCGACATGCAGGAGGCCAGTGCCTCCTCCAGCGTCATGTCGAGGCGCAGCTTGGGATCGTCCGGCATGGTTGGCGGCGTGTCCGTGTGCAACACGCTTTCCAGTCGCGCATGGCGGCCCTTGGCCACATCGCGGGAAAACTCGCGCACATAGTCATCGACAGGGTTCAGCACGATCTGCGCGGGCGTGCCGATCTGCACGATCTTGCCGTCGCGCATGATGGCGATCCGATCGGCCAGTTTCAGCGCTTCGGAAATGTCATGGGTGATGAAGACGATGGTCTTGTGCAGCGTCGACTGGATCTTCAGGAACTCGTCCTGAAGCTGCCGCCGGATCAGAGGATCGAGCGCCGAGAAGGGCTCGTCCAGGAACCAGATATCGGGGTTCGCGGCCAGCGACCGGGCGATGCCGACCCGCTGTTTCTGACCACCGGACAGCTCTCGCGGATAGGCGTCTTCACGACCAGTCAGCCCCACCATCTCGATCACTTCCAGCGCGCGGGCGCGCCGTTCGGATTTCGATTTTCCCAGCATTTTCAGCGGAAAGGCCACGTTGTCGGCCACAGTCATATGCGGAAACAGGCCGAAATGCTGGAACACCATGCCCAGTTTTTCGCGCCGCAGCTCGATCAGCCGTTTGGCATTGGCCGAGAGGATATCTTCGCCATCGATCCGCACCGATCCGGCGGTTGGCTCCACAAGGCGCGAGATGCATCGGATCATGGTCGATTTGCCGGAGCCCGACAGGCCCATGATCACGAAAAGCTCGCCTTCCTTCACCTCGAAACTGGCGTCCTGCACGGCGGGGATCAACCCGTCATCGCGCAGGGCTTCGGCGGCGTCGGGGGCGGAACTGGTCCGCCCCTGCGCGTCTTTCAATCGGGTTTTGGCGTCATTGCCAAAGACCTGCCACAGCCCCTCGACGGCGATTGCCGGGGTGCCGGTCGGGGCCGAAGCGGTCATGTCCCCGGTTACTCCGTCGCGGCCGCGATCATGGCCGAGATGGCATCGGCATGGTCCGCGACATAGGCGGCGGCGACTTCCTCGACCGACATGCCGTCATTGTCGACCATGCCCATCATCGGCTGCTGGTCTTCGGTCATCATCTGGTAGGCGGTGAGGATTTCCGCAGCCGCAGGCCACTGATCCGCAAAGCCCGACCAGGTGATCTTGAAGACGCGGGTCGGCAGGAAGTCACAGTCGGAGGTCGCGTTCGGGTTCGGACCGACCGAGGCATCCTCATAGCATTCCGGGGTGCCCGGCGGCAGATCGACGAAGCGCACATCATAGGCCGAAACGGCCCAATGCGGCTGCCAGAAGACCATCAGCAGCGGCGTGCCGCGTTCGGTCGAGGCGCGCAATTCGGCGATCAGCGCCCCCTCGGACCCTGCTGGCACGGCACGGAACGGCAGTTCCAGACCGGCGGCGCGTTCGGCACCGGGGGTGCCCCAGTCGGCCGGATAGTCGATCAGGCGGCCCTGCGGGATGGTTTCGGCGGTGGCGAACTGCATGGCGCAATCGTTCAGCGCTTCCCATGCGGGTAGGCCGGGGCAGATCTCTTCGACATGGGCGGGATAGGCGAACCCTTCGCGGGCGGTCAGGCCGAGATCGCCAAGCTCCACCACGCCGCCATCATCCAGAACGTCATAGTAGAGGTCGGGCACGTTCGAGTCCCAGACCTCCAGCGCGGCATGAATCTCGCCCTCGCCGATCGCGGGATACATGTTGTAATACCCTGCGGTGACATATTCGACGGTATAGCCTGCCTGTTCCAGGATCTGGCCTGCTACATGCGTGGTCAGGTGCTGGCCGGTCCATTCATTGATGGCCAGCCGGATCGGTGTGCCTGTATCGCCAAGATCGGCAGCGGTGGCGGTGCCTGCCAGTGCCAGAACGGACAAGCCGGAAAGAAGCACGGATTTCATGAAGTCACTCCCTGAGGTCGTTTTCTTGGATTGTTGTTCTTAGAGTCTGCGGTCATTTCATATGACAAGGCGACGGATTTCCACCCATAATTGCAGATTTCCGCCATCTTATTGCATGAAAACGGCCTGCCCCGAGAAGAGGCAGGCCGTGAAAGGTCTTGCAACTGGGCCATTTGGCCTAGCCACCCTCGCGTTCGCGTAGCAGATCGGTCAGCCAATCCGGGTCCATCTCCGGGACCGAGGACAGCAGCAGTTCCGTGTAAGGATCATGCGGCGGCCGGAACATCTCGGATTTGGGGCCCTGTTCGATCACCCTGCCCTCTTTCATCACGACGACCTCATCCGCGATGGCCTTCACCGTGGCAAGGTCATGGGTGATGAACATATAGGCCAGGTCAAACTCGGATTGCAGCTTGTCCAGCAGCTTCAGGATGCCCTCGGCCACCAGCTGGTCAAGCGCCGATGTGACCTCGTCGCAGATGATGAACTTCGGCTCCGCCGCCAGCGCCCGCGCGATGCCGATGCGCTGCTTCTGCCCGCCCGACAACTCGGCCGGCAGCCGGTCGATATAATCGTCGGGCTCCAACTCGATCAGGTCGAGCAGATTGCGGATACGGTCTGTCAGGGCTTTGCCCTGTAGCCCCAGATACATCTGGGCAGGGCGTCCGATCAGTTCCCGGATGCGCAGCTTTGGGTTCAGCGCCGTGTCCGCCATCTGGTAGATCATCTGCGCTTGGCGCAGCTGGTCGCGGGTGCGCTTGCGGTAGTCCGGGGGCAACGTCTCGCCGTCGAACAGAATCTGTCCCTGACGCGGTGGCAACAGCCCGGTGATGACCCGCGCCGTGGTCGATTTGCCCGAGCCGGACTCGCCCACCACGGCCACGGTGCGCCGTTCATGGATGTCGAAATTGACGTTCATCAGCACATCGACCGAGCCATAGCCTGCGGTGATGTTCTGGACCGACACCACCGGCGTCTTGTCGGCAGCGACCGGGGGCTGTTCGGCCCGCGCGTGGCTGCGCACCGCCCAAAGCGACTTGGTATAGTCCTCTTTCGGGGCAGACAGCATCGACCGCGTATCAGCCTCCTCGACCTCATCCCCCTTCAGCAGCACCTTGATCCGATCCGCCATCTGCGCCACGACCGCGAGGTCATGGGTGATGTAGATCGCCGCCGTGTCGAACTGTTCCACGATGTTGCGGATCGCGGCCAGAACCTCGATCTGCGTGGTCACGTCAAGCGCGGTGGTGGGTTCATCGAAGATGATCAGGTCGGGACGGCAGGCCATCGCCATCGCTGTCATCGCCCGCTGCAACTGCCCGCCCGAGACCTGATGCGGGTATCGGAAGCCGATATTGTCCGGGTCCGGCAGTTGCATCCGGCGATACAGATCCACCGCATCGCTTTCTGCCTCGGCCCGGCCCATGACGCCGTGCTGCACGGGGGCCTCGCAATACTGGTCCATCAGCTTGTGGGCCGGGTTGAAGCTGGCCGCCGCGGATTGTGCCACATAGGCGATGCGCTTGCCGCGAAGATTGCGCTTGGTCGCCTCGCTGGCTTTCATCAGGTCGATCCCGTCAAAGACGATCTCGCCCCCGGAAATCCGACAGCCGTCGCGGGTAAAGCCCATGGCGGCCAGACCGACCGTGGACTTGCCCGCCCCGGATTCGCCGATCAGGCCCAGAACCTCGCCCTTGTGCAGGGTCAGGTCGATGCCATGCACGATCTCGGACCAGGTTTCGTCGGACCGGCCCTCGATACGCAGGCCCTTCATGGTCAGGAGGACCGGTTTTCCGTTGTTTTGCTCGGTCATGGTCTTACTCCTTCAACCCGCTGGCGCGGTGCAGCTGCCAGTCGACGACGAAGTTCACGCTGACCGTCAGCAACGCGATGGCTACGGCGGGCAGCAGCGGCGTGATGTCTCCGAAGGCGATCAGGGTCGCGTTTTCCTTCACCATGGACCCCCAGTCCGCCATGGGCGGCTGCAAGCCAAGGCCAAGGAAGCTGAGCGCCGAGATCGCCAGGAAGACGAAGCAGAAGCGCAAGCCAAACTCGGCCACCAAGGGCGCCATGGCATTGGGCAGGATCTCTCGCGTGATCAGGCGCCACAGCCCCTCACCCCGCAGTTTCGCGGCCTCTATATAGTCCATCACCACGATGTTCAGCGCCACCGAGCGCGCCAGTCGGAACACCCGCGTGGAGTCGATCACGGCGATCACGATGATCAGGGTGATGACCGACGTGCCGAAGATGGTCAGCAGCAACAGCGAGAAGATCAGCGCCGGAATGGCCATGAGCACGTCCACCATGCGGCTGAGCGCCTGATCCAGCCAGCCACCAACCGTGGCCGCCAGAAGACCCAGGATCGAGCCGATGAGGAAGGCCAGCGCAGTGGTCGCAAAGGCGATGCCCACCGTGTTGCGCGCCCCGAAGATCAGGCGAGACAGCATATCGCGACCCAGGTTGTCGGTGCCCAGAAGATGCGTCTCGTCCCAGGGCATGTATTCCGGCCCCACCACCATCCGTTCCGGAAACGGGGCGATAAGCGGGGCGAAGACGGCCACGATGATATAGATGATGATCACCATCATCCCGAAAGACGCGGTCAGCGGCGCGGTACGCAGCTCTTTCTTGACGCCTTTCGGAGTGACGGCAATGGCGATGGTCCGGAACAGCCAGCCCGCAGCCATACAGGCCGCGATGACAGCGACGAACCAGAAGAGTCCAGTCAGAAAACCCATGATCCGCCCCCCTTAACGACGATGCACGAGGCGCGGGTTGGACAAGGTCGCCAACACATCCGCCGTCAGGTTCAGCAGCACATAGGCCGCGGCAAAGATCAGCGCGACCGCCTGTACAACAGGCATGTCCCGCGCCGCCACGCTGTCGACCATCAACTGGCCGAGACCGGGGAAGACGAAGACCACCTCGACCACGACCACACCGGTGATCAGGTAGGCGAGGTTCAGCGCGATCACGTTGATGATCGGGGCCAGCGCATTGGGCAGCGCGTGCTTCACGATCACCCGCATCGGCTTCATCCCCTTCAGCCGCGCCATCTCGATATAGGGGCTGGCCAGCAGGTTGATGATTGCCGCGCGTGTCATGCGCATCATATGGGCGGTGACGACCAGCGTCAGGGTCAGCGCCGGAAGGAAGGTGCGATAGAGCATCTCCGCCATGGACGGATCCCCCCGGAAACTGGCCATCGAGGGGAACATGCCACCCCGGCCCGCCAGCCAGAAGATCAGGATATAGGCGACGAAGAACTCTGGAAACGAGATCGAGGTCAGCGCCGAGGCGTTCGAGAACCGATCGAAAAAGCTGTTGCGGAACAGCGCCGCAAGGATACCCAGCATCAGCGACAGCGGCACTGCAATCGCGGCAGCGTAGAGCGCCAGGAACAGCGTGTTGCCAAGCCGCGTGCTTATCAGCTCGATCACCGGGCGGCGGTTCGACAGCGAATTGCCGAAATCGCCCTGCAAGACGCCGGTCAGCCATTCGATATAGCGGGTGTGCATGGGCAGATCGAGCCCCAGCTCGCGCCGGATCGCGGCAACGGTTTCAGGCGTCGCGGCCTGCCCGAGGAATTCTTCGGCGAAATCGCCGGGCAACAGTTCCGTCGCCCCGAAGATCAGAAGTGACACGATGAACAGCGTCAGCAGGCCAAGGGCCAGTCGCTTCGCGATCATGCTCCAGATATGTGACATGGGTCCCCCTTCAGGCGGCACCGTCCCGAGTGCGCCTAAGGTCACAGAATAGAAACCCCGGGCCAGAACGGCCCGGGGCGATGTGTGTCAGATCAGGCAAACCACCAGCGTTCCGCGATCCGGTGACCGTCGTTGCGCCAGTTGGAAGCCACCTGTTCGCCATGCATCAGCGCATCGCTATGCGCGCCGACATAAGCCGCGAACATCGGGATCAGCGCGCCACCTTCGTCCGAACAGATCTGCTGCATCTCGAAATACATCTCGCGACGCAGGTCTTCGTTCAGCTCGGCACGGGCGGCCAGAAGCAGCTCGTTGAAGCGCTCATGGCTCCAGTAGGTTTCGTTCCACGGCGCGCCCGTTTCATAGGCGGTCGAGAACATCAGGTCCTGGGTCGGACGGCCGCCCCAGTAGGTGCCGCACCAGGGCAGCTGCATCCAGACGTTGGACCAATAACCATCGTTGGGTTCACGAACCACGTTGATATTGATCCCGGCCGCTGCCGCAGTTTCGGAATAGAGCACACCCGCATCGACCGCGCCCGCGAAGGCCGCATCGGCGAGGTGGATATCTACGTCGAGACTGTCCACGCCCGCCTGCGCGAGGTAGTAGCGCGCGCGATCGGGATCGTAGGCTTTCTGCTCCAGCTCGGTATTGTAGTAAAGCTGGCCAGAGCCGATCGGATGGTCGTTTCCGACAGCGCCATAGCCGTTCAGGATTGTATCCACCAGCTGCTGACGGTCGATGGCATATTTCAGCGCCATGCGGATGTTGTTGTCGCTGAACGGTGCTGCGCGGGTGTCCATCGGCAGGCCGTAATGCTGGTTGCCGGTGACCGACAGAACCACCACGCCCGGCGCACGCTGCAGCAGGTGCACGGTGTTGAGGTCGGCGGAGTCGATGTAGTCGACCTCGCCCGAGATCAGCGCGTTCTGACGCGCGGCGGCATCGTGGATGACGATCTGTTCGACCGCATCGAAATAGGCCGCGTCCGATTTCCAATAGCCTTCGTGGCGCGAATAGGTCGCCCCGACACCGAATTCGAGTTCCTCGATCTTGTAGGGGCCGCAGCCATCCATTGTCATCGGGTCGATGGCACCATCGCGCGAGGGCAGCATCGGCAGGTGATAATCGGCCAGCACGAAGGGGAAGTCGGCATTGCCAGAGGCCAGCGTGAAGATGACGTTCATGCCGTCAACGCGCATATCGGTGATCGGCGCCACGATCGGCGCGGCGGCCGAGGTGGAATCTTCGCCCATGTGGTGGCGCAGCGAGGCGACCACGTCTTCGGCGGTCAGGATATGGCCGGAATGGAACTGAACGCCGGACCGGATGGTGAACGTCCAGGTGGCGGCATCCGCCGAGGCTTCCCAGCTTTCCGCCAGTTCAGGAATCAGCGACCCGTCAGGCGCGATTTCCGTCAGGTAGTTGTTGCGGGTATGGGCCTGCAGAATGGTGAAGTCGTTTTCCCAAGACCCCGGATCCATCGAGTCGGTGGTGGAGCCATGGGCCTGAGCGACGCGCAGGGTGCCGCCACGGGTCGGCTGCGCCTGCGCTTTGCGGGCCCCCATTGAGCTGATCAGCGCCGCACCGCCAATGGCAGACGCGCCTTTCAGCACGCCACGGCGGCTTACACCGCCCGAAAGAAGTGAAGTTTTCGTCATGTTGCTTTCTCCGCTGTTGTCATAGTTCTTTCGAGTTTCTCACAGTCTCGAGCTGTGTTTCGTTGGCCCGCATGGTCAGGAGCAGGGACTGTCATCGGCCTTCCGTCGCATGGTCCAAGCCATGTTTTAAGCTAAACGGCTTTCGATATGCGCGGCAAGTGGTCTGAGCTGCACCCCCTGGGTCCCAATCGAAACAATGATCCTCAAATCCGCAAGCCAATTGCCCTGTTTTCGAGTTTTTCGAAACCTCAGTTCCGGAGTTCTGGCATGATGGCATCAAGTGCAGCGAGTCCATGGGGGCACTCTTGCACGGGTTTCCGAGGGCGAAAACCCAAATTCGACCGGTGATTGACGATTTGCGACACCGTTTCCGCAAAAGAAAGAAATTTTCTTGCGTCCGGCCCGGATCTTCATGTCATTGACACTGCACGTGCCCGATCGGCGCCGTGCCCGGCCACCCCCCGAAAAGAGGACAAACAGATGCAAAGGCCCCCGAATATCGTGCTGATCATGGCCGATCAGCTTGCCCCGCAGTTCACGGGCACCTACGGCCATCCGGTGGTGAAAACCCCGAATATGGATGCTTTGGCCGCACGCGGAACGCGCTTTGATTCCGCCTATTGCAACTCGCCGCTCTGCGCGCCGTCGCGGGCGTCTTTCATGACCGGTCAACTGGTTTCGAAAATCGGGGCCTATGACAATGCCGCTGAATTCCCCGCATCGATCCCCACATTTGCCCATTACCTCAGGATGATGGGGTATCGCACCTGCCTGTCCGGCAAGATGCACTTTGTCGGCCCGGATCAGCTGCACGGGTTCGAAGAACGGCTGACCACCGATGTCTATCCGTCCGATCATGCCTGGACGCCGGACTGGACCAACCCGCACGAGCGGATCGACAAGTGGTATCACAATATGGAGTCCGTGCAGCAGGCCGGACCTGCCGCGACCACGTTTCAGATCGAGTATGACGAAGAGGCGACCTTCCTCGCCCGCCGCCGCATTCTTGAATATGCGATGCGCGGGACTGCGCCCTTTGCCATGGTGGTCAGCCTCATCCACCCGCATGACCCCTATGTGCCTCGGCCCGAGTTCTGGAACCTCTATTCCGACGAAGAGATCGACATGCCCCAAACCGGACTGACGGATGACCCACACACGCTGCGCGTGCATCACGGGATCGGCGCGGATGCGCAACCGGTGACGGAGCAGGAGATCCGCAATGCACGCCACGGCTACTATGCCAACACGTCCTATTTCGACTCCAAGGTCGGCGAGATCGTGAAGGCGTTGGAGGAATCCGGGCAGTTGGAGAACACGATCGTCATCGTGACCTCGGATCATGGCGACATGCTTGGCGAACGCGGGCTCTGGTACAAGATGAGCTTCTTCGAGCATTCCGCTCGAATCCCAATGATAATTGCGGGTCCGGGTGTCGGGAACCGGACCGTGGCAGAGCCCGTCAGCCTGCTGGATATCCTGCCGACCTTCCTCGATATCGCGGCCTCCACGGGGCAAACTGCCCCCGATCCGGCAATGGATCTGGATGGGCGGTCGCTCTGGCCACTGCTTCAGGGGGCTGTGGATAACCCGGATGGCGGAGAGGTGCTTGGGGAGTACTGTGCGGAATGTGCAAGCCATCCGATCTTCATGATCCGGCGTGGCCCCTGGAAATACATCCACTGTGAGGTTGATCCTCCTCAATTATTTGATATTTCCTCAGATCCTTTTGAGCGTGAAAATCTGGCAGATGATCCCGCGCATGCGCAGAAAGTCGCAGAATTCAAAGCGTTCATTTCAGAGAAATGGCAGGAAGAACCGCTCTACGAGGCTGTTTTGGCCAGCCAGAAGCGACGAGGACCGGTGCATCGCGCGATGGAGATCGGGAACCTGGTGAGTTGGGACTATCAGCCGCCCCGCGACGCCGCGCAGGAATTCGTGCGCAACCATATGGATTGGACGGTGGCGGCAGAGATGACCCGCTTTCCACCTTTCAAAGCAAAATCAGATAGTTAAAAAAAGACTACTCGCCTTTAGGATGTTTGATCAAACAAAAGAGTGCCCCGCCAGTTCCAAACCTGGCGGGGCATTGCCTTGAATGGATCCTGCGGCCATTCTTCATGAATGACTCGAAAGTCGCTCAACAACTACTTGGATTCCAATAATGAATCTGATTTCAACGACTTAGAGCGGCCGTGTCAGCCCTGCCCGTCAAGAATTTCACAGGCTTTTTCGGCCAAAGGAGCAGCCAGCGCCCCCACCTGCAAGGCCCGATCCGAAGACGCATTGCCCTGCAATCCGCGATAACCCACGCCCTGCACGATGGCGGCCAACCGAAACAGGCCGAAGACCAGATAGAACTCCCAGTTCTCGATCCCTGAAAGCCCCATTCTGTCACAATACCGCGCGACGTATTCCTCTTCCGTCGGCACGCCAAGACTTGCCCGGTCCACCCCCTGCAATCCGCTCAGCACAGGCCCCGGCGGCATCCGCCACAACATGCATTGATAGGCCAGATCGGCCAGCGGATGGCCGAGCGTAGACAGTTCCCAATCCATCACCGCGATCAACCTGGGCGTGTCTGGCGCGAACATCACATTGTCCAGCCTGTAATCGCCATGCACCAGCGACACGCGCCCGTCATCGGCCACCATATTGGCACCCAACCAGTCGATGATCCGCTCCATCGCCGGGATCGGCCCGGTTTCCGTTGCCCGGTATTGGCGCACCCAAGTGGCGTATTGGCGGTCATAGTAGCTGCCCGCCCTGCCGAAATCAGACAGGCCCACGGCCGCCAGATCCACACTATGGATCGCCGCGAGCGCCACGTTCATCTGATCATAGATCTCTGCCCGCATCTCAGGGTCCATCCCCGGCAGCGACGGGTCCCAAAAGACCCGCCCCTCGACAAATTCCATCACGTAGAACATCGCCCCAAGCACGCTGTCATCGGCACAGAGATGCAGGGCACGTGCCACCGGCACATCCGTTTGGGCCAGTGCCGACAACACCCTAAACTCCCTGTCCACCGCATGGGCCGATTTCAGCAACTCGCCCGGTGGTTTGCGGCGCAGCACATAGGCCCCGCTTTCGGCGCGCAGCTTGTAGGTCGGGTTAGACTGGCCATCCGAGAATTTCTGTGCCGTGCGCAGCCCGCGAAAGCCCGGAAGATGCGCCTCCAGGTAGCTGCCTAACCGTCGGAGCTCCGCCTCTTCCATCAGACCGGCCCCTTATTGCCCTCGTGATGCGCCCTGACCAGCTGCCGCCCAAGCGCCATCATGTGCACCTGGTCAGGCCCGTCGGCAAAGCGTATCTGTCTGGCATAATTAAACAATTCCGCCAGAGGAAGGTCCTGGGTCAACCCCTTTCCGCCGTGGATCTGGATCGAGCGGTCTATCACCGTCTGTGCCATCATCGGGGCGACGATCTTGATTGCGGAAATCAGGTCTTTCGCGGCTTTCGCCCCGTCCCGGTCGATCTTGGCAGCCGCTTTCAACGTCAGCAGCCGGGCCTGTTCGATCTCGCACCAGCTTTTGGCGATGTCCTCCCGCACCGACTGGTGCTGGCTGAGCCGCCGGCCAAAGGTTTCACGCTCCTCCACCCGGTCCATCATCAGCTCCAGCGCCCTCTGCGCGGCCCCGACCAGCCGCATGCAATGGTGAATGCGTCCCGGCCCGAGCCGCCCTTGCGCAATTTCGAACCCCCTGCCCTCGCCAAGCAGCAGGTTGTCCGCTGGCACCCGCACATTGTCGAATTCAATCTCCGCCTCGCCAAAGGGCGCATCCGCATAGCCAAATGTTGTGACATGACGCAGAATTTTCAGCCCCGGCGCATCCCGCGGCACCAGGATCATGCTTTGCTGCTTGTGGCGGTCGGGATTGTCCGGGTCCGACTTGCCCATGACGATGAACACCGCACAGCTTTCCCGCATGCCCCCGGTCGTGTACCACTTGCGCCCGTTCACCACGTAGCTATCGCCATCGCGGCGGATCTCCGTGCGGATATTCGTGGCGTCCGAGGACGCGACATCGGGTTCCGTCATCGCGAACCCGGACCGGATTTCGCCCGCCAGCAAAGGCTCCAGCCAGCGCGTCTTCTGCGCGTCGGAACCATAAAGCATAAGCGTTTCCATGTTGCCCGTATCAGGCGCGTTGCAGTTGAAAATCTCGGGCGCCCACCAGACCCGGCCCATGATCTCGGCCAGCGGCGCATATTCGAGGTTCGACAGCTCCCCGCCATGGGCCTTGGGACGGAAGAGGTTCCACAACCCCGCCGCGCGGGCCTTTTGCTTCAGATCCTCGTAGAAATCGGGCGTGCGAAACGGCGTCTCCGTGGCCTCGAAATGCCGCGCGAAGACCGGTTCCGCCGGATAGATATGTGCCTCCATGAACTCGGTCAGGCGCGCCTGCATCTCGCGCATCTTCGGCGTCGGTTCGAAATCCACCGGTTCTGTCCTCCCTCGCTGGCTGGCGCTACGTTCCGGGTGCGGCCATGTGCTGTCAACTGTGCCGTGGTGTCATTTCCCACAAACCCCCGAAAGCCCTTGCCTTTCGTCTCCTCCTCTCTAGCCTTTCCAGAAAAGAGAGGCGCAGACATGACCATCCAACCGCATCCGCTATTCGACCTCACCGGGCGCGTGGCGCTTGTCACCGGCGCCAGTCGCGGCATCGGCGAGGAGATTGCGAAGATCCTGGCCGATCACGGCGCCCATGTGATCGTGTCCAGCCGCAAGATTGACGGCTGCACCGCCGTGGCCGAGGCCATCATCGCCGCAGGCGGCAGCGCAGAGGCCTTCGCCTGCCATATCGGCGACATGGACCAGATCACCGCCATTTTCGACCATATCAAGGCCACCCATGGACGGCTCGATATCCTCGTGAACAACGCCGCCACCAACCCCTATTTCGGGCATATCCTCGACACGGATCTCTCGACCTTTGAGAAGACGCTCGACGTCAATATCCGCGGCTATTTCTTCATGTCAGTCGAGGCGGGCAAGATGATGCGCGATCAGGGCAAGGGCGCGATCGTCAACACGGCCTCTGTCAATGCGCTGGAACCGGGCGACATGCAGGGCACCTATTCCATCACCAAGGGCGCGGTCGTGAACATGACCCGCGCCTTCGCCAAGGAATGCGCGCCGCTTGGTATTCGCGTGAACGCTCTGGCACCGGGCTGGACCCGCACGCGTTTCGCAGGCGCGTTGCTGGACAGCGAAAAACACTACAACGACATCATGGCCCGCCTGCCGATGAAACGCCCCGCAGAGCCGTCAGAGATGGCGGGCGCGGTGCTCTATCTGGTTTCGGATGCCGCCAGTTACACCACCGGAGAACTGCTGGTCGTCGATGGCGGGCTGACCATATGAAACGCTTTGACGGCAAGGTCGCGCTCATCACCGGGGCCGCAAGTGGCTTTGGCAAACTGCTGGCCGAGGCGCTTGCCGCAGAGGGCGCCCTTCTGGTCATGGGGGACCGCAACAAATGGGGTCTGCGCCATGTCGCGCGGGGGCATCTGGCCACTTACATGCGCTGTGACGTGACGAAAGAGGATCGCGTGAAGGCGCTCTGTGACCTCGCCATCGAACAGTTCGGCAAGCTCGATATTGCGGTGAACAACGCCGGAATCGCAGGCCCGATGAAACCCCTGACCGAGATCCGCGAGGATGAGTTCGACCTCATTCACGCGGTCAACGCCAAGGGCACGTTCTTCGGCCTCAAGCACCAGATCCCCCTGATGCGGGACACCGGCGGCGCGATCCTCAACGTGGCGTCGGTGGCGGGCCTCGGCGCCGCCCCCAAGCTGGCAGCCTATGCCGCCGCCAAACATGCGGTGGTGGGCCTCACGAAAACCGCCGCCATCGAGGAAGCGCGCAACAACATCCGCGTGAACGCCGTCTGCCCCTTCTACAGCCCCACGCCGATGGTCACCAATGGCGACATGGCCGACATGCAGGAGTTTCTCGCCAGTGCCTCCCCGATGAAACGTCTCGGAACGCCCGAGGAAATCACCGCCGCGATGATGGCGCTTCTCGATCCGGCCAACAGCTACATGACCGGTCAGGCCATCGCCATCGACGGGGGCGTCACCGCCTACTGATCCTCTTCTTGGCCCAAATACTCCCGCCGGAGGCGTCCCAACCTCACCACCGGGGACAGGGCCTGACACCCAAGCGCCGTCCTCTCCACGCAACCGTGGCAACACGCGCCGAGGAGGTCCCCGCGCAAGCGGGGGGTGACGAGGCGCGTTCACGGGTCGACGCCGAAGGCGGCGAAACGAAAAGGGCGGCCCCGAAGGCCGCCCTGATCCGTTAACCGGGGCTCATCCCCCGCAGCCGTTCCGACCGTCGCCGCAAAAGCTCCACGGTCGTCAGCAGGGCGATGGAGATCACCACAAGGATCGTCGCCACCGCCAGGATCGTCGGCGAGATCTGTTCGCGCAGACCGATGAACATCTGCCAGGGCAGCGTCTTCTGACCGGCGGAGCCGACGAAGAGCACCACCACAACTTCATCAAACGAAGTGATGAAGGCAAAGAGACCGCCGGAAATCACGCCCGGCAGGATCAGTGGCATCTGCACCTTGAAGAAGGTCGTCACCGGATCCGCCCCGAGGCTCGCCGAAGCCCGAGTCAGCGACTTGTCGAAACCCACCAGCGTCGCGGTCACGGTGATGATCACGAAGGGGATGCCAAGCGCCGCGTGCGCCAGCACGACGCCCAGATAGGTCCCCTGCAGCCCGATGCGGCTGTAGAAGAAATACATGCCGGCAGCCGAGATGATCAGTGGCACGATCATCGGCGAAATCAGGATCGCCATGATCGCGCCCTTGAAGGGCACATGGGACTGCGACAGGCCGATGGCGGCCAGGGTTCCGAAGGCGACCGACAGCAGGGTTGCCATGGGCGCGATCCGAACCGAGTTCCACAACGGTTGCTGCCAATCCGGGTTGGTGAAGAAATCCCGGTAGTGATCCAGCCCGTAGGCATCAGGATCCAGCGCCAGCATGCCCGGCGTGAAGGTGAAGAAATCCTCGGCGTTGAAGCTTAGCGGGATGATCGTGATGATCGGGGCGATCAGGAAGAAGAAGATCAACCCGCAGATCACCCGGAAGCTGTAGAACCAGATCTTCTGGCCGGTCGAGGCATAAGGAGGAAGGCTGCTCATGGTCTTTACCCCAGCTTCACGTTGTCGATGCCCACGATGCGGTCATAGATCCAGTAGAGGATCAGCACGACCCCGAGGAGGATACTGCCAAGCGCAGCGGCCAGACCCCAGTTGAGCGACGATGAGATATGATAGGCGATCCGGTTCGAGATGAAGGTACCCGTCCGGCCCCCGACCAGTTCCGGCGTGATGTAGTAGCCGATGGCGAGGATGAAGACGAGGATACAGCCCGCCCCGATACCCGGGATGGATTGCGGGAAATAGACCCGCCAGAACGCCGTCCAATCCGTCGCGCCGAGCGATTTCGCCGCGCGGACATATGAGGGCGGGATCGTCTGCATCACCGAATAGAGCGGCAGGATCATGAAGGGCAGCAGAATATGCGTCATCGCGATGATCGTACCGGTCTGGTTGTTGATCAGCTGCAATCGGGAATCATCGGCAACCAGTCCAACCCACACCAGGATGTCATTGATCACACCCTGCTGTTGCAACAGCACCTTCCAGGCCGAGGTCCGCACCAGAAGCGAGGTCCAGAAGGGCAGCAGAACCAGGATCATCAGGATGTTCGACACCCGCATCGGCAGGTTCGCCAGCAGGAAGGCAATCGGATAGCCCAGCAACACGCAGCTGCCCATGATGACCAGCGACATGAACAGCGTCCGGCCAAACAGCGTCACGTAGATCTGACGGTCTTCCGGCTGTGCGGTGATCCCGTCCGCCGACAATTGCATGTCGATGGCGGTCAGGAAATAGCCCGGCGTGTAGGAGGGCGAATAGACCCAGATCGTCTCCATCAACTCGGGGTTCAGCCAGTCTTCGTCCAGATCTTCGAACTGATCGCGGATCGAGATGCTGTCGAACCCGCCCACGGCGTCTGCGGCGGCGCTCAACAGCGCGTTGCTGCCGGAATAGCCGCTGCCAGCGAGGTCACGATACAGCGAGAAATACACGAAATCCTCGATGTTTTCCTCAGCCGGGTCATCATCATTGGCCTCGATGGTGATCCGAACCCATGTATCGAAAGAGGCTGCGGTCTCGGGCAGAGCGGCGCGGATGGCGCTGTCGCCCATCAGCCCGGTCCAGGTGGCGTAGTCGGCCCAGGCCGCATCCAGATCGGTGAATTGATCGGTGTAGATGTCGGTGTCAAAGCGGCCAACGCCGCGGCCCGCCTGCCGGAACAGCGACGAGATACCCGTCATCTCGTAGTTCAGACGGCTGCCAACGCGGGTGTGGCGGCGGAACTCGGCGGCCTCGAACAGGTCGATATACAGCCCCGCATACACGTCTTCGCCCGGCGCTTCGTCGTGGTTCTCCCACTCCTCCATCGCGGCGACGGTGCGCGGCAGGGTCTCTCGCACGATCTGGTTTTCGACCGAGCGGAACAGCATGTCCGCGATCGGAAGAATGAAGGTGATCAGGATGAACAGAAGCAGCGGCGCGATCAGCAGCAGCGCACGGATCTTCTGGGCCCTGAGCGCGCGATTGAGGCTCGCTTTCAGGGGTCGCCCGTCAGCGGCCAGCACCGGGCCTGCGGGGGTATCTGCCGTATTGTCGGTCATTCGTGGCCTTCCACTAGGATAATGACGCTATCCGCCGAGGCCCGGCGAATTTCGGCCACTTCCTGATATTCTGGGTCGTTGTAAGCGGCCTTGGCGGCCTCAAAGCTCGGGAACTCGATCACCACATGGCGCTCGAATGTCTCACCTTCCGGCACCTCCGACCGACCGCCCCGGACAATGAACTTGGCGCCCAGGTTCTGAAGGATCGGCGTATCGCGCCGGATATATTCCGGGTAGGCGTCAGGATCGGTGACGGTGATATGTCCGATGATATACCCCTTGGGCATCTGTCCCCCGCCTTTCGTGGTGAGCTGGCAAGGCGGCGCATGTCCGCCTTGCCACTGTCTCAGGTCATCGGGCGGGGTACGAACCCCGCCGCGAACGTCAGCTTACTGCGACAGCCACGCCTGGAAACGGGCGTCCATGTCGTCGCGGTAATCGGCCCACCATTCGTAGTTGAACAGGAAGGTCCGGGTCGCGTTGGCCGGATCGGTCGGCATATGCGGTGCCATGTCGATGCCCAGGTCGGCATGCTGACCAACCAGCGGAGCCGAGGAGGCACGGGTCGGGCCGTAGGAGATCCACAGGGCCTGGTCAGCCAGACGCTGCGTGTCGGTTGCGAAGCGGACGAAGTCCAGCACGCGGGCCAGACGGTCTTCCGGCAGACCTTCGGGGATGATCCAGCCGTCAAGGTCGAAGACCTGCGCGTCCCACATCATGGCGACGGGCTGGTTCTGCTCTTCGATCAGGCTGAAGAGACGACCGTTGTAGGTGGAGCCGAACACGACTTCGCCATCGGCCAGCAGCTGCGGGGTGTCCGCACCGGCAGACCACCAGACGGTGCTGTCCGCGATGGTGTCGAGCACGGCAAAGGCGCGCGCGATGCCCTCTTCGGTTTCCAGCACGTCATAGACATCTGCCTGGTCGACACCGTCGCACATCAGCGCCCATTCCATGTTGCCGATCGGGCGACGCTCCAGCGAGCGCTGACCGGGGAAGTTTTCCAGGTCGAACACGTCACAGATGTCGTCGGGGGTGTTGCCGCCCCAGGCTTCCACATCGGTGCGGTAGCCAAAGGTGGTGGAGTACACGATCTGCGGGATGAAGCAGTCGGACACGATAAAGTCGCCGAAGTCTTCGGAGGCCGGGGTGCCGTCGGGCGCCGGGGCCAGAACCTCGTCATGGTCGATTTCCATCGCCAGACCTTCGTCGCACAGGCGCATGGCGTCTGCGGCCACGACGTCGACGAGATCCCAGGTGATGTTGCCGGCTTCGTTCATGGCGCGCAGACGGGCCACGGCCTCGGCCGAGCTTTCGTCCCAGACCACTTCCAGGCCTTCATGCATTTCCTGATAAGGCGCGGAATATGCGTTCACCTGGCTGACCTGATAGGCGCCACCCCAGCTGACGAGCGTCATGCTGTTGGCCATATGACCGTCGGCATGTGCTACGGATGCGGCCATAACCGCGCCCGAGGTCAGCATAAGAGCTGTCTTGAGTTTCATGAGTCTCTCCTCTGTTGGTCGTCTTTATTAGAATAGGCACCGCCCCCATTCAGAGGGGCGGACCCGTTGCTCAGGCGTCCAGCGCCCGGCAATCCTCTGCGCGCCAGCCGATCTCGATCTGTTCGCCGGGCTGTAGCCGGCGCTGATCGGGGGCGTTACGCGTCTTGATGATGAAATCCTCGTTGCCGGCCACACGTAGCCGGGTGCGATAGATGTCACCCATATAGATGAACTCCAGCACTTCCGCCTTGATGGTGTGCGCGCCGGGGGTCAGGCGGTCCTTGTTGAATTCCACCCGCTCGGGGCGGATCGACACGAGCGTCCGCTCACCGACCTTGCTGACATTCACGGGCTTGGTGTCGATGATCTCGCCATCGTCCAGCCGCACCTCTGCGCGGTCGCCGTCGATCTTGCTGACAGTGCCCATCAGCGTGTTGTTCTCGCCGATGAACTGCGCCACGAAGCTGTTGGAGGGCGCCTCGTACAGTTCGTCCGGCGGGGCCAGCTGCTGAATGCGGCCATCGTCGAACACGGCAACGCGGTCCGACATGGTCAGCGCTTCGGTCTGGTCGTGGGTCACATAGACCGTGGTGATGCCGAGGTTATGGGCCAGGTTGGTGATCTCGAACTGCATGTGTTCACGCAGCTGCTTGTCGAGCGCGCCGAGCGGTTCGTCCATCAGCACGAGTTCCGGTTCGAACACCAGCGCGCGCGCCAGCGCGATCCGCTGCTGCTGACCACCGGACAACTGGGCCGGACGGCGACCGCCGAAATCGCCCATCTGCACCATGTCGAGCGCCCGCTTCACCTTCGCTTCCTGGTCGGACTTGCCCATGTTGCGGACTTGCAGCGGGAAGGCGAGGTTTTCGGCCACCGTCATGTGCGGGAACAGGGCGTAGTTCTGAAACACCATGCCTATGCCACGCTTGTGCGGCGGGATATTGTTGATCGGCTGACCGCCCAACAGGATTTCCCCGTGCGTCGCGGTCTCGAACCCGGCCAGCATCATCAGACAGGTGGTTTTCCCCGACCCCGAGGGACCAAGCATGGTCAGGAATTCACCCTTTCCGACGCTGAGATTGAGGTCTTTTACGACGAGTGTTTCGCCATCGTAGCTTTTCTGCACGCGGTCGAAGACCACGAAGTTTTCCGATCCGGAACTCGCGTTCATGTTTCTTCCCTGTTGTCCGGCGCCGGGGCGCTGGTTCTTATTTTCGGCTCTGGCGGCCATTCTTTATGCATTCGCCTCGGTTTCGGGCGCGCCAAACGACGCATGGCCGTCGAAAACCGACACGTATGTCCTGCTGCCCACCTTAAGCGCACAGACGAAGGCGTCCAGCCCCCGCAGGGAATTTAGTTCGAAAGACCAAAATACGGGGGTTTGTTAGGCAATCAGTGCAAGGGGTTGCGCTATAGATACGCGGAAATTGGACATCGGAGCCACTCGACCCTGACCGGTTGTGCAGCTTGCGGGAATCGGGTCCCGGATCAAATGGCCAAAGCCCAAAGCTGATTCGCGGCGATCGGGATTCGGGTGGCGCAGATCACAGCGCCGCCTCCAGCGATACCAGATCGGGGGCGGGCAGCAGGCCCATAAGTGACCGGAAGAGTCCCCGGCAGTCCGGTCCGCGCCAACCGGAGGGAAAAAAACAGTCCGGCAGGTCGGGATGACGGAACAGCAGGCGCCGCCAGCTATGAACGACAAGCAGACGCAGCGCCGCGGCCTCTGCCGTTGCCAGCGGAAGGGCGCGATCCAGTTTGGACAGCAGCGTTGTGAAATCCCGCTCCAACGCCGCATATTGCGCCATCAGGTCCGGCGGGCAAACCTGTTCCCGCAGCCAGTCTGGCACCGAGACCTGCCCGGTTTCCACCCCTAGCAAGCCCTTGAGAGTCTCGGGCAGAGGCCCCTGCCCGATCACCACCTGCGATCCGACCGGCAGGTATTCCCCGGTCAGCAGGAAACTGTCGAGCTGGCCCCGGCCGGTCTGTTCCCCGGTGCCGGACACCAAAAGATGCCACCTGTCCGGAAAGCCGCGCTCGGCCTCGTAGATGCGCGGGCTGGCCTCGGCGCTTTGCCTGCGCCCCATGGGGGTCAGGAAATGCAGGCTGCCCCGCCCTTCGCGGACACTGTCGATCCAGCCATCCTTTCGCAGGCGGAACAGCGCCACGCGCATCGCTTCGGGCTTCACGCCCATCAGGCCAACAAGCCGCGTCAGCGCCGCGCCGCTGATCCGGTCGCCATCACGCCGGGCGAGGTCGCCGAAAATGGTCACGATCAGCGACCAGACCCGGTGGCTTTCGCCCCCGGTCAGCAAAGCCGCCGCATCCCGGAATGTCTGGCTTTCCGTCTCCATGGCGCGACTATAGGCAGGCGCGACGCGGCTCGCCACTCTCAGAAGGCGACCATGGTCAAAAGCTCGTACTCCGCGACCATTTCGTCATCCTGATTGGTCAGGGTCGCGTGCCAGCGGACCTCTCCATATTCATCGTTGCGGCGGGTTTTCTTCTTGACGGTCAGACGCACCTTGATCGCATCGCCCGCCTGCACCGGCTTCATGAAGCGCAAGCCATCAAGCCCGGTATTGGCCAGAACCGGGCCCTCATTGGGTTCCACGAACAGCCCCGCCGCGAAGGACAGCAGCAGATAGCCATGCGCCACGCGGCCGGGGAAGAACGGGTTCCGCTTTGCGGCCTCCTCATCCATATGGGCGTAGAAGGTGTCGCCGGTGAAATGGGCGAAATGTTCGATATCCTCCAGCGTCACCACGCGCGGATCGGTATGGATGGTCTCTCCGATCGCCAGATCGCCAAAGCGGCGGGTGAAGGGATGCGCAGGGCCTTCGATCTCCTGCGCGCCAGGCACCCAGGTGCCGCCAATGGCCGACAGGATGTCGGGGCTGCCCTGAATGGCGGTCCGCTGCATGTAATGCATAACGCCCCTGATGCCGCCCATTTCCTCACCGCCCCCCGCGCGCCCCGGCCCGCCATGGACCATATGCGGCAGCGGCGAGCCATGGCCGGTGCTTTCCTTCATCGAGTCGCGGTTGTTGAAATAGAGCCGCCCGTGGAAGGCCCCCGACCCAAGCGCCACCTCGCGGGCGACAGCCGGATCATGGGTGATGACGGACGCCACCAGAGACCCCTGTCCCCGGTTTGCCAGGTCCACCGCATGCCCCAGATCACGATAGCCCATGACGGTGCTGACCGGCCCGAAGGCTTCCGTGTCATGCACCCGCTCGGCCCCGTCGGGATCGGCACAATGGAACAGCATCGGCGGCAGGAAGGCGCCTTTCGATCCGGCCATGGCGAAGTCATCGGGGTCACCAAAGACCCGTTCCGCCTCTGCCCCGATCAGCGCCGCTTTTTCCAACACATCGGCCTTCTGCGCCGCACTGACCAGCGCGCCCATGCGGACGCCGTCATCCTGCGGGTTGCCGATGGTGGTGCTGCCAAGCCGGGCCGACAGTGCCTCTAGCAATGCAGGCACCGCAGCCTTTGGCGCGATGATCCGGCGAATGGCGGTGCATTTCTGACCCGCTTTCGTGGTCATCTCTCGCGTCACTTCCTTGACGAAGAGGTCAAATTCCGGCGTTCCCGCAATAGCATCTGGCCCCAGGATCGAGGCGTTCAGGCTGTCCTGTTCGGCCACGAAACGCACCGAATTGCGCAGGATCACCGGGTTCGACCGCAGCGCCAAAGCGGTCTGCGCCGATCCGGTGAAGCTCACCACATCCTGACAGCCAAGCCGGTCGAGCATATCGCCCACACCGCCCGACACCAGTTGCAACGCCCCGACGGGCAGGATGCCGCTCTCAACCATGATCCGCACTGCCAGTTCGGTCACGTAACAGGTGGCTGTCGCGGGTTTCACGATAGCCGGAACCCCCGCCAGCAGCGTCGGCGCGAGCTTTTCCAGCATCCCCCAAACGGGGAAGTTGAACGCATTGATGTGAACCGCAACCCCTTGCAATGGCGTCGCAATATGCTGACCGAGGAAGGTTCCGTTGCGGCTCAGCTGCTCTACCTCGCCATCCAGATACACATGCCCATCCGGCATTTCCCGCCGCCCCTTGGACGCGAAGACGAACATGGTGCCGATGCCGCCATCAATGTCGATCAAGTGATCCGATTGCGTGGCCCCGGTGCTGAAGCTGAGATCATAGAGCACCTGCTTGTGCTTGCCCAGTTCCAGCGCCAGCGCCTTCAGCATCCGCGCCCGGTCATGGAACGTCATGGCCCGCAGGGCCGGTCCGCCCACACCCCGCGCATAGTCCAGCATGTCCTGCACCGGCAGCGCAGACCCCGCCCGCGCCATCGGCTCACCCGTCACGGCGCTTGCGATCATCCGGGCGCTGCTATCGGGCGCGATCCACTCGCCCGCAGCGAAGCTTCGAATATCCAGCAGGCTCATGTCTGTTCTCCTTCCAGCGCGCGCGCAAGATGCTCGGCCATAACCCAGGACCCGGGGCTTTCCCCAGCAACCTCGGCCATCACCCGGGCCATCGCGGCCCACCCCACCTGCGCCGCGTAATGCATCGGCCCGCCCCGCCAGCGCGGGAAGCCGTAGCCATGCAGCTTGACAATATCCACCGCCGCGAAATCCTCGGCGATGCCTTCCTCCACGATCCGCGCGCCCTCATTGGCATAGACGGTCAGCAGCCGGTCGCGGATGTCCTGTTCCGTGTATGTGCGCCGGGTGATGCCCCGGTCGGCCGAATAGGCCACGATCAGAGCCTCGACCTCCGCATCCCGCTCCGGCGCGCGGCTGCCCTCGGAATAGGCATACCACCCCTTGCCGCTGCGCTGCCCAAGGCGGCCCATCTCGCACAGCGTATCAGCAATGCGTTCATAGCGTTCTGCAGGGTCGCGCGTCTCCGCCTGCCGCTTGCGATTGGCCCAGGCAATCTGCAGCCCCGTGAGGTCCTGCAATTCAAACGGCCCCATCGGCATGCCGAAGCCGCGCATCGCCGCATCGATCTCATGCGGCAGCGCGCCATCGGCCAGCAGATATTCCGCCTCGCGCCGATAGGCCGAGAGCATCCGGTTGCCGATGAACCCGTCGCAGATGCCCGACAGAACCGCGATCTTGCGCAGCCGCTTGGCCAGCTGAAACCCGGTGGCCAGCACATCGGGGTCGGTTTCGGGGGTGTTCACCACTTCGACCAGCTTCATCACATGGGCGGGCGAGAAGAAATGCAGGCCGAGGCACCGCGCCTTGTTGGGGATATCCGCGAAGATCTCGCGCGGATCGAGATAGGAGGTGTTGGTGGCCAATATGGCATCCCGCGACAGATGTTTCGCCAGTTCCGCAAACACCGCCTGTTTGACACCCAGGTCCTCGAACACCGCCTCTATCGCCAGATCGACCCCAGAGGCCGCCGCGTAATTGTCCACCGCCGCAAAGGCGGTCATCTGGCTTTCATACTGGGATTGCGAAATTTTCCCGCGCTTCAGCGCCCCCGCAACCAGCCCCTCCACGCGGCCTTGCGCGGCGCTTGCCTCTTCTGCGCTTCGCTCGATCAAGGTCACCCGCAACCCGGCAGACAGACACGAGGCGGCAATCCCCGCCCCCATCAGCCCGCCACCGACCACGGCCACATGAGACAGATCGCGCGGGGTCGCGCCTGCGATGGCCTTGGGCTTCATCACCTGCCGCTCTGCAAAGAACGCGTGCCGCAGCGCCCGGCTTTCGGCACCTGCCCGCATCTCCAGATGCCGTGCGCGTTCCATGGGCTGACCCTCTGCGAAAGGCAGAGCCGCCCATTGCAGCGACTCCAGGTTCAACAGGGGCGATTGCTGGCCCTTGGCGCGCTTGGCGATCTCGGCTGCCTTGGCCGCATATTCCGCATCGCTCAGGGCCGCGCAGCTACGCGCGCTGACCGCGACGGGGCGCTCCGGCAGATCGGCGGCGAAGGCACGGGCGGCGGCATCGGGATCGTCAACGATCCTGTCGATGCCGCCAAGCGCCAGCATATCCGTCGCTGAATACATCCGGCCGTTGCAGGCCATCTCGATGGCGGCCTCCATGCCCACCAGGCGCGGGGCGCGTTGCGTGCCCCCGGCGCCGGGGATGATGCCGACATTCACTTCCGGCAGGCCAAACTTGGTCCCCGGCGCGGCGAAACGCCAGGCGCAGCCCATGGCAATCTCGAACCCGCCCCCCAGAACCGAACCATGCAGAAGCGCCAGGAACGGCACACCTGAGTCCTCGATCATCTGCACCACGTCTGGCAGATGCGGCAGCAACGCGGGGCCGTCAAACTCCGACATGTCACCGCCCGCGATGAAGGTCTTCCCGGCGCATTTCAGAACCGCCAGACGCGCGCCTTTGACTGCTTCAACAGCACTTTCCAGACCTGCCCGAACGGCCTGCGATGTCGCGTTCACCGGCGGACTGTCGATAGTGACCCAGGCAATATCCCCGTCTTTTCTGACAGTTACTGGCATGTCGGCGGTCATTGCGGCGATCCCTCCCTCTCGGTGTTGCGGAATTTATTGACCAACCGTTCGGTTTATGCAAGAGATTCCTGAGCGAGGGAGGAGAGGCCGCAGATGAGCGACACGGTATTGGTGACGGACCACGGGGACTGGCGTGAAATCACGCTCAACCGCCCCGACCGGCTGAACAGTTTCAACGAAGAGATGCACCTTGCCCTGCGCGCCGCGCTGACCGAGGCGCGCGATAGTGGCGCGCGGGCGGTCCTGCTGACCGGCGCGGGCCGAGGCTTCTGCGCCGGGCAGGATCTGGGCGACCGCGACCCCTCGAAAATGGATGGTCCGCCCGATCTGGGCCACACCGTCCGCACCTTCTACGCCCCGCTTGTGCGGCTCATCCGCGACATGCGCCTGCCAGTGGTGTGCGCCGTGAACGGCGTCGCGGCAGGCGCGGGCGTCAGCCTTGCCTTGGCCTGCGACATCGTGCTGGCCGCCGAGAGCGGCAAATTCATCCAGTCGTTCAGCAAGGTGGGTCTTGTCCCCGATACCGGCGGCAGCTGGCACCTGCCCCGACTTCTGGGTGAAGCCCGCGCCAAGGCGCTCGCCATGACGGCAGAACCCCTGCCCGCCCAAACCGCCGCCGACTGGGGCCTGATCTGGCGCACCTACCCCGACGATCAGCTGATGGCGGAGGCGCGCGCCCTGACCGCCAAGCTCGCCAGCGGCCCGACCCTTGGGCTTGGCCTCACGAAACACTGCATTCAGGCCGCCGCCACCAACACGCTCTCCGATCAGCTCGACCTGGAAGCGGACGCCATGAAAACCTGCGGCGAAAGCGCGGATTACGCAGAGGGTGTCAGCGCCTTCCTGACCAAACGCCAGCCGGAGTTCAAAGGCCGATGACCCCTGAAACCCGCGCCCAGAAATCCGCTGAAGCCATGTGGGCCGACGACAATGCCTCGCCCTGGTTCGGCATGGAAATCGTCGAGGTCAGCGAAGGCCGCGCCACATTGGCCCTGACGGTGGAATCCCACCACGCCAACGGCCACGGCATCTGCCATGGCGGCGTGACCTTCTCACTGGCCGACAGCGCCTTTGCCTTCGCCTGCAACAGCCGCAACCAGTCCACCGTCGCCCAGACCAATACCATCACCTATGTCGCGCCGGGTCGCGTTGGCGACCGCCTGACCGCAACCGCGCGCGAAATCAGCCTGACCGGCCGCAGCGGCATCTATGACGTGACCGTGACCAACCAGAACGGCACCGTGATCGCGGAGTTCCGGGGAAATTCCCGCGCGATCAAGGGCCAGTTGTTCGAGGAGTAAACCGACATGAAAGACCTCAGCCCCCGCAAGGAAGAGCTCGACCCGATCGAGATCGCCTCGATTGACGAGATCCGCGCGCTGCAACTCGACCGCCTGAAATGGTCCGTCCGCCACGCCTATGACAATGTGCCGATGTATCGCCAGCGCTTTGATGCAGCGGGCGTGCATCCCGATGATCTGCAACAGCTTTCGGACCTCGCGAAGTTCCCCTTCACCTACAAGACGGACCTGCGCGACAACTACCCCTTCGGCCTTTTCGCCGTCCCGCGCGAACAGATCTCCCGCATTCACGCGTCCTCCGGCACCACCGGGAAACCCACCGTTGTAGGCTATACGAAAAACGACATCAGCAACTGGGCCGACCTCGTCGCGCGCTCCATGCGCGCCTCCGGCACCCGCGCGGGCGACATCGTGCATGTGGCCTATGGCTACGGGCTTTTCACCGGCGGCCTCGGCGCGCATTACGGGGCTGAAAGGCTCGGCGCGACGGTGGTCCCGGTGTCCGGCGGCATGACCGAACGGCAGGTGACGCTGATCAACGATTTCAAGCCCACGACGATCATGGTCACGCCCTCCTACATGCTCAACATCCTCGAACAGTTCCACAAACTGGGCCTCGATCCGCGCGACAGCAGCCTGGAGGTCGGCATTTTCGGGGCCGAACCCTGGACCGACGCCATGCGCAAGGAGGTCGAGCAGGCCTTCGATATGCATGCGGTTGATATCTATGGGCTTTCCGAGATCATGGGGCCGGGCGTGGCCAATGAATGCGTGGAAACCAAGGATGGCCCGGTGATCTGGGAGGATCACTTCCTGCCCGAAATCATCGACCCCGAAACCGGCGAAGTGCTGCCCGATGGCGAGCTGGGCGAACTGGTCTTCACCACGCTGACCAAGGAAGGCCTGCCGATGATCCGCTACCGCACGCGGGACCTGACGCGCCTTCTGCCCGGCACGGCGCGATCCATGCGGCGGATGGAAAAGATCACCGGACGCTCCGACGACATGATGATCCTGCGCGGCGTCAACGTCTTCCCCACCCAGATCGAAGAACAGCTGATGGCGACCGGCGGCCTCGCGCCCCATTTCCAGATCGAGCTCTATACGGCAGGTCGGATGGACGCGATGCGCGTGCATGTAGAGGCGCTGCCCGACGCCACCGACGAACTGTCGAAAACCGCGGCCTCCCGGATGCTGTCCAAGCGCGTCAAGGATATCGTCGGCATTTCCATCGAGGTGAATGTGGGCGACCCCGGCGCGGTGGCCCGCAGCGAGGGCAAGGCCAAGCGCGTCGTCGACAACCGCGAGAAAGGATAAGCCTTGGCCCGGACAATCGCGAAAGACCACGACCAGAAACGGGATCAGATCCTGCAATCGGCGGCCAAGATCTTCGCCACCGAGGGGTTCGACCGCGCCTCGATGGCGCAGCTCGCCAAGGAATGCGGGATCTCGAAGGCGAATATCTACCACTACTATGACAGCAAGGACGCGATTCTCTTCGACATTCTCGACAGTTACCTGTCAGACCTGCGCGATCTGATCCTGGCTACCGATGTAGAGGGCCTCGACCCCGAAGACCGGCTGCGCCGGGTCATCCGCGACGTTCTGCGCGCCTATCAGGGGTCGGATTACGAACACCAGGTGCAACTCAATGCGCTCTCTGCCCTGCCCGAGGATCAGCAGGACCGCATGCGCGCCTATCAGCGGGACATGGTGCGCTATCTCTCCGATTGCATCCGCGCGGCGGCCCCGCAGGTCTTCGGCGACGACCGGGCCAAGCTGCGCGCCGTGACCATGTCGGTCTTCGGCATGCTGAACTGGTACTATATGTGGAACGGCGGCGCCGGACCTCAGGCTCGTGACGCCTATGCCACGCTTGTTGCAGACCTGACGCTGAAGGGCCTTCCCGGCATCTGAGGGCTTGCCGAGAACGCGCTCTCGGGGCAGGCTGTGCGGGGTCGGGCCAGTCACCCCGACGCATCCCGATCAGGAGCCAAGCCCATGTCCCGCCTGCAGGAAATCGCACGGCAGCCCGGAGCTGCCGCGGTCGCCATCGTGATCGGCGGCGCGCTTTGGGGGCTGATCTGGATCCCGATCCGCGCCATCGAACAGGCCGGGCTGCCGGGGGCCTGGGCCGGGTTCTCGCTCTATTTCGCGGCCGTTGCCCTGATGATCCCGGTTCTGCTGTGGCTCAAGGCCCGCCCCCTTGCACATCTTGCGGTGCTGGTGCCCTGCGGCCTGCTGACCGGCTGCGCCTTCAGCCTCTATTCCACCAGTCTCGTCCTGACGGATGTGATCAGATCCGTCCTGCTGTTCTATCTCTCCCCGATCTGGAGCACGGCCCTCGGCCTCGCCTTCCTGGGGGAAAGGCTGACCCCGGCCAGGATCGGCGCAATCGTGCTTGGGATTGGCGGACTGGTGGTGATGATGGGGGTCGGTGCACTTGGGCGCGGTCCGAATCTTGGGGATATTCTGGCGCTGATCTCGGGGATGAGCTGGGCACTCGGGTCCTTCTTCCTCTATCGCGCGGGCACGGTGGCGGTGGCCGAACAGGTCTTCGCCTTCGTCTTCGGCGCATTGGTCGTGACCGGCGCGACACTCTTGCTCGGTGGGGCCAGCCTTGGCGGCAGCTTCACCAGCGCGCATGTGATGGGCGCGGCCCCCTGGTTCCTGATCGCGGGCCTCGTCCTCGTTCCCATGCTCTTCCTGACCATCTGGCCGGCCACCGTCCTGACCCCGGCGCGGCTGGGGCTTCTGTTGATGAGCGATATCGTCGTCGGCGTGATCTCAGCCGCGCTCTGGTCGGGCGAGCCCTTCGGGTGGCGAGAGGGGATTGGGACGATGATGATCGTCGGCGCCGGATTCGTGGAGGTTTTGGGGCATAAATCGCAAGTGTGAGCCGGCCTGTGGCTCATATTTGATCAAATCGGGAAATTTCGCTCCATAGCGACCTTCTGATTTTAGCAAAACTCCTCTATATTGACTCCATGACTACTCCCAGCCTGAATACGCTCCGCGCTTTTGACGCAGCAGCCCGCCACGGCACGCTTAGTGCTGCCGCGCGGGAACTTCAGGTGACAACAGGGGCAGTTTCTCAACAAATCAATCAGTTGGAAGCTGTACTTGAAGCAAAGCTATTCGAGCGACACCGCCGCGGCCTGCGCCTGACAGAAGCCGGCTTGCAGTTACACAGACCAATCGAACAGGCAATGGGGCTCATTCAGCAGGGTATAGATTCACTAAATTCACGATCCACGCGGATTTCCATCGCAATCAGCCCCTCCCTGGCCGCAAAATGGCTGTTTCCATCCTTGTCGGAGATCGCGGAACGCAACCCGGAAATCGACCTTCAGATCATCACCGCGCAGGCCCCGGATCAGAGCGATGCGGAGTTCATCCTGCATCTCGGCGCGGCGCCGTCCACCGCCGGGCGGAAGGTCGATCTGCTCTGCGAAACCCCGTTGGTCGCGGTGACCGGCCCCACCCTCATCGCCCGCGCGCCGGTGATCGCGCGCGAAAGCTTCTTCGCGCAATACCTGCTGATCGAGGATGCCAGCCGCCCCTGGGCCAAGTGGTTGTCCGAAAGCGGCACGACCTTCCAATCGCATCAGGTCGCCCAGAGCGCCCTTGCCCTGGATGCCGCCGAGGCGGGAACCGGCATTGCGCTTGTCCCCGCCATCATGGCGAAAGACGCCCTTGCCGCCGGGGGTCTCGTCAAACTGAAGGAATTTCCGCCCGAACCGGGCCGGGGGCTCTACCTGATCCGCCCCGCCAACACGCCCGCCAGCAAGGCGAGGCGCATCGTCGAGGACTGGATCCGCAGCGCGGTTTAAGTCGCGCTCAACCCCACGCGGGACAGCGCCGCCCCGGCCTCCGTCTGCCAGCGGGCAAACAGCTCATCGCGAGAGGCATGGCGCAGCCCCATGGCGCGCAGTTGGTCGAACCGGGCGGGGTCGCCCTGCCCGAAACTCGCCGCCACACGGGGCCACCAATAGGCGACAGAGGCTTGCAGCGCCTCTCCCTGCCCTTCTGACACCAGCCGTTCCAGCCCTTCCTCGGCCAGCTCCGCATGGCGCAGTTCCACTGGGGCCACGGCGCGGAACGCCTCGGCCAGCGGCTGATAGCTCACCATCTGCATATCTGACAGCTGCGCCACCACGGCGCGCCCCATCAGCAGGTTCATCACCACCGCATCGCCCCAGCCATCGAGCGGATAGTTGAACACCGCAAGCCGCATATCATGATCGCCGCGCACAGCGCCGATATCGGCGTCGCGGTCCAGCCGCGCGGTCCAGGGATGATGGTTGGCATAGCGCGCCGTATCGACCCCAAATTCACCCATCACCCGCAGCACCTTGTCCGCGTGATCGGTCTTTTCCAGCACGATCCGCGCCGCCGCGATCCGTTCCTTGATGCCGGGGCCTGCGTTGATCACATCGGCAAAGCCCGCCGCCCCCGCCAGCTCGCTATCGACGAAACTGGCCATCAGCTTCATCAGCTCAGCGCGGTAACGGGGCGGCACATTGGCGGGGCTGGTCAGCACGCCGCCCTGGGCCAGATACTCCTCGATCTTCATTTCCATGATCCGGCTCCTTACTGGTCGAAATCCACGACCACGCGGTCGGTGACGGGGAAAGACTGGCAGGACAGCACATAGCCCTTGGCCACCTCGTAATCCTCCAGCGCGTGATTGGCGACCATCTCGACCTCGCCTTCCAGCACCCGGCAGCGGCAGGTCGAACAGACCCCCGCCTTGCAGGCATAGGGCGCGTCCATGGCGTTTTCCAGCGCCGCGTCCAGCACGCTGATATCCTTGCCCACGGTCAGCGACCGGGTGGAGCCATCGAGCGTCACCGACAGGGCTGCCTGATTGGCGGCACTTCCCGCGTCCTTCGACACGACCCGCCGCGCCAGCCGCCCCGGTTGGGCCGAGGCAAAAAGCTCGAACTTGATCTGCGCATCGTCCAGCCCATGCGCCCGCAGCGCCTTGGCGATGCCCAGCATCATCGGTTCCGGCCCGCAGATGAAAGCGATGTCGACGCTGTCGATATCCACCCAGCCCGTCCTCACAAGCTGCGCGACCTTTTCTTCGGTCACGAGGCCGGTAAAGAGGTCAATCTCCTGCGCGTCGGTTTCCAGCACGTGGATCACGTTGAACCGGCCCATATGCTCGTTCTTCAGATCCTCCAGCTCCTCGCGGAACATGATCGTGTTCACGCCCTTGTTGGCGTAGACCAGCGTGAAGCTCGACCTTGGTTCCGTGGCCAGCGCGGTCTTGATGATCGAGAGCACCGGGGTAATCCCCGACCCGCCCGCGAAGCCCAGGTAATGGCGCGCCTGAGATGCATCCAGCGTTGTGTGGAAGCCCCCCATGGGCGGCATCGCCTCAAGCGTGTCACCGACCTTCAGCTCTTCATTGGCCCAGGTGGAAAACGCCCCGCCATCGACGCGCTTGATCCCCACTTGCAGGATGCCCTCCTGCCTCCCTGCGCAGATCGAATAGGACCGGCGCAGCTCCTCCCCTTCGAACTCGTGACGGAAGGTCAGATACTGCCCCTGAATGAAGTCGAACGCCTCGGCGTCCTCCGGTTTCAGGGTCACGACAACGGCGTCGCGGATCGTCTTGTGGATGTCAGTGACGGTGAGCTCGTGAAAGCGCGCCATGGGGCTCCTCCCTCATATGCACTTGAAATAGTCGAACGGTTCCAGACAGTCGCGGCAGCGCCACGTCGCCTTGCACGGGGTCGATCCGAACTGGCTGATCCGTTCCAGGTTGGTGCTTTTGCATTGCGGGCAGCGGCTTGGGCCACCCGCCGGTTGCGGTGGCGCAATGCCGTAATCTTCCAGCTTGGCGCGTCCCTTCTCGGTCAGCCAATCGGTGGTCCAGGGCGGTGATATCTGGCGCTTCAGCTCCAGCTTCTCGATGCCATGGCCGCGCAGGGCCGTCTCGATGTCGAGATTGATGATGCTGGTTGCGGGACAGCCGGAATAGGTGGGCGTGACCGACACGACCAGTGTCTCGCCCTGCCATTCCACGCCCCGGATGATGCCCAGATCGACCAGAGAGATCACCGGGATCTCGGGGTCGGGCACGGCATCCAGCCACTCCCAGACCTGATCGACCGTGGGCTTGTCCATCACGCTCACCACGCGGCGCCCGGATAGGCGCGTTGCAGCCACTGCATTGAGGTCAGCAGATGGCCCAGATGTTCGGTATGCATCCGGCCATTGCGCCCGCCCTTGTGGACATAGCCGCCACCGGGAATGGCCAATGTGGCCTCCGCCAGCACCCGACCGACGATATCGTCGTATTCGGCGCGCAATTCGGTGGGGTCAGGGGCGATCCCGGCCTCTGCCAGCAGTTCATCAGCCTTGTCCTTTTCGAACATCTCTCCACAATAGGGATAGAGATAGTCCAACGCTGCTTGCATCCGGCTGTGACTTTCCTCGGTTCCATCCCCAAGACCGATCACCGTGTCGCCGGAGCGTTCCAGGTGGTAGGTCACCTCCTTGTGGGCCTTCTCGGCAATCGCCGCGATCCGCGCGTCAGCAGATCCTTTCAGCCAGTCGGTCATCACGAAGGACCACGCGTCATAGAGAAACTGCCGCATCAGCGTCTGGCCGAAATCGCCATTGGGCAGCTCCACCATCAGCACATTGCGAAAGTCCCAGGCGTCGCGCAGGAAGGCGAGGTTATCCGCCGTCCGGCCCTTGCCCTCGACCTCTCCCGCCAGCCCCAGCCACAGCTGAGTCTGCCCGATCATGTCGAGCGCCGTATTGGCCAGCGCGATATCCTCCTCCAACACCGGGGAATGGCCGCACCATTCCGATACCCGATGCCCGAGGATCAGCGTATTGTCCCCCATCCGCAGGAGGAATTCGAACAAAGCCTCGTCCCGAGTCATCACATATGCCCCACTTCGTCGGGAATGTCGTAAAAGGTCGGGTGACGGTAGATCTTGCTCTCCGACGGCTCGAACAGCGGGCCTTTTTCGGACGGCGCACTGGCCGCGATATGTTTCGCTTCCACCACCCAGATCGACACGCCTTCGTTGCGGCGGGTGTAGACGTCGCGCGCGTTCTTCACCGCCATTTCCGCGTCCGGCGCATGGAGCGAGCCGACATGCCGGTGGCTCAGCCCATGCTGGCCGCGAATGAAAATCTCCCACAGGGGCCATTCGTTTTTCATCTCAGATCCTCCTCATTCCGCCGCAACTTTGCGGGCGGCTTTCTTGCGGGCATGGGCCAGCAGCCCCTCACGCACCCATTCGCCGTCGTCCCAGGCTGCGACGCGATCTTTCATCCGGTCCACGTTGCAGGGGCCGTTGCCCTTGATGACATTGAAGAATTCCGGCCAGTCGGGTTCGCTGAAATCGTAATGCCCGCGCGCCTCGTTCCACTTGATATTCGGGTCCGGCAGGTCGAGCTTCAGGTATTCGATCTGCGGAATGGTCTGGTCCACGAATTGCTGGCGCAGCTCGTCATTGGACTTCACCTTGATCTTCCACGCCATCGACTGTTCCGAATGGGTCGATTCCGCGTCCGACGGCCCGAACATCATCAGCGCCGGGAACCACAGCCGGTTCAAGGCATCCTGCGCCTGCCGCTTCTGCTCCGGCGTGCCGAAGGCCATCGCGCGGATCGCGTCATAGCCCTGCCGCGCGTGAAAGCTTTCTTCCTTGCAGATGCGGATCATGGCGCGGGAATACGGCCCGTAGGACGTGCGCTGCAACGCCACTTGATTGACGATCGCCGCACCATCGACCAGCCAGCCCACGGCGCCGATATCGGCCCAGTTCAGCGTCGGGTAGTTGAAGATCGACGAATACTTCATCTTGCCTTCATGAAGCAGCTCGATCAGCTCATCGCGGCTCACGCCAAGCGTCTCGGCCGCGGAATAGAGATACAGCCCATGCCCCGCCTCATCCTGCACCTTGGCCAGCAGGATCGCTTTTCGTTCCAGCGTCGGTGCGCGGGTGATCCAGTTGCCCTCGGGCAGTTGCCCCACCACCTCGGAATGGGCGTGCTGGCCGATCTGGCGGATCAGCGTCCGGCGGTAATCTTCCGGCATCCAGTCGCGCGGTTCGATCTTGATATCGTTGTCAATCTTGTCCTGAAAGGCACGCTCTTCCTCGGACATCTCCTCGCGCGGTTTGATCCCGTTCGAGGCCGTCTTGATCATCTGTGCATACATGTCTGAAATCCTCCCTCAGACCCGTTCCAGGATCAGGGCCACGCCCTGTCCCACGCCCACGCACATGGTACACAGCGCATAGCGCCCGCCCGTGCGGTTGAGTTGATAGGCCGCCGTCAGCACCAACCGCGTGCCCGACATGCCAAGCGGATGGCCAAGCGCGATGGCGCCGCCATTGGGGTTCACATGCGCCGCATCATCCGCTACCCCCAGTTCCCGCAACGTGGCCAAGCCCTGGCTGGCAAAGGCCTCGTTCAATTCGATCACGTCCATCTGCTCGATTGTCAGCCCCGCCCTGGCCAGCACCTTGCGGGTGGCCGGCACCGGGCCGATCCCCATCACGCGGGGTTCCACCCCGGCAGCCGCCATCGCGACGACCCGCGCCATTGGCGTCAGCCCGTTGGCCTTGGCCGCCGCCTCTGATGCCAGCAGCACAGCCGCCGCCCCGTCATTAACGCCCGAGGCATTGCCCGCCGTCACTGTCTTATCCGGGCCATTGACGCCCTTCAGACCCGAGAGCTTCTCAGCCGTCGTGCCGGGGCGCGGATGTTCGTCCGTGTCGACCACCACAGGATCGCCCTTGCGCTGTGGGATCGTCACCGGGGTGATCTCATCGGCAAACAGCCCCGCCGCCTGAGCCGCCTCCCACCGGGCCTGAGACCGGGCGGCAAAGGCGTCCTGATCGGCGCGGGCAATGCCATAATCCTCGGCCACGTTATCGGCAGTCTCAGGCATCGAATCCGTGCCATAAGCCGCCTGCATCTTCTTGTTCACGAAGCGCCAGCCGATGGTGGTGTCATAGACCGCATTGGCCCGCGAAAAGGCGCTGGTGGCTTTCGGCATCACGAAGGGCGCGCGGCTCATGCTTTCGACACCACCCGCGATCACCAGGTCATAGTCGCCCGCCTTGATCCCCCGCGCGGCCATTCCCACGGCATCCATGCCGCTGGCGCACAGCCGGTTCACCGTGGTCCCCGGCACGCTCACCGGCAGCCCGGCCAACAGCGCCGCCATGCGCGCCACGTTGCGATTGTCCTCACCGGCCTGGTTGGCGTCGCCGTAGATCACGTCGTCAATCGCGCCCCAGTCCACACCGGGATTGCGCGCCATCAAGGCGGCAATGGGCAGCGCCGCAAGGTCATCGGTGCGGATGGAACTCAGCGCCCCCCCGTAGCGTCCGATTGGCGTTCGCGTGGCGTCGCAGATGAAAGCGTCCATGTGGCGGAATCCTCCCGAGTGTCGCGCAAATAACTGACCGCATGGTCGGGATATGCCGCAACGCGATTCGTTGCAAGAGAAATGTTACGTCAATCGGTAACTATGCGAATATCTCGTAACGCATCCAGCCGAGCCGAGCGAGCGAAAACAGCCCTCCAAAAGACCGACCTCCCTTCTTCGTGGCCCAAATACTCCCGCCGGAGGCATCCGCCCTCGCCACACATCCGGCCACACGACCCGACAGACCACCCTCACCACAGATCCGTGGCAACGCGGCCCGACGAGGCCTCCCGGCGCATGCCGGGGGGTTGAGAAGGGCCGCTCCCGGGTCGACGCCGAAGGCGGCGAAATCGCCGTTTCATATGCACAGGGGGGTGTACGGGGGGTGTACAGG
>NZ_MNBL01000106.1 GCF_001879695.1 Nioella sediminis
CCCTCGCCACACATCCGGCCACACGACCCGACAGACCACCCTCACCACAGATCCGTGGCAACGCGGCCCGACGAGGCCTCCCGGCGCATGCCGGGGGGTTGAGAAGGGCCGCTCCCGGGTCGACGCCGAAGGCGGCGAAATCGCCGTTTCATATGCACAGGGGGGTGTACGGGGGGTGTACAGGGGGTGCACGCATGGCACCCCCGTCATTTTCGCCTATCTGCGGCCGGTTCCGCCCGCCCCGTCCGGCACCCCGAAACCCGCATGCGCCTGCGCAATCCGGGTCAGCAGATCGGCCATCTCCGCCGGTGGCTCTGCCGCCCGGCGGGTCTGCATGTCGACATGGATCAGCAACTGCTCCACCGTCGCCGCGACCTCGCCATTGCAGCGGATCGTGTAGAACAGCTTCAGCTTCTTGCCCTTGGCCTCCAGCACCTGCGTCGTCGCGGTGATCCGGTCTCCGATCATCACCTCGGCCAGATAGCGCACATGGTTTTCCACCGTGAACCAGCTGCCCTGCGTGGCGATATAGTCAGGCGTCGTGCCGATCCACAGCAGGAACCGGTCGCTCGCCTCCGACATCGCCTGCACATAGCGGCTTTCGTTCATATGGCCGTTTCCATCCACCCAGTCGGTCGGCACCTGCCGGTCCAGCGTGATCATCGGACCCATCAGGTCCGGCATCGCGGGTTCGATGGTTTTCTCGTGCTCTGCCAAGACCTTACCCACGGCAGACCCGCGCGCCTTCAGGCTGCGCATCATACCGATGAGGTTGCCGTCGCGCAGGGATTCCAGCTCTGCAATCGACAGATGCCCCGACTGCGCATCGGACTGGCTGGCGATCATCTCGATCAGCTCATCGGTCAATTCCGGCACATCCATCAGCTTGGTCCAGGGCCATTCCAGCGCCGGGCCGAACTGGCTGATGAAATGTGCCATCCCGGCAGGCCCACCGGCCACGCGATAGGTCTCGAACAGCCCCATTTGCCCCCAGCGCAGGCCAAAGCCCATGCGGATCGCATCGTCGATCTCCTCGGTCGTGGCGATGCCGTCCTTGATCAGCCACAGCGCCTCGCGCCAGACCGCCTCCAGAAACCGGTCCGCGATATGGGCAGGGATTTCCTGGCGGACTTTCAGCGGGAAAAGACCAACAGTTTCAAGCAGTTCCTTGGCGCGGCCCAGCGTTGTCGGGTCGGTTTTGTCCGATCCCACCAGCTCAATCAGCGGCAGAAGATAAACCGGGTTGAACGGGTGCGCGACGATAATCTGCTCGGGCCGCGTGGCACAGCTTTGCAACTCGGACGGCATGAAACCCGATGTTGACGAGCCAATGATCGCGTCGGGGTCACAGACCGACTGGACCTGCTGGTAAAGCTTTTGCTTCAGCTCCAGCCGCTCCGGCGCGCTTTCCTGGATCCAGATCGCCCCCTCCACGGCCTCGCTGATCGTGGGATGAAACGAGAGCCGCCCTTCGGGCGGCAAGGCCACATCATAAAGCGCGGGCAACGCCTTGCGCGCGCGGCCCAGCATCGCGTTCAGGGTTTCCTCGGCCGTCGGCGACGGGTCGAACACCCGCACATCCCAGCCCATCAGCAGGAACCGCGCGGCCCATCCGCCGCCAATCACGCCCCCGCCCAGAATTGCCGCTGTCTTGGTCATTTCAATCCCCGTTCGATTCCGTGTGCCCGTCGACAGCCATCGCCTGCCCCGAGACCTTGTTTCCCATATCCGACGCCAGGAAGAGCGCCATATTGGCGATATCCTGCGCGGTCACCCATGTCTTCATCGAGACGCATTGCACATAGCTGCGCCGCACCTCGTCTTCGCTGACGCCCCGCGCCTTGGCCTCATTGGCCACGACCCGATCCATGCGCGGCCCTTCCACCGCACCGGGGCAGAGCGCGTTGACGCGGATGTTATAGGGACCCAGCTCCATCGCCCAGGTCTTGGTCAGGCCGATAATCCCCCATTTCGCCGCCGCATAGGGGGACCGGAACGGGTGCCCGAAAAGCCCCGAGGTGGAGGAGGTCAGCAAGAGCAGGCCTGAGCGCTGCGCCTTCAGCACTGGCGCCGCGCGCCGTGCCACCAGAAAAGCCCCATCGAGATTGACCGCAAGGGTCTCTTTCCAGCCGTCGAAATCCATGTCTTCCACCGGCGCGGCCGGTCCGCCGATCCCGGCATTGGCCGCCGCCACGTCGAGCCCGCCGAGCGCCTCCAGCGCCTCGTCGAAGAACCCGTCCACCTGGCCAATGTCGGTCACATCCACCACGCGGGTCAGGATGTCGGGATTGGCTGCTGCCATCGCCGCACAGGCGGCCTCGTCCACGTCGCAGACCGCGACGCGCGCGCCCTTTGCCTTGAAGCTTTCGGCCATCACCCGGCCTATGCCCGCCGCGCCCGCCGTGATCAGAACGCGCTTGCCCTGCAATCCGTCCATGCGATTTTTCCTAGTCTACGCAGATCGACACGACCTGCCCTGTCTCATCAAGAAAGCTGTAGCAGCCGAACGCGTTGAAATGGGTGGAGCAGGTTCGGGACTCCGCGTCGCAATAGCCTTCGCAATCCGATGCGATACGGCACATCTGACCCGCATCCGGCGTCGGTTCGGCGCAGAATTCCTCCCCCGAGAAGCCCGCGACAGCGACGTAGCCGCCGCGCGCCTCACAGGCCGCCGCATCGGGACCGGACAGTTCGGACGGCCCGTTCTCGATGCAGCTGGCCAGCAGCAGGGGCAGAGCCATCGCGGCGACCAGCTTGCGCATCAAGCCGGGTCCCGCTTGGTCAGGCCAAGCTTGTCGCGCACTTCCTGCGGGCCCATGATGCGGCTGCCCATGGATTCCACGATGCCACGCGCGCGGGTCACCAGCTGCTCATTCGTCGCCAGCACGCCCTTGTCGAGCCAGATATTGTCCTCCAGCCCCACGCGCACATGGCCGCCCGCCAGAACGGAGGCCGCCACATAGTTCATCTGATTGCGCCCGATGGAAAAGGCCGAGAAGGTCCAGTGATCGGGCACGTTGTTGACCATCGCCATGAAGGTGTTGAGGTCATCGGGCGCGCCCCACGGAACCCCCATGCAAAGCTGCACAAGCGCCGGATCGTCGAGGATGCCTTCCTCCACCAGCTTCTTGGCAAACCACAGATGGCCGGTGTCGAAGGCTTCGATCTCGGGCTTCACGCCCGCATCGGTCATCATCTGGCCCATGGCGCGCAGGGTGCCGGGAGTGTTGACCATGATGTAATCGGCCTCGGCGAAATTCATCGTGCCGCAATCGAGCGTGCAGATTTCCGGGCGACAGTCGAGAACATGGGCAAACCGCTCGGACGCGCCCGCCATATCCGTTCCGGCCTCATTGGCGGGCAGCGGCTGCTCCACGCTGCCAAGCACGAGATCCCCGCCCATTCCGGCGGTGAGGTTCAGCACCACGTCCACATCGGCGTCGCGGATACGCTCCGTCACTTCCCGGAACAGTGCCCGGTCGCGGTTCGGCACCCCGGTTTCGGGGTCACGCACATGGCAATGAACGATGGCCGCGCCCGCCTTGGCCGCCGCGATGGCGCTGTTGGCGATCTGTTCGGGGCTGCGCGGCACATGCGGGCTGCGATCCTGGGTACCGCCCGATCCGGTGATGGCACAGGTGATGAATACGTCGCGCGAAGGGGTAAGGGGCATGCTGGTCTCCGTCCTCTGATTTCGGCTAGGAAAGCGCATGTTGCGGGCAAGTTCTTTGCGATATACGAAAGATCCATGACCATTCCCGCGACTCGCAAAAGAAACCTCGGAGAGCCGCCCTTTCGCATCGGCCTGCTGGTGCTGCCCGATTCCAACCTTCTGTCCATGGCCTCGGCGCTGGACCCGTTCCGCGCCGCGAACCGGCGGGCAGGGCGGAAGGTCTATGCCTGGCAGGTGATGTCACCGGAGGGCGGGCTGGTGCGGCTGACATCGGGGGTGGAGGTGATGACCGAACCGCTACCGCTTCATGCAGACATGGACCTGATGGTGATGGTGGCGGGCTTCAGGCTCGACGCCCATGCCACCCCGGCGCTCAGGTCCTGGCTACGGCAGTTGCGGGGGCGCGGCATCCCCTATTGCGGTGTCGATGGCGGGCCATGGGTGCTGGCGCGGGCCGGGCTGCTGAATGGCCACCGCGCCACGACTCATTGGGAGGATCTGGAGGCCTTCGGCAATGCCTTCCCCGAGGTGGACCCCCTTCCCGACCGCTACGTGATCGACGGCCCGGCCCTGACCACCGGCGGCGCCGCCCCCTGCCTCGACCTGATGCTGCACCTGATCCGGTCCCATCACGGGGCCGAACTGGCCGGGCTGGTCGCCAATGCGCTGCTTTATGACCCCGAGGACCGCCCCAGCCCGCAACGGCTGGTCCCGCAGGCGCGGCTGGCGGCCCTGACCCCGCAGGTGGCCCGCGCCGTGGCCATTATGGAGGAGCGGCTGGAAGACCCCCCCGCCATGGCAGAGATCGCGGCAGAGGTCGGCCTGTCGCCCCGGCGACTGGAGATGCTCTTTCGCAAGCATCTGGAAACCGGCCCCGGTGCCTTCTTCCTGCGCCTGCGTCTGAACGAGGCCCGCAGGCTGGCGCTGGATACCGGGCTGAACGTACAGGAGATCGCCATCAGAACCGGGTTCTCCGGCCCCTCCACCCTCGCCCGCGCCTTTCGCAAGGCGTTCGGCCAGTCGATCTCGGACCTGCGCGCCAACCGCTGAGACCTAGTAGGGCATCGGATGCGCCTTGTGCGCTGCCGTGATCTCGTCCAGCACTTCGGCGGACAGGGTCATGTCGGCGGCCCCGAAAATATGCTCCAACTGCGCGCTCGTGGTGGCCCCGAAGATGGCCGAGATCGCGAAGGGCCGGGTCTGCTGCCAGGCCAGGGCCATATGCACCGGGTCCAGCCCATGGCGCGCCGCAATCTCCAGATAGGCCGCCGCCGCATCGAAGACCCGCGCCGATTTGCGCCCGCCCATTTCCGGCACCAGCGACATGCGCGACCCGGCGGGCACGGCGCCGTTCTGGTACTTGCCGGTCAGGAACCCGGCGGCCAGCGGCGAGAAGGACAGCAGCGTCACCTCCTCGTTCACCGACATCTCGGCCATATCCGTGTCATACATCCGGGCCAGCAGGGAGTATTCGTTCTGCACGGTCTGAACGCGCGGCAACCCTTTGTCCTCGGACACCCTGACCCATTGCGCCGTGCCCCAGGCGGATTCGTTGGACAGGCCAATATGGCGCATCTTGCCTTCCGCGATCAGCTTGTCGGCCTCCGCCAGCACATCCTCCATATGGGCCAGCGTCTCGGCCTTGTTCTGGCCGCGCGGATCGTAGGTCCAGTTCTTGCGGAACTGGAACGATCCGCGATTGGGCCAGTGCAATTGGTAGAGATCCACATAGTCCGTCTTCAGCCGCTTGAGCGAACCCTCCAGCGACTCGCGCAAGGCCGCCCCGGTGATCAGCGCCCCCTCACGGGCGACCCCACCTTCGCCGCTGATCTTGGTGGCGAGCAGATAATCCCCCCGCCGCGCCGGATTGGCCGCGTTCCAGTCGCCCAGAATGGCCTCCGATCCGCCGATGGTCTCCTTGCGGACCGGGTTGACCGGGTACATCTCGGCCGTGTCGACAATGTCGATCCCCGCCGCCAGGGCCATGTCCATCTGCCGATGTGCATCATCCGCCGGGGTCTGGGTGCCCCATGTCATTGTGCCAAGGCACAGCTCCGAGACCGTCTGGCCGGTCGACCCCAAGGGAACCTGTCGCATTTTTCCTGTCCTGTCCGTCATGTCCTTATCCCGCAACCTAGGCGCTGAGACCCCGGGCGCAAGGCGGGGATTGAAGAACATTTAGCGAACATGTAGATTGACCTCATGTCCCAGGCCCTGCTGTCCCGTTCCTCTGCCCCCCGATCCGGCCCGCGCCCGCTGCGGTTTCTGGGCCGGTTCGACCTGCCCCGCGCCCGCGCGCATGAGTTTTGCGGGCCTGCCCGACGGCGGCTGGCACTGCTGGCCGCGCAGGGCTGCGAGGGGCCCGTCCTGTGGCTGCGCCCCGGCTGGCATCCCGATCGGCTGCATATGGACGGGGTGCGCCCGCTGATCGACCCCGCGCGACTGCTGATGGTCGATACAAGCCGCCCCGAGGACCTGCTCTGGGCGCTGGAAGAGGCGCTGCGTCCCGGCATCGTGCCGCTCGTCGTGGGTGACCTGCCAGAGCCGCCGGGCCTGACCCCGGTGCGCCGCCTGCACCTGGCGGCCGAGGCCGGAGCGATGACAGGCCATGCGCCGCTCTGCCTGCTGCTGACCCCCGGTCCCGGCGGTGCACCCGGCGTGGAAAGCCGCTGGCAGCTGACACCCGACCATGGCCCCGGCCGCAGCCGCTGGCAGCTCGCCCGCCTGCGCGCCCGGCAGGCCCCGCCGAAAAGCTGGATTCTGGATGACACTGGCATCATCAACACCCGGCCCGAAAAGGCCCCCGCCGCCTGAACGTGCCTTCATCTTGGCAAAAATACC
>NZ_MNBL01000107.1 GCF_001879695.1 Nioella sediminis
GCGATCCGGTACGCGCAGCATTGAGCGAACCCGCCATAAACGACCCCGCTGAGGTCGCCGGGGGGACAGCAGCGGACCACGCCGCCCCCCAGTCTGACAAAAAAGCCAGCCCCCTGCCCCATGCGCCTTCTCGTTTCCTTTGCCGCCCTCTTCCTGTCGATCTTCCTTCTGCAGATCTCGTCGGGCGGCGTGGGGCCGCTCGATGTGCTTTCGGGCACCGTCCTGGGCTTCACCAACAGCCAGATCGGCCTGCTCGGCTCCGCCCATTTCCTCGGCTTCTTCATCGGCTGCTGGTGGGCCCCGCGGCTGATGGGAACCATCGGCCATTCCCGCGCCTTCGCGGCCTTCACCGCCGCAGGTGCCATCGGGCTTCTCGCCCATATGCTGGTGCTGGATCCCTATGCCTGGGCGCTGATGCGCGTGGCCTCGGGCCTTTGCGTGGCAGGCTGCTACACGGTGGTCGAGGCCTGGCTGCAATCCAAGGTCACCAACGAGACGCGCGGCCGCGCCATGGGCAGCTACCGGATGGTCGACATGGTGGGCTCGCTCTGCGCGCAGATGATCATCGGCTTTCTGGAGCCGGCCCATTACGTCTCCTACAACCTGCTGGCGCTGCTGTGCTGTGCGACCCTGCTGCCGCTGACCCTGTCCCGCGCGACCGAGCCTGTGACCCCCGACGCCCCCCGCCTGCGTCCGGGCATGGCCTGGGCCAAGTCGCCGCTTGCCGTCGCGGGCGTCATGGTGGCTGCCGTCTCCTCTGCCTCGTTCCGCATGGTGGGTCCGCTCTATGGCACCGAGGTCGGTCTGCGCGCCGATCAGATCGCCTATTTCCTCTCCGCCTTCGTGCTTGGCGGCGCGCTGGCACAACTGCCCGCGGGATGGCTGGCGGACCGCTATGACCGCAGATGGGTGCTGATCGGCATGTCCATCGCTGCCCTGCCCGCCTGCGGGTTCACCATCGCCGTCAGCGACATGGGTACCGCCGCCGTCATGGGGGCGGCCTTTTTCTTCGGGCTGATGACCTTTCCGATCTACTCGATCTCCGCCGCCCATGCCCATGACTGGGCCGAAGATCACGAGCGGGTAGAGCTTTCCGCCGCGCTCATGTTCTTCTACGCGCTTGGCGCCATCGTCGCGCCGCTTCTGACCTCGAACCTGATTTCTCTCTACGGTCCCGGGGCGCTCTTCTCCTTCATCGCCGCCGCGCATCTGGGGCTGGTCGTCTTCGGCCTGATCCGCATGCGCCGCCGGGCCAGCGCCAGCACCCGCGCGCCCTATGTCTGGGTGCCGCGCACAAGCTTTCAGGTCGGGCGTATCTTCCGCCGAAATCACCGCCCCTGATCCCGAGCCGCGCAAGGGTTCTGGTCCTTGCCGCACGGCTGCGCTAAACGGGGCTGCGCAAGGACGACAAAAGGCTTTCCGATGGCACGAATCCTCATCACCTCGGCGATTCCCTATATCAACGGGATCAAGCACCTGGGCAATCTCGTGGGCAGCCAGCTGCCCGCCGATCTCTATGCCCGTTATCAGCGCGGCCGGGGCAATGAGGTCATGTTCCTGTGTGCCACCGACGAACATGGCACCCCCGCCGAACTGGCCGCCGCCAAGGCCGGCAAACCGGTTGCGGAGTACTGCGCTGAAATGTGGGCCATTCAGGCGGAAATCGCCAAGGGCTTCCGCCTCAGCTTCGACCATTTCGGACGCTCCTCCAGCAAGCAGAACCACAAGCTGACACAGCATCTGGCCGGCAAGCTCTACGAGGCCGGTCTGATCCGCGAGGTCGATGACCAGCAGATGTATTCCAAGGCCGATGGCCGCTTCCTGCCGGATCGCTATGTCGAGGGCACCTGCCCCAATTGCGGCTTCGAAAGTGCCCGTGGCGACCAGTGCGACAACTGCACCAAGCAGCTGGACCCCGTCGACCTGATCAACCCGCATTCCACCATCTCCGGCTCCACCGATCTGGAGATGCGCCCGACCAAGCACCTTTTCCTGCGCCAGTCCGCGATGAAGGACCAGTTGGAGGCGTGGATCGACTCCAAGACCGACTGGCCAGTGCTGACCACCTCGATTGCCAAGAAGTGGCTGAACGACGGCGACGGGTTGCAGGACCGGGGCATCACCCGCGATCTGGACTGGGGCATCCCGGTCAAGCGCGGGGATGAGGATTGGCCGGGCATGGAGGGCAAGGTCTTCTACGTCTGGTTCGACGCGCCGGTCGAGTATATCGCCTGCGCCGCCGAATGGGCTGAAGCCAATGGCAAGTCCGAGGCCGACTGGGAACGCTGGTGGCGCACCGACAAGGGCGCCGATGACGTGCGTTACGTCCAGTTCATGGGCAAGGACAACGTGCCCTTCCACACGCTCAGTTTCCCGGCCACGATCCTGGGCTCGGGCGAGCCGTGGAAGCTGGTCGATTACATCAAGTCCTTCAACTACCTGAATTATGATGGTGGCCAGTTCTCCACCAGCCGCGGGCGCGGCGTCTTCATGGATCAGGCGTTGGAGATTCTGCCCGCCGATTACTGGCGCTGGTGGCTTCTGTCCCATGCGCCGGAAAGCTCGGACAGCGAGTTCACCTGGGAAAACTTCCAGCAATCCGTGAACAAGGACCTGGCCGACGTGCTTGGCAACTTCGTCAGCCGCGTAACCAAGTTCTGCCGCTCCAAGTTTGGCGAAGTGGTGCCTGAGGGCGGCGATTACGGCGATCAGGAGTTTGCGCTGGTGGCCGAGCTGGAGGAAAAGCTTGAAGCCTACGAGGCCCATATGGAGGCGATGGAGATCCGCAAGGCTGCGGCCGAACTGCGCGCCATCTGGGTCGCTGGCAACGAATACCTGCAGGCCGCTGCCCCCTGGGCCGCCTTCAAGGAAGACCCCGACCGCGCCGCCGCCATCGTGCGGCTGTCGCTCAATCTGATCCGTCTGTATGCGGTCCTGTCGGAACCCTTCATCCCCGATGCATCGGCCACGATGCTGGCGGCGATGAACGCAGACGGCGCGGGTTGGCCCGATTCCGTGGGTGACGCGCTGGCGGTGCTGGAACCCGGCCATGGCTTTAGCGTGCCGGATGTGCTCTTTGCCAAGATCAGCGACGAGGACCGCGAAAGCTGGCAGGAAAGATTTGCAGGCACCCGGACCTGACCGGGGGCCGCATGCGGGCGTGATGGAATGGTAGACATATCAGACTTAAAATCTGAAGGGCCCTGTGCCCGTGTGGGTTCGAGTCCCACCGCCCGCACCACAAAGCTCGTTTTTTACTACCTCAAAGGGTGGTGCGTATTTTCCCGCTACCAATCCCCCTTTCCGCCCTCCCTATTGCGCGTTGTGAGTTGCCAGCTTGCGAGGCTGTCGCCAACCGTTCCGAGGCCTAATTGTTTGAGTGCCAGTCAGGGGTGCGGCGGCTAGCATTCGCGCAACTGCTATGCAACGGGATCACCTCGGCGCTACCGATTGCCTCGGCCTTCTACCGTGAATGGGGGGAGACCGTGGCCGAATTGGAAGCCGCCACCGACGCAGCGGGCGCCCCCCGCGCGCGTCTGCGACCCCAAGTTTTGCAGTAAATGCGCGGCCGCCGAAAGGGTGTTCGAAACATAGTTCTGCATAACCATGCTTCAGTCCAAGTCGTCCTTTGGAATTCGGCACTCTTGAATGGGACAAGTCCGGGCAAATCAGCCGGTTGAATGCATCCCTGACAGATGATCCGGAGTCATAGTGAGCTGACCCGGGGCAGCAGCTGAAAGCCCGCCTCGATCGCCAATGAACGAATGATGACGTCCATTTAAGCCAATCCGCTGCCCGACACGCCGTCCTTTCCTAGCGCGCAACCGAGGCTGTCACGCATGTGCCCATCTCGGGGACAGGTCCAACTCGGACTTCCGCAATGCCGATCAGCGGTCGGGGCTGACGGGCTGCTTGTAAACATACATGGTGAACTCGAAAGGAAAGCCGCCCGGGCGCGTTACATAGTCATGCCTCAGAACCGGATGACCGCCCAATTCGCGCTTGCAGAAGGAGAAGACCTCCATCGGGTCCACATACCACAGATCAGGGTCCTGAAAATCGACCCAGGTCGACATCGCGTTGAAGGCGATCCCCTTGTCCGCCGCGGCATACATCTTGCGCAGGGTGCTGGTCATGAAGCCCCAGTTGTCGGTCATGGTATTGTTGAAGACCCCCGACAACACCGCGTAGTCGTGCCCGCCCGGCAGGTCGTCAGAACCCGCATCCATGAGCGTGACCGTGGCCCGGTCATCATCGGCCAGCGATCTGTTGGCCAGTCGCACGAAATCAGCCACGACATCGACACCGGTGTAGCGGCTGGTCCGTCCACCGGCGCGCAGGTAATGGGCGAAATGCGCCAGCCCACAGCCCACGTCCAGCACCGATGTCATGTCCCGATCGACTTGCAGCAAGATCTCGAAACGCGCCTGTTGGCTGGCTTCGTCCGCATACTGTACCGCCTGAGCGCCTTCCCCCTTTTCCTTCAGGAGAGTCTCATAGTTGGCGATGATCTTATTCACGTCCTGATAGGGCATCGGGCCTGCTTGTTCTGCTTGGGTATGGCGGTTTCGCGCGATCCCGAGGGGCGCCTGCGGACGGTATCACGCACAAACCGGGACGGAAACAGGATTTCTGGACGCGCGGGCAAGCTCAGGGCGCGGGATCGTCGTCACCGGGCAAATCCAACGCCTCAATTCCGAGCGGTGTGCCAATGCCCTCGATGATCATCCGGCGCGTCTCGTCCGGCCCTGTCCAGGCCAGCGCGTCGATGATCGACATATGGGACTGGAACGCGTGCTTTGCCTGAGCGTAATGCGGATGCGCAAAGCTCATGAACCGAAGACGGACACCCTGCTCGGAGAAGGGGTTGCTGTCGCGCAGATAACCGGCGGACCCGACGGGCGAGAGGTAAATCCCTGCCTTCAGCCTTTCGCAGACCTGCAACAGCCGTTCCGACCGTTCGAAGTCCGGCAGATTCATCTGGCTGGTCTGGTGAAACGTCGCCTCAATACCGATTTCCGAGCAGATGTCGCGAATGAACCCGATATTCACCGCCGACAGCCCATGTGTTGACCGGGCCAGCCCGGTTTCCAGCAGGCGTTCCACCAAGGGCCAATGCGGCGCTTTTCCAAGACACCCCTTGATCCGCGCCACCAGCTTCCGTTCGAAATCGGGTTGCCCGAACCGGGCCTCGTTGATCAGCGGAAAAGAGGGCTTGCGCGCCACGGGCAGGGACAGCAGCACCGGCCCGTTCGGCCCGGAAATCCGGTTGCGGTTCTGCCAGCTCTGCTTGGTGAACTGCACATCGTCCAGAAACACGAAATCATCGGCCTGGGCAATCAACGAGAAATAGCCGAGCCACGGCAGGAAGGTGGGCTGCATGATGGCGCAAACCCGCTGATCCCCGGTCATCTGGGCAGGCCCGTCGGTCATGTCTCGACATCGTCATAGGTGATCGGGTGGCCCTTCGGCACATCCCTGACCAGCCGCCGACCCAGCACCGTCCCCTTGTCATTGGGCGGAATACCCGCCCCCGGCCGGACGAACCGGAAATCCGCGTCTGTCACGATCTCTCCCGCGCGCAGATCCCGAAGGCTGAAGGCCGACCGCCGGCCAACCGCCTTGCTGACCTGTTCGGAACTGGACGTGCCTTTCTTCCCGGTCCCCCGCGCGATTGCGGCCTCGGTGACACCGGCGGCGATGTCAGCCAGCACATCCGGCGTGGCAGAGAACCTGTGGTCGGGGCCGGTGCGGGTCGGATCGTTGGTGATGTGCTTCTCGATCGCCACGGCCCCCATGGCCGCCGCCAGAACCGCGGCGCGCGACCCGACCGTGTGGTCCGAGAACCCGACCATCCGCCCGAACCGCGCCCGCAGCGCATCCATCGCGGTCAGGTTGATCTCTTCGAACGGGGTCGGATAGGCCGATACGCAGTGCAGCAGGATCACGTCGCCCGCATTGGCCCGCTCCAGTACGTTCAGTGCATGCTCGACCTCGGCCAGTTCCGCCATGCCGGTCGACATGATCACTGGCTTGCCGGTGCCCGCGATTTCGATCAGCAGGTCATCGAAGGTCATCTCGAAGGACGCGATCTTATAGAGCGCGCAGCCAAGGTCTTCGGTGAACGGCAGGTCCATCGGGTCGTAGACAGAGGTAAAGGGCAGCATTCCCCGGGCGCGCGCCCTTTCGAACAGCGGCGCATGAAATTCCATCGGCATCGCGGCGGACTGGTACAGCTCATAGAGATTTGTGTGGCCCCAGACCTTGTCAACGGCAAGCGAGGGGTGATTGCTGTTCACCGTCAGGCTGTCGGCGCTGTAGGTCTGCAACTTGAACGCATCCCACCCGGCATCGGCGGCAAGATCCACAAGGGCAAGCGCCTGATCCAGATCGCCGTCGTGATTGGCACTGAGTTCCGCGATCAGGAATGACTTCTCGGTCTCTCCGATCTTCTTGCCGTCTACTGTGAGTGTCATCTGGGTCCTTTCTGGCACATTGCCATGATCGCCTCCGCCACGCGGGCCGCTCCGTTCCCGTCTACCGCGTCGGCAGCCTCCGAGACCAGCCCCAGATCCGGTTCGCGCGAGGTGACAAGCGTGGCAATGCGGTCGAAGAAGGCGGCTTTCCCGCCGGGATCGGCAGTGAAATGGATCTCAGCAAGGCCGCTGTCCCGAAACGCTTCGAAATAGGCGCGGTATTCGTCGTGATCCCACAGATAGAGCGCCCGGCGACCGAGGCAGGCCGCCTCGTAGCGGACAAGGCCGGGCCGACCGACGACAAGGCGTGCGCGCAGGTATAGCGGGATGAGCGAGCTCAGGCCGCGATGCAGCGTGATCTGCGGGCAGGTCGTGGTCAGTGCCTCAAGGTCCGCGACCAGATCGGGTGCGAACTGGGGGCCTATGACCACGTCGACCGGATACACGCCTCGCGCACAGGCGCGCGCAAGTCCAAGCGACAGACCGGTCGGATCGGCACCGCCGCAGGTCACGAGGATTGCACCCTCGCCTTTCACCGCCGCAGCCTTGGCCCTTGCATGGCGGTAGGCCTCTGGCAGGATCGCATAGGCGCTTCCGGCAAGCCAGCGCGTGTCCGGCAGCGGCGGGCGCAACTTGTCGGCGGCATGATAGGGCGTGACCAGTAGATCCGGCAGACAGCCCGGATCGGGCGCGGTGAAGTGGTCGGGCGGCATGCTGTCGATCACCACGACGCGGTGACCTGCGGCTTTCAGTGTCGCCACATCCGCCGCCGTGGCCATGGCGTTGCCATGGTGCAGCGTATCCAGCACGACAACCGCCCCCTCGGGCAGCGCAGCGATCCAGCCGGCATCGTCAAGGCGGCCATGCGCGGGAAGGCCAAGCTCCTCCATGACGTCCGGCCGTTCGGGCGACGAGACAAGCACATCGCCCTTCAGCGCCTGCGCGAGGGCGGCACAGCGTTGCAGGTGGCCAATGCCTATGCCCGCGCCACCGGATGCGCGCAGGACTATCGCGGGGGTCATCGCGGCCATCAGGCTGCAGCCTCTGTCAACAGCCGCTCCTCGATCATCGCGCAGACCCGGCTCACGTTCTGATCTACGTCACCGTAGTGGTCCAGCATCCGGCGCATTGGGTCCGTCATGCCCCCTTCGACAAAGGCCTCAAGCGATGCCCGGTCGGAGATCACGGGCAGGGACATCAGTTGGCGACAGTTTTCAGCCGCCATCAACGCCGCCGGTCGCCCCAGATAGAGCCCATCCAGAACCGCCGTCGACGGGGTGGAGACGATACAGTCCACGAGGCTCAGCACGTCGACGATGTTCATGCCCTTAAGCGGACCGGAATGCTGGAACGAGAAGACCACGTTCGGGCAGTCTTGGCCGAGTTGCCTGTCATGCTGGCTGTAGTTTGAGCGGACCTTGCCGCGATGCGGCCGGACAATCACCGCGACATCCGGGTTTCGCTGGCAATATGCGCGGATCATGCCGTAGGCCTGCTCGATCTGGTTGGCATCATGGCCGCCGCCCCGGAACGTGTGACAGATCAGGACGCGCCTGCGGAACCCGGCCAGCCGTTGCGCAAGCGCCTCGGGGGGGCGACGCAGCTCGAAAACCGGTTTCTTGGTAAAGCCGGAAATGCGGATGCGCGGCGCCACGTCCGGCGCCAGAATGCCATCATGGCAGGAAGGATCTTCCCACAGGAAGACCGGATCGGAATGAAACTCCGTTGCGCTGCCATCGTCCGAGTAGGTCAGGTGCTGCTGGATGACACCATGCTGCATGTAGATCGTCGGAATGCCCGCGTCCTTTATGTAGCGCCCGCGCGCGCCGAAAACCGACTCGTCATGGCAGGGGTCGCCGATCACGAGCAGCCGGTCGACCCCGCGCAGCAGGCGACGATAGTAGACACCCGCCTTCATCAGCTTGTTGGGCCGCACCCGATACGCCATGCCCGATCCGCGCAACAGCTTGCGCACGCGCGCTTCGCGCCGCCACAGGCCGGAGGTCACGAACAGATCCAGCTCGACCCGCCCCCCATCCCTGAGGCCCGCGAGGATCGGATAGAGGTTTTCAACGTCCGGCACACCGTTCAGAAAGGCCCCCAGGATGGGGCGGCGGGCTGTCATGCCTCGACCTCTTCCAGCACTTTCGCCAGCAATTCCGCAAAGGCCCAGTCCTCGGGGGTGTCGATGTCCTGCACCCGGTGACGCGGCAGGACAACCGGGATCGTCGGGGACCGCAAGGCCCGGCGGTCCGACAGCCATGCCTCTGCCGTTCCCCAGACGAACTGCGCGGCATCATGATAGGCCTCGCGCAGGTCCTGACTGCGCAGAAACAGATTGTCCTGGTTCATCATGGTCAGCTGGCCATCCGTCTCGACCAGCGCGCGTTCCACGGGGGCCGGGAAACTGGCCACGGAAATCGCGTAATCGGCATCCGAGGCCGTCAGCCTGTCCAGCCCGTCGCGCAGGTCCGCCGCCCTCAGGAACGGGGCGGTGGCGTAGATCAGGCAAACCAAGTCAGGAGGGGTGATCGACAGCGACAATTGCCGGATCGCGTCCTGCACGACCTCGGTCAGACCGGCGTGGTCATTGGCCAGATCGGCCTGCCGCAGAAACGGCACCTCGGCCCCCGACGCGCGGGCGACCTCGGCAATCTCGGCATCATCGGTGGTGACGACCACCCGGTCGAACAGGCCCGAGGACAGCGCCTCGCGGATGGCCCAGGAAATCATCGGCTGGCCGCGGAATGGCCGGATATTCTTGCGCGGAATCCGCTTGGAGCCACCGCGCGCGGGGATGATAGCAACGGTTTTCAAGCCCGGAGTCCTTCCGCTTCAAACTGGACAGCGTCTGTATATCACCTTTGCGGCAAGCTTGAAGGCTTCGCAGGGGACTGCGCCTGTTTTCCGTTTCATGCACGGTTTGTAAATGGCGGATTGCATCTCCGGCAGGCTAAGGCCTGCGCCTGCCCATCACCGCCAGAGATATGCCATGCCGCGCGCGCGGGTCGGCCCGCGCATACGGGATCGGGCTGACGAACCCGCCCTAGCGCCCAAATCGGGCGGCAGGCGCACAGAACGGCTTGCACTCCTCGGGAACCGATTCAACAAGGGGACAAGCGCAGTTTTCCCGGAAGGCCCCCAATGTCCTTTGACATCAATATCGGTCCCAACATTCGCAAGTCGGCCTATTTCGAGGCGACCGTTGCCGACGGTGTGCGGTCCTTCTCGGTTTACAACCACATGTATATTCCCGGCAATTTCGGCGACCCGGAGGCGGAATATGACCGGCTGTTGAATGGCGTCGCGATGTGGGACGTGGCCGCGCAACGGCAGGTGGAGCTTTCTGGCCCCGATGCGGGCGCGCTGGCGCAATACCTGACGCCGCGCAACCTGTCGGCGACAAGGGTCGGCCAGGGCCGTTATGTACCGCTCTGCGATCACGATGGCTGGCTGATCAACGACCCGGTTCTGCTGAAACTGGAGGATACCCGCTATTGGCTGTCGGTCGCGGATAGCGATATTCATCTCTGGGCCGCCGCCGTCGCGCGGGAAAAGCGAATGGATGTGCAGGTGTTCGAGCCCGATGTCTCGCCGCTGGCCATTCAGGGTCCGAAGGCCGAAGACGTGACCGCCGCGCTATTCGGGAATTGGGTGCGCGAACTGCGCTACTTCGCGTTCCGCGAAACCGAGCTGAACGGCATCCCGCTGGTGCTGGCGCGGTCCGGCTGGTCGAAACAGGGCGGGTTTGAGCTTTACCTGACGGATGGCAGCCGGGGTGGCGATCTGTGGCAGGCGGTGAAAGAGGCGGGCCGGCCCTTCGGCATCGGGCCGGGCGCGCCGAATGATACCGAACGGCTGGAAAGCGGGCTGATTTCCTATGGCGCGGATATGCGGTTGCAGACGCATCGGACAAATCCCTACGAAATGGGCTTTGGCCCGCTGATCGATCTTGCCGCAGGGCATGATTTCATCGGTCGCGCGGCGCTGGAACGGATCGCGGCGAACGGCCCTGCACGCCGCCGGGTCGGGCTGGTGCTGGACGGCGACCCAGTGCAGCCGAACGCCCATCCGGTGCAGCTGCTTCAGGACGGCCAGCCGGTCGGTCATGTCAGCGAGGTGGCGGCGTCCCGCCGCCTGGGGATGAATATCGGCGTCGGTCTGATCCGCGCGGATATCGCCGACAGCGCCACCGGTCTCAGCGTCGCCCTGCCCGATGGAACCCGTGCCGCCCGGCTGGCGCCCCTGCCCTTCGCCTGACGCCTCACAGATCCGAGCGGATCCACTCCGCGAACCGTTCCAGCGGCGCGCGCATTGGCCGGTCATTGGGCCATACAAGGTAGTAGCTGCCGGTTGAGGCCACTGGACCGCCATAGGCCACGACCAGCCGTCCCCGCGCGATCTCGGCCTCGGCAAGAAATGTGGGCAGGAGGGCAACGCCCATTTCCAGCGCCGCGGCCTGAGCAATGGTCGTGAACTGATCGAAGAGCATGCCGCGCGGGGCGCTGACATCGACGCCCTGATGGTGGAACCAATCCTCCCATGCGCTCGCTCGGGTATCGAGATGCAGCAGCGGCAGGTCCAGCAGCGCCTCGGGGCGGTCCAGCGCATCCGTCAGCAACCCCGGCGCGCAGACCGGCAGCACCTCCTCGCCCGCGATCTTCAGATAGGACACGCCGGGCCAGTCCTGCGCGCCGAAATGCACCGCCGCATCGAAGGGTTCGCGGGCGAAATCAAACGGCTTCAGCCGGGTGGACAGGTTCAGCGACACTTCCGGGTGCGCAAGGCTGAACCGGCGAAAACGGGGTGCCAGCCAATGGATTCCGAAGGTGGGCAGGATCGACAGATCAAGACTGCCGCCATCGGGATTTGCCTTCAACCGCAGCGAGGCACGAGACAGGGCCGTCAGGCTTTCCCTCAGCGTCTGGCAATAATCCACCGCAGCGGGCGTCAGCCGCAACCCGCCCCGCCCCGGCTGCACCAGCGTGACGCCCAACTGATCCTCCAGCACCTTGATCTGGCGGCTGACCGCGCTGTGCGTGAGCGATAACTCTTCCGCTGCAGCGGTGGCGCTGCCAAGGCGGTCCACCGCCTCCAGCGCCAGCATGGAGGGAAGCGAGGGCAGGAAGCGGCGCGAGGCAATCATGTGAGTTTTTCTCCAACTCGTCGGAGAATTCATCATTGGCGCTGCCGTGTAAATACGCATATTTCAGAAGGGAAAGTGACAGCCCCGCTGCGATCTCCTTCAATAAAATCGCACGGAACAAGCCAGTAGAGGCCCCCATGGACCGCGCCCAGATCGTCCACGACAATTTCCTGACCCGCGTGGCCAAGCGCGATTTCCCCCCCGGCAGGCCCCCCGCGCCGGGCCTGCCCGCCCCGCTGGCGGTGTCGCTCTTCCGGTCGCAGTGCCTGTCCCGCGCGCTCGACCGGGAAAGCCGCGCGATGCAGAAGGCGGGGCAAGGGTATTACACGATCGGTTCCTCGGGGCATGAAGGCATGGCCGCCGTCGCCGCCGCCCTGCGCCCCACGGATCCGGCCTTCCTTCATTACCGCGATGCCGCCTTCCAGATCGCCCGCAGCGCGCAGGTGCCGGGGCAGAATATCACCTGGGACATGCTGCTGTCCTTCGCCTGCTCCTCGGAAGACCCGATTTCAGGCGGGCGGCACAAGGTTCTGGGTTCGCGTGACCTGATGATCCCACCCCAGACCTCGACGATTGCCAGTCACCTGCCAAAAGCGGTCGGCGCGGCATTTTCCGTCGGCCTCGCCCGTCGGCATCCGCCCGAACATAAGCTCTATGCCGATGACGCCATCGTCATGTGCAGCTTCGGCGATGCCTCCACCAACCATTCCACCGCGCAAGGGGCCATCAACACGGCGGGCTGGACCTCGGTTCAATCCACACCCCTGCCGCTGCTTTTTGTCTGCGAGGACAATGGCATCGGCATCTCGGTCAAGACGCCGAAAGGCTGGATCGAGGCCAGCATGCGCCACCGCCCCGGCATCCGGTATTTCAGCGCCGACGGGCTCGATATCTACGACACCTACAAAGTCGCGCAGGAGGCCGCCGATTACGTCCGCACCCGCCGCAAGCCCGCCTTCCTGCACCTGCGCACCGTCCGGCTCTATGGCCATGCGGGCGCGGATGTGGCGCTGAGCTACCTGTCGAAAGACGAGGTCGAGGCCGGCGAAGCCAACGATCCGCTTCTTCATTCCGCCCGTCTGCTGGACAAATCCGGCGCCCTGCCCGCCGAGGATGCACTGGCGATCTACGAGGACACCAACGCCCGCGTGACCCGCGTGGCGGCAGAGGCCGTGACCCGCCCCCGCCTGCAGGACGCGGCGGGCGTGATGGCCAGCCTCACCCCCCCGAAACGCGACTGCGCACCGACGAATGGCCCCTCGGCGGAGGCGCGGGCGGCCGCGTTCGGCGCGGACATGAAGGCGATGGACAGCCCTCAGCCCCTGTCGAAAATCCTCAACCTCGCGCTCACCGACCTGATGCTGGACCATCGCGAAATCGTCCTGATGGGCGAGGATGTCGGCCGCAAGGGCGGTGTCTATGGCGTCACGCAGAAGCTGCAACAGCGCTACGGCCCCGACCGGGTGATCGACACGCTGCTTGATGAACAATCCATCCTTGGCAATGCAATCGGCATGGCAGGCAATGGCTTCGTGCCCATCCCCGAGATTCAGTTCCTCGCCTATCTGCACAACGCCGAGGATCAACTGCGAGGAGAGGCCGCCACCCTGCCCTTCTTCTCGAACGGCCAGTTCACCAACCCGATGGTGGTGCGGATCGCCGGGCTTGGCTATCAGAAGGGGTTCGGTGGCCATTTCCACAATGACAACTCGCTGGCCGTGCTGCGCGACATTCCCGGCCTCATCCTCGCCTGCCCCTCCACCGGCGAAGACGCGGCCATGATGCTGCGTGAAAGCGTGCGGCTGGCGCGGGAGGAACAGCGGGTCGTCGTCTTTGTGGAACCCATTGCGCTCTACCCGATGCGCGACCTGCATGAAGCGGGCGATGGCGGCTGGATGACGCGCTATCCCGCCCCCGACCGGCGCATTCCGCTTGGCGAGATCGGCCAGCAGGGCGACGGGCAGGATCTGGCGATCATCACCTATGGCAACGGGCATTACCTGTCGCAGCAGGCACAGGCGCGGCTGGAGGCGGACGGGATCAGAACCCGCGTCATTGACCTGCGCTGGCTGGCGCCCCTGCCGGTCGATGCCATGATCGAGGCCGTCCGAGGCTGCGCCCATGTTCTGGTGGTCGACGAATGCCGCTTCACCGGCGGCCAGGCCGAGGCGCTGATGGCGCATCTGCACGAGGCCGGGATCGCCAGTTTCGCGCGGGTGACGGCAGAGGACAGCTTCATCGCCACCGGCCCTGCCTATGGCGCGACGCTACCCTCGGCGGAGGGCATCTACACGGCGGCGAAGACCCTGACGGGAGGCATGGCATGACACGCAAGGCGGTTCTGATCTGCCCCGGACGGGGCACCTACAACGCCCCCGAACTGGGCTATCTTGGGCGCCACCACGGGGCGCGCTCAGATCTTGTTGCGCGCTTCGATGCAATCCGAGCTGAGGCGGGCCGTGAAACCGTTTCCGCGCTGGACAGCGCCGGGAAATTCAGCGTCTCGAAATACTCGCGCGGCGACGTGGCCTCGCCCCTCATCTGCGCCTGTTCGCTGGCCGATGCGGCGGCACTGGCCGAGGATATCGAGGTCGTCGCCGTCACCGGCAATTCCATGGGCTGGTATCTGGCGCTGGCCGCGGGTGGCGCCCTGTCGCCCGAGGACGGGTTCCGCGTGGTCGACACCATGGGCAGCCTGATGCAGGAGCACCTGATCGGCGGGCAACTGGTCTACCCGTGGATGGGCGAGGACTGGCAACCGGATTTGGGGCGCAAGGCGGAGTTGTTGGAGATCGTGGCAGGGATCAACGCCCGCGACGGGCAGGATCTGCACCTCTCCATCGACCTTGGTGGCATGTTGGTGCTGGCAGGGAACGATGCCGGGCTGAAAGCCTTTGAAACCGCTGTTCCCCCTGTCGGTGGACGCTTCCCCATGCGGCTGGCCAACCATGCGGCGTTCCACACCGCGATGCAGGCCCCCGTGGCCGAAAAGGGCCGCGCCGCACTGCCGGCGACGCTCTTCGGTCAGCCGCAAAAGCCCCTCATCGACGGGCGCGGGTCCGTCTGGTGGCCAGGGGCCACGGACACACAAGCGCTCTGGCGCTACACCTTCGATACGCAGGTCTGCGAGACCTACGACTTCACCGCAGCAATCCGCACGGCGGCCCGCGAATTCGCCCCCGACCTCTTCATCGTGACCGGCCCGGGCGCGACGCTTGGCGGGGCCGTGGCGCAGTCGCTGGTGCTGGCCCAGTGGAAAGGCATGGCGGACAAGGCGGGGTTCGAGGCCGTGCAGGCAAGCGAAAAACTCCTCGTCTCCATGAGCCGCGAGGATCAGCGCGCGCAGGTCACCTGACGCAAGGGGCCGGGCACCCGGCCCCCCACTGGTCACGCCGCGTAGATCACCGGAAAGCGCCCGCCCCGGAAGGGATCGCCCTTCGCAAGGCTCGCATCATGCAGCCATTCCGTGACCTCATCACGCGGATCATACGTGGCGCCCTCCACCGCAAAACGGATCGCGTAGCCCCGCCGCCGGTGGGTCGAGGTACGGTTGCCCATGGCCGAATGCACGCTCATCCCGTCAAAGGCCAGCGCATCGCCGGGGGCCATCTGCGGGAAGTGGAAGATGTCGTAGCTCGCCCGCTCCGCCTCGAAATCCGGCATGTCGATATAGTCGGGGTTCCCCACCTCCAGGTAATGCGAAAACGCGCCGAGCTGGTCGGTCTTGAATGGCCGGTATTTCGCGCCCCAGGCGTGCGACCCGCGCACGAATTCCAGCGCGCCATTATCCGCGTCCACATCATCAAGCGCGATCCACATGGTCATGATCGGGCCCTGAACAGGCCAGTAAGGCTGATCCGTGTGCCAGCCTGTCTGGGTCTTCGTCCCCGGCTCCTTCACGAAGATCTGGTCGTAGATGAGCGAGGTCCACGGGCTGCCCGCCACCTCGGCCACACGCTGGCCGATATCCGATTGAAGGCAATAGTCCTGAAAGGTGCCGGGCCGCTCGCGCATGTTCTTGTAGGCGAAATAGCGCTCGCCCTTCTGCACTTCGAGGTCGATCGCCGCGCGCAGCTTCTCGATCCACTCGGGCGAAACCGCATTGCGCAGCAGCACGACACCGTCGCGCTTGTAGTCCTCCTGCACCCGTGGCAGGTCTGGGGTAAGGGTCATCTGGAAAGCTCCGATCATCCGGGCTGCCATCGCGGCAGCCATGTCATCTGGGGCGAGGCCCCGGTTTTTGGCGGATCATCAGAGAGCGGGGGAGGAGCGGATATTGATGATGAAACAGGGCCAGCAGGACCGCGCCGACCATTTCCCGGTCAGCCTGTCGCGGAACTGTCGGACCCTCTCCAGCATCGCATCTGCCTTTCACTGCCCCTCACGCTGACAGGCTTTGCGCGACCTGCCAAGGGGAAATGGGTGTTGGGAGTGGCTTGAGGGGCAAAGTCTTTGAGGGCTTGAGGTCGGCTTTGAGGTGCGAAGTGACCCTTTTCACTGACGCGCTAAGCGACCGCTTTTCATAACAGATCTGATGCCTTATATGCTCTAATTATGGCAAACCGTGATGATTTTAGAGCACCCGTAATAAGAACAATTGCGCAACGCGCAGGTTACCGATGTTCAAATCAAACCTGTTTACGTCCGACCATTGGTCCGGACGGTGCTAGTGATAGCACAAGTATTGGCGTTGCCGCACACATTACGGCCGCTGCCGAAAGGGGGCCACGGTACGATCCCACTTTAACACCAGATGAACGAACTGCTGCCGAAAATGGAATTTGGCTATGTCAAACCTGTAGCAGATTGGTGGACGCGGATATTGCCAGTCACTCCGCTGAACTGCTGAGAGAGTGGAAAACCATGGCGGAGATGCGCGCGTATCTTGGCATTCGCGGCTTCTCAATTGTCGTGTCCCGCAGCTACAAAAAGCTTGAAGAAAAAATGCCACATCTTGTGGCGGAGATGCGGAACGATATTGTAAAGGATCCGTTTATCCGAGAATTCATAGTCATGTCTAAGAAGTGGTCCTACAATGGCGACCCTGAGAACCCCATTTTCACATATTATTTTGAAACTCACGAGAGCTTGAGGCCAAAGTTAAAGGTGATGCAAAACTACGACGCGATCATAGAGACCACCTACAACAATGTTGATCGCTTTGAGTTTACCGAAGAATTTGCTGAATACCTTCTCATGCCTGTATAGATGCTTTACTCAAGTTTGAAACTCTATCCGACCTGAATGCGCGATATATCCCACTTCCTAATTACTGATTGCATTATTGCGCCACAAGAAGCTAGCGAGGTGGACTCAATGCAGCCATCACTTTCCAACCCGCAGCACCCTTCCCCTGCACCCCGACCTGCCAAGCGGCTGGCCCCTCTCTATCGAGGGGCCGCACCCGATCACAAAATCCCCGGCAGGTCCAACCCATGCTCCCGCGCGCAGTCGAGGGCGATGTCGTAGCCCGCATCGGCGTGGCGCATCACGCCTGTCGCCGGGTCGTTCCACAACACGCGCTCAAGCCGCCGGTCGGCGTCTTCCGTCCCGTCGCAGCAGATCACCATGCCCGAATGCTGGCTGAACCCCATGCCGACGCCGCCGCCGTGGTGCAGGCTGACCCAGGTGGCCCCTGACGCCGTGTTCAGAAGCGCGTTCAGGAGCGGCCAGTCGGATACCGCATCCGAGCCGTCCTTCATCGCCTCGGTTTCCCGGTTGGGCGAGGCGACGGAACCGCTGTCCAGATGGTCCCGCCCGATCACCACGGGGGCCTTCAGCTCTCCGTTCCGCACCATCTCGTTGAAGGCGAGCCCCAGCTTGTGGCGCACGCCAAGCCCGACCCAGCAGATCCGCGCGGGCAGGCCCTGAAACGCGATCCGCTCCTTCGCCATGTCGAGCCAGTTGTGCAGGTGCAGGTCGTCGACCAGTTCCTTCACCTTGGCGTCGGTCTTGTAGATATCCTCCGGGTCGCCCGACAGTGCACACCAGCGGAACGGCCCGATCCCCCGGCAAAAGAGGGGCCGGATATAGGCGGGCACGAATCCCGGGAAGGCGAAGGCGTTTTCCAGCCCCTCCTCCAACGCGACCTGCCGGATGTTGTTGCCGTAATCGAGCGTCGGGACGCCCGCGTTCCAGAAATCGACCATGGCGGCCACATGCACCTTCATGCTGGCCCGCGCGGCGCGTTCCACGGCCTTCGGGTCGCTCTCCTGCTTGTCGCGCCATTCGGCCACGGTCCAGCCCTGCGGCAGGTAGCCGTGGATGGGATCGTGGGCAGAGGTCTGGTCGGTCACGATATCGGGATGGACCCCGCGCTTGACCAGTTCCGGGAAGACATCGGCGGCATTGCCGATGAGCCCCACGGATTTCGCCTCGCCCGCCTTGGTCCAGCGGTCGATCATGGCCAAGGCGTCATCCAGCGAATGGGTGATCTCATCCACATAGCGGGTGCGCTTGCGAAACTCGGCGCGGGTCTCGTCGCATTCCACCGCCAAACAGCAGGCCCCAGCCATGACGGCGGCCAGGGGCTGCGCGCCGCCCATGCCGCCAAGCCCGCCGGTCAGGATCCAGCGGCCTTTCAGGTCGCCGCCGTAGTGCTGGCGGCCCGCTTCCATGAAGGTCTCATAGGTGCCCTGAACGATCCCCTGTGAGCCGATATAGATCCACGACCCGGCGGTCATCTGGCCGTACATGGCCAGCCCGCGCTTATCGAGCTCGTTGAAATGGTCCCATGTCGCCCAATGGGGTACCAGGTTCGAGTTGGCGATCAGAACCCGCGGCGCGTCTTTGTGGGTGCGGAAGACGCCCACGGGTTTGCCCGACTGCACCAGCAGGGTCTGGTCGTCCTCCAGATCCTTCAGGCTGGCGACGATCGTGTCGAAATCGGTCCACGTCCGAGCCGCACGCCCGATGCCGCCATAAACCACCAGCTCATGCGGGTTCTCGGCCACATCCGGGTGCAGGTTGTTCATCAGCATCCGCATCGGCGCCTCAGTGAGCCAGCTTTTCGCTGTGATCTTGGTGCCCGTGGCGGGGAAGACGTCGCGGATATTGTGACGGGGATCGGTCATGGGTCAGCCCTTCAGCTTGGGGGCCAGATCGGCCAGGGTTGTGAGGATTTGGCCCAGGTGCGGGCGCAGGCGGTCGGCCTTGTCGGGCGCGTAGGCCCAACCGGCGGTCTCGTCGACAAGATGCGTCGACTGCGCCAGTTCCATCTGGATGGCGTGAAAGCCTTCATTGGGGCAGCCAAAGTGGCGGGTCGTCCAGCCGCCCTTGAAACGGCCGTTCAGAACGTGGGTGTAGCCACTTGCCCCGGCACAGATGCCCAGAACGGCGGCCTCGATCCCAGGCGCGCAGGTGGTGCCGCCATTCGTGCCGATATTGAAATCCGGCAGGAGCCCCTTGAAGAGATGCGGGATGACGGACCGGATCGAGTGGCAGTCATAGAGGATCGCGACGCCGTGGATGGCCCGCACCCTCTCCATCTCGGCCTGCAAGGCCGCGTGATAGGGGGAGTGGAAGGCGGCCCTGCGGGCCGCGACCTCGGCGTCGCGCGGCGGATCGGCCCAGATCGGCGCACCGTCGAAATCCGTGAGCGGCACCAGCCCGGTGGTGTTCTGGCCGGGATAGAGGCTCGCGCCGGAGGGATCGCGGTTCGCATCCACAACGTAGCGGTGGAAGGTCGCCCGAACGGTAGTGACACCGGGCAAAAGCCCGTCGTAGAGCCGTTCGATATGCCAATCCGTATCCGACAGCTCCCGCCCCCGCGCATTCAGCCTTGCTTGGATGTCGTCAGGCACGAAGGTGCCGGTATGGGGCAGGCCCAGAATGACCGGCCCGTCCCCCTGCACAACTTCAACCGGGGTCATTCCGCGCCCTCCAGTTCCGGCAGGTCCAGCCCGTCGCAAAGCGCGCCAGAGGCGACCAGATCGCCCGCTGCTTCCAGATCGGGGGCGAGGTAGCGGTCTTCCTTGATCGTCGCCACCCGCGCCCGCAGACGGGCCAGCACCCCTTGCAGCGCCTCACTGGTCATCAGCGGCGCGCGGAATTCCACGCCTTGCGCTGCGCACATCGCTTCGACCCCAAGGATGCGCGAGAGGTTCGCATTCATCCGCTGAAGCCTGCGCGCGCCATGGGCGGCCATGCTGACATGGTCCTCCTGATTGGCGCTTGTCGGGGTGGAGTCCGTCGAACAGGGGTTCGCCAGATGCTTGTTTTCGCTCATCAACGCCGCCGTCGTGACCTCGGCGATCATGAGGCCGGAGTTCAGCCCCGGCGCGGGCGTCAGGAAGGGTGGCAGGTCGAAAGACAGCGTCGGATCGACCATCAGCGCCACGCGGCGTTGCGCGATGGCCCCGATTTCAGAGAGCGCAATGGCGATCATGTCGGCGGCAAACCCCACCGGTTCCGCATGGAAATTCCCGCCCGAGACGATCCGTCCCTCGCCAAGCAGCACCAGCGGGTTGTCGGTCACCGCATTGGCCTCGATCCTGAGCGTCCCGGCGGCCATGCGCAGCATGTCGAGCGCGGCGCCCGTCACCTGCGGCTGGCAGCGGATGCAGTAAGGGTCCTGCACGCGGCTGTCGCCCTCGCGGTGGCTTTCGCGGATTTCGGAGCCTTCCATCAGCGCCCGCATTGCGGCGGCCACCTCTATCTGGCCGGGCTGACCGCGCAGGGCGTGGATCTCGGCCAAAAGCGGCGCGGTGGAGCCCATGATCGCGTCGGTCGAAAGGGACGAAACCGTAATCGCCGCCCGCAAATTGGCCCATGCGGTGAAGAGGCCCACCAAGGCGCAAGCGGTGGAAAACTGCGTGCCGTTGATCAGCGCCAGACCCTCCTTGGGGCCGAAACTCACCGGCTCCAGCCCCGCGCGCGCCAGCGCCTCGCCGCCGGGCAGGGTCTGACCGTCAAACACCGCCTCGCCCTCGCCCATCATCGCCAGCGCCATATGGGCCAGCGGTGCAAGGTCGCCCGAGGCCCCGACCGAGCCCTGTTCGGGGATCACCGGGGTGACGCCCTTGGCAAGCATCCCTTCGATCAGCCGCACCGTGGCAGGCGCCACGCCCGAGGCCCCTCGGCCCAAGGATAGCAGCTTCAGCGCCATCATCAGCCGCGCGGTGTCCTCCTCCAGCGGTTTTCCGACCCCGCAGGCATGGCTGCGGATGAGGTTCCGTTGCAGCGCCGCCGTATCCCCGGCCGCGATCTTGATCGAGGCCAGTTTGCCGAAGCCGGTATTGATCCCGTAAACCGGGTCTTCCCCGGCAGCAGCCTTCTGCACCTCGGCATGGGCGGCCTCGATACCCGGATAGGCGGCAGGATCCAGCGCCGGGGTCGCCCCGCGCCACACGGCCTCCAACTGCCTCAGCGTTGCCGCGCCCGGGGTCAGGATCATGCTACGACCTCCCCGCCGACCCAACGTTCCGCCAGCGGGTTGAAACCGAAGCGATAGGCCAGTTCCGCCGGTTGTTTCACATCCCAGACCACCAGATCCGCGCGATTGCCTGCTGCGATCTGCCCGCAATCGTCAAGCCCAAGCGCCTTGGCCGCGTTCACCGTCACCCCCCTCAGCGCCTCCTCCGGCGTCAGGCGGAACAGGGTACAGCCCATGTTGACAGCCAGCAGGAGCGAGAACATCGGCGACGATCCGGGGTTCGCATCGGTGGCCAGCGCCATCGGCACGCCATGGGCGCGGAAGGCGTCCACCGGGGGCATCTGCGTTTCATGCAGCGTATAGAACGCGCCGGGCAGCAGGACCGCAACGGTCCCCGCATCGGCCATCGCCCGCGCGTCAGCCTCGGTCGCGTATTCCACGTGATCCGACGACAGCCCGCCATAACGCGCCACCAGCTCCGTTCCGCCCAGATGCGAGAGCTGTTCGGCATGCAGCTTCACCGGCAGGCCCAGCGCCTTGGCGACCTCGAACACCCGTTCGATCTGCGCGGGCGTGAAGGCGATCCCCTCGCAGAAGCCATCGACCGCATCGACCAGCCCTTCCGCATGGGCCTGATGGAGGGCGGGGATGCAGACCTCGTCGATATAGGCATCTGCATCAGCCCCCGGCGGCACCGCGTGGGCGGCGAGGAAGCTGGTGATGATCCTGAGCGGACGATGTTGTTCCAAAGCCCGCGCCGCGCGAAGCATGTTGAGCTCAGCCTCGATGGTCAGCCCGTAGCCCGATTTCACTTCGACCACGGCCACGCCCTCGGACAGCAGAGCATCCAGACGCGGCAGCGCCAGCGCGACTAGGTCGTCTACGCTCGCCGCACGGGTGGCGGTGACCGTGGACAGGATGCCCCCGCCTTCCCGCGCGATCTGCTCGTAGCTTGCGCCTTCCAGCCGCAATTCGAACTCCCGCGCGCGGTCGCCTGCGTGAACCAGATGCGTGTGGCAGTCGATCAGCGCGGGCGTGATCAGCCGCCCGCCCATGTCGCGCGCCTCGGCCTCCGGCGCCTCTGACCGAGGCCCGACCCAGGCCACCCGGTCGCCCTCCAGCAACACCGCCCCGTCGGGGATCAGCCCATAGGGCACGCCCTCGCCCATCGTGGCCACCGTCGCGTTCACCAGAAGCATGATCGACTCATTTCGCTTGATTAATCCCTGCCAGACAGCATTATGTATGCACATATTCGAGTCAAGCAGGGATTTGACCATGGAACATGTCTGGGCCGAAACCGCGCTGACCCCCGATGGCTGGCAGCAAAGCGTGCTGGTCACGCTGGACGCGGGCCGCATCGCCAGCGTCACGGCCGACGCCCCGCCGCAGGGCACGCGGGTGGGGTGCCTGCTGCCCGCGCCCGCCAACGCCCATTCCCACGCCTTCCAGCGCGCCATGGCCGGGCTGACCGAGCGTCGCGGCCCCGACCCGAGCGATACGTTCTGGACCTGGCGACAGCTGATGTTCCGCTTCCTGGACCGGATCACACCCGAGCAGGTTCAGGCCATCGCAGCCTTCGTGCAAATGGAGATGCTGGAGGCGGGCTATGCCACCAATGTGGAATTCCACTACCTCCATCACCAGCCCGGCGGCGTGCCCTATGCGCGGCTCTCAGAACTCAGCGACCGGATCGCGGCGGCGGCGGATCTCTCGGGGATCGGGCTGACCCTGCTGCCGGCCTTCTACCAGACCGGCGGGCTGGACGGGCGGGGGCTGACCTCCGGCCAGCAACGCTTCGGCAACGACGCGGAGCGCTATGCCCGGTTGGCCGAGGAGGCCAGAGCGCGCATCGCGACTGGCCCCGCCGACTGGGGCTTCGGGATCGCGCCTCATTCGCTGCGCGCAGCGCCAGCCGGGGCGCTCGCCGAGGTTGTCGGGTTGGCACCGGAAGGGCCGATCCATATGCATCTGGCAGAACAAAAGGCCGAGGTGGAGGAGGTGCTGGCCGCGACCGGCAAGCGGCCTGTGGAGTGGGTGCTTGATACGCTCGCCCCGGACCACCGCTGGCATTTCATCCACTGCACCCAGATGGAACCGCATGAAACCGAGGGCCTCGCCCGGTCCGGCGCAACCGCCGTTCTTTGCCCCCTGACCGAAGCGAGCCTTGGGGACGGCATTTTCGACGGCATCCGCTGGATGGGTGCGGGCGGGCGCATTGCCGTTGGCTCCGACAGCAATATCCGCATCAGCCTGGCCGAGGAACTGCGCCAACTCGATACCAGCCAGCGCCTGCGCGACCATTCCCGCGCCGCGCTGGCAACACCCGCGTCTTCCACCGGGCGCAGGTTGTTCGACGCGGTCAATCAGGGTGGCGCGGGTTCGGCAGGGCGGCAAACGGGCGCGCTTGCTGCTGGCAACTGGGCCGATATGCTGGCGCTCGACACGACCCACCCGGACCTTGAGGAAATGACCGGCGACACCATCCTCGACAGCTACATCTTCGCAGGTGATGACCGCATGGTGCGCGACGTCTGGTCCGCGGGTCGCCACATGGTGCACGAGGGCCGCCATATCCACCGCGATACCATCGAAGCCGCCTACCGGGTGGCGGTCAAAGAGCTTCGGGCCGCCCCATGAGCGACACCAACACATGGCAGGGCGTGCAGGACGAGGTCCGCCGCCGCATCCGCGCCCGCCAATGGAAGCCGGGCGACCTGATCCCGAACGAGGCCGACCTCGCCACCGAATTCGGCTGTGCACGGACCACGGTGAACCGGGCGCTTCGGGAACTGGCCGGGGCGGGACTTGTGGAACGCCGCCGCAAATCGGGGACGCGCGTGGCGCTGCACCCGGTCGGCAAGGCGGTCATCGAGATCCCGGTCATCCGGCAGGAGATCGAAGCGGGCGGCCAGCGCTACGGCTATGGCCTTCTGACCCACGGCACCGCCCGCCCCCCCGCGCGCGTGGCCTATGCGCTCGGTCTTGGCGACGCCGCCCGCACCCTGCATCTCTCCGCCATTCACCTGGCCGACGGCGCGCCCTATGTTCTGGAAGATCGCTGGATCAACCTTGCCGCCGTGCCTCAGGCGGAACACCATGATTTCAGCCGCAAAAGCGCCAATGAATGGCTGCTGGAAACGGTCCCGGTCGCACGCGGCGAACTGGCGATCTCGGCACAGCCCTGCGGCCCGGACGAGGCCCGCGCGCTGGATGTCACCGAGGGCACGCCCCTTCTGACACTGGAACGCAGCACATGGGGCCTTGACGCGCCGGTGACATTTGTCAGGCTCTGGCACATGCCCGGACACCGGATCGTGTCGCCTATTGCCGGTTGAGCGTCGGATTGCGGGTTTGACCTCGGCCCGCGTGCCGGACATGCTGCGCCGGGGTGGGAGGAACGCGCGATGAGCGGTCACGCAACAGACACGGACATCAAAGAGGCTGCCCTGCGCCCGCCGGAACAGGTGATGCGGCTGGCGCGTCTTGGGTCGTTGCACCAATGCAGGCTCAGCTTCATGCGTCAACTGACCCGCAGGCTGGCCCGCGAAGACTGGCAGTTCACGCGAAGGGCATTCGAGGTGGATGACAATGGCGTGGGCCATGCCGTCTACACCGCCACCGGGCCGGAGCGGAGCTATTCCCTGATCGCCTTTGCCCATGACCTGCCGGACCACCTGCGGTCCGACCGGGTGATTGCCGAAGCCTGGGACGCGACATTCGCTCTGTTTGACGGGGTGCCGGACCGCGCCGATATCGCCCGGCTGTCCCGAAATGTGCCGATGCAGGAAGCAGGTCGCATAAGTGAAAGCGAGTTGTCGCTTTCCCGAGCCAATCGGTCTGTCCGCCTGTGGACACATGTGGTGGATCGGCTCTCTCAGGGCCAGCAACCCGACCCGCAGACGATCGCGGAAGTGGGCTATCTGATGCGCACGACGGCCGTATACGGCTCCGGCAAATTCGGCGCGGCCGACCGCGACGTGATTGCCGAGCGTCCCGAGATGGCTGCCCCGTTTCAGGCGGAAATGCTGTCGGTCTACCTGACCCGCTGGTTCGTGCGGGACATGGTGGAGCATATGGCCCGGGTGCAGGGCGGCGAGAATGCCGTGGCGCTGGACCCCGCCCTTGCGCGCCGCCTTGGCATCGGCAATTCCACCGGGCTCGGCATGGCGCCGTTTCTCGTCAATCACCCGATGCTGGTGAACAACTGGATCCTGGTGCGCGAAACGGCGCTGGCAAGGGTACGCGCCCTGCCCTCCGCCACGCCCGATGCCGTAGCACTGTTCCGTGACCTTCTAAGCCGCAGCGTCGCCGCGATTGAAACCTGGCGAACCGAACATCCGATTCAACTGGCGAGACTTGCGGACCTTCGGGCCGATCTGTCACGCCTGCTGCCGCATGTCTCGGACGGGCTCGACACCGATCATCCTTGGGACAAGCTCCATGCATGGGCCGAAGGCAATCTGTCCTTTGAGGGGCAGGAATTTCTGGTCTCGCTGATGCTGGAACCCTATGGCGACATCATCGACGGGCTAGGCCCCTGCATGGCTGCCGTGGAACAGGCCGGGTTCCGCATTGATGGCTCCATGCCCCTGCATCAGGTCAAGGCCCTGATCGAACAGCAGTTTCCCTGGGCCCTGGAAACGGACTGGACCGCCCCGGAGGCCACCGCGCGGGCCTGGTACGTGTCGGAAGAAAAGCTCGAACCCCGGCTCGGGCAGCGACACGAGGAGCCGATTGCGCCCTATGAACAACCCCTTGCACCGGGGCGCGATGCGGCCTTCTTGCACGCTGATCTCGGCGACTGGCCCGGTGACACCCTGCTGGCCGCCTTCCTTCTGAAGCATCCCGAACATCGCCACAGCGCCCGTCGTGTCCAGATCGCCGCCAAAGCCCCCTATGGAGAGATCCGCGACAACACCATCGGGGCAGATATGCTGCCCATCGACATGCTGCGCGCCAAGCTGTCCTTTTTCGGCGCAACCAGCTTCGATCCCCGGCCCGACCGCTGGATCCGCATCACCATGTTCGCGGGCGCGCCATACCCGCCCGAGCTGACCGGGGACAACGCGGATTTCTGGGTGTATCCAGAGTCAGACATATGAGCCTGTCCCTAAACGAAACCGAGAGCCTCGCCAAGACGGCGGCAAGGGGCGCGGGGCTGAGCTGGGGCATGGCCGAGGAGGCCGCGAAGGCCACCCGGTGGCTCTGTGCGCGCGGCATTGACGCCTGTGATCCGCTGGTCGCGCTGCTTTTCCGCCATGATGAGGAAGGCCATGCGCAAGCCGGGCCGGAGCGGCTGGACGGCACATGGCGGGGGGCCGAGGGATGGCTTTGCCCGATCGCCTGCGGGGCTGTGCTTGCCGATCTCGGACCGGCTGCCCCGATGCCGCTGACCCTGACGCGCGTGGCCCTGCCGGTCTTCCTGTTGCCCTTCGCAGCGACGCTTGCGAAAGACCTGGGCCAATCGGTAACCCTGTCCTGGGACGGCGGCCACGCGGCTACCGATGGCGATGCCGTATCGCTGGACACCCCGCCGCCCCTGTCGGACGTGACCCTGACGCTCGGCGGTCCGATCCCGGCCCGGTCCCCCCACAAGACACGCGCCGAGACCGACCAGATGATCCTGGTCTCGCTCGGCATCTACGCCGCCCGCACCCGCGCGCCCGCGACCGAGGCCTCGCGCCTTGCCGGGGCCGGGGCGGGCCTGACAGACAATGATTGAGGAGAGAGAGATGTCAGACACCCGCACCATGACCCTGGACGAGATCGAGGATCTCTCATTCCGCGCCCTGGTGGCCGCCGGCACCAGCCCCGAGAATGCCCGCCCGCTGGCCATCGCCACCGCCGCGACCGAGGCCGACGGGGTGGCGAGCCACGGCCTCGCCTATATCCCGATCTACGCGGAACATGTGCAATGCGGAAAGGTGGATGGGCAGGCCAAACCCGTCATGGACATCCCCCGCCCCGGCGTCATCACCGTGGATGCCGCCACCGGCTTTGCCCATTCCGCCATCGACATGGGCTTTGGCGAGTTGATCCCGCTGGCCCGCGAACAGGGCATCGCGGCGCTCGCCATCCGCAACAGCTACAATTGCGGTGTTCTGGGCTATCATACGACCCGGCTAGCCGAGGCCGGGCTGGTCGGTTTGGGCTTTACCAATGCGCCCGCGTCGATTGCGCCTTCGGGCGGGTCGAAACCGGTTGTCGGCACCAACCCGTTCTCTCTCGCCGTGCCGGGGCCGGATGGTCAGCCCGCCATCATGATCGACCAGTCGGCCAGCACCATCGCGAAAAGCGAGGTCATGAAACACGCGCGCGAGGGCAAACCGATCCCGGAAGGATGGGCATTGGATGCAGAGGGCAACCCGACCACTGACCCCGAGGTCGGGCTGAAAGGGTCCATGGCACCGTCAGGCGGCTACAAGGGGGTTGGCGTGGCGCTGCTGGTGGAAACCATGGCGGCGGCGCTGGCGGGCGCGACGCTTGGCAAGGATGCCTCGCCCTTTTCCGGCACCGCGGGCGGACCGCCCAAGACCGGCCAGTTCTTCATTGCCATCGACCCCGGAGCAACCTCGGGTGGGGCATTCGCTGACCGGATCAGCGCCCTCACCGATGCCATCCACGCGCAGGACGGCGCTCGCCTGCCCGGGGATGGACGCAAATCCAAACGGATCAAGGCGGCGGCAGAGGGTGTTGCGGTCAGCACGGCGACATTGGCGCGGATTGAAGCTCTGTTGGGATGACACCTAAGCTGGAAAACTCTTCCAGAAAATTCTGTTTCACGGCCTGCGAAGGATTTTCTGGAAAATCCTTCTTGGCGGTCAGCCTACGGGAAAGATCACATTGGTCTGACCGGTGCCGGAGCTTGGGAAGTACTCCGTCACCACCTCGCAGGGCTTGTCATAGCTGTCCCAGCCAAGCGCCCCGTAGAGCATGGCCGTGTCATGCATGGACCCCTCGCCGCAGCAGAATTGCGCATAGTCCGGCAGCATCTTCAGGAAAGTCGCGTGATCGCCCTGCTGCCACATGTCCAGCACATGCAGATCCATCTGCCGGTTGAACTCGGAGCTAATGGTAAAGGTGCCGTTATTGGCGGCATAGTCTTTGTTCGCCCAGATCTTGTGGCTGAGCGACCCTGACGCGACCAGCAACACCCGGCTGTCGGACGCTTCCACCGCTGCGCGAATTGCCTCGCCCACAACGCGGCTTTCCTGATGGTCGTGCACCGTGCACCAGGCCGCGACCGAGACCACTTTCATCTCGTGCTCCCGGCTCATGAAACGCATGGGCACAAGCGTACCGTATTCCAGTTCCAGGCTGTCGAGGTGATGGGCCAGTGTATGGACGCCACGCGCCGTGGCCTCCGCCGCAATCGCATCGCCAAGCGCCGGGTTGCCGTCATAGCCATAGGGCAGGTTTTGGATGAACTGCGGAAACTCGTTCGAGGTGAAGAGCCCCTCGAACCGGCTGTTGGCATTGATGTGGAACCCGGCGTTTATCACCCAATGGGTGTCGCAGATCACCACCGTGTCTGCCCCCAGCGCCTTTGCACGGCGGGCAATTTCTCGGTGCCCGTCGATGGCCGCCTTCCGCTTGCCCTTCACCGGTCCCTCCTGCTCGGACATGAGCATGGTGGGCACATGGGTCATCTTGGCGGCAAGAACGATCTCTCCCATCTCTTTCCTCCCCCTCTCACGCGCCGAGGCGCGGAATGTGATGCTGGCCGGTGGCGAGGCCGATATGTTTCTGTTCCATGTAGAATTCGAAGCTCCAGTCCCCGCCATCGCGCCCGATGCCGCTGGCCTTGACGCCGCCGAAGGGTGTCGGCAGGTGGCGGACGTTTTCAGAGTTTACCCAGATCATCCCAGCCTCCAGCCTGTCGGTAATACGCAATGCGCGGGTCAGGTCGTTGGTCCAGACATAGCCCGTCAGTCCATAGGGAATGTCATTGGCGATCTGCATTGCCTCATCTTCATCCTTGAACCGGATCGCGGTCAGCACGGGGCCGAAGATTTCCTCCTGCGCGATGGCCATGTCATTGCTGGCCCCGGTGAAGAGAGTCGGTTGAACGAACCAGCCCAGATCGCCCGCCCGCCTGCCGCCAACGGCGATCTCGGCCCCCTCGGCGCGGGCCTTGTCGAAATAGGAACAGACTTTGTCGAAATGGGTCTTGTGGATAAGCGGCCCCACTTCGGTGGCGGGATCGAGCGGGTTGCCAACTCGGATGTTTCTCACCCGCGCGGCCAGCTTTTCAAGGAAGCCATCGGCCACGCTGTCCTGAATAAGCAGCCGCGAGGACGATGTGCAGCGCTCGCCATTCAACGAATAGATCATGAAAATCGCCGCATCGAGCGCGCGGTCCAGATCGGCATCCTCGAAGACCATCACCGGGTTCTTGCCCCCCAGTTCGAAATGCACGCGCTTGAGGGTCTCGGCCCCCTGTTTCATGATCATCGAGCCGGTTCTGGATTCCCCCACGAAGGCGATGGCCTTGATATCGGGGTGTTCGGTCAGGGCCTTGCCCGCATCCTCGCCAAAGCCGTTCACCAGGTTCCACACGCCCGGCGGCAGCCCCGACTCTTCGGCGATCTCCATCAGGATGCGCGCGGTTACCGGGCTGAATTCCGCGGGCTTGTGCACCACGGTGCAGCCCGCCGCCAGCGCCGGCGCGATCTTCCAGGTGGAGAGCATAAAGGGCGTGTTCCACGGCGTGATCACCCCCACGGGGCCGATGGGCACGCGGGTCGTTATGTTCATCAGCGTGGGCGAGGGCAGCGCCTGCCCGTCGCGGGCCGAGAGCGCGCGGTCGGCGAAGAAGCGGAAGTTCTCGGCGCCGCGAAGGGCCGCCTTCGACATGAAGCGATAGGCTTGGCCCGTGTCCCAGCATTCACAGAGCGCGATTTCCTCGGCCCGTGCGACGATGCCGTCGGCGATCCGGTGCAGGATGGCCTTGCGTTCGGTTGCGGGCAGGTCGCGCCAGGCGGGATAGGCCGCCTTGGCGGCGCGTGCCGCAACGTCCACATCCTCCGCCCCCGACCGCGCCACACGGCAGATGAAGCTTTCATCCACCGGCGAATGGTTGTCGAATGTCGCGCCCGAGACGGCAGGCCGCGCTTCGCCCCCGATCTGGTTCAGAACGCCCGTGTCGCGGAACCGGGCAAGGTAGCCGTCCAGCTTGGCCTGGTGGGTGGCAAGGTCGGTCATGGCAGCTCCTTCGGCAGATGGTCGCGGATCGTGCCCGTCTTGGGGCTGAGATCGGGGTCGATGTCGCGCATCTCGAAGGAAAGCGCGATGGAATGCCGTGCCATGGCCGGGGCAAGGAAGGCCTCGGCGGCGGCGAAGATATGGGCGGTGGCGGCGCGCTTGGCCTCGTCGGAACGGCCGCCGCGCAGGCGCAGGCTGATGTCGACATAGCCGTGCTGCGGATCGCCATCGGCGATGCTGACATGGGTGGCGCGGATGGCGCGCACGCGGATACCGGGCATCGGCAGGATACCGGTGTCGATGGCGGCCCGCCGCAGCACATCGCACAGCGCGACCATGTCAGCGCGCTCCTCCATGTTGGGCGAATACTCGACGATGATATGGGGCACCGGGGCTCCTCCTAATTTACTTGCTTTGTTAAGCAAATGCATGAAGGGAGTCAAGCCCGATCTTTTGCGCTCCCTCTGATCCGGGCGGGAAGCGGTTTCGAAACCGCTTAAACAAGGGCCTTCGAAGGCCCTTCCCCCGCCAGGATCAAACCGCGCATCACGTCAGGCCAGGCCGCGCGCCCGCCAATCATCGAAGATCTCAAGCGCCCTTGCCGCAAAGGCCGCATCATTGATATGGGCGTCGATCTCTTCCAGCCGCACATTGGCGGGGCAGCTTGCGCGCATCTCGTCGCAGAACGCGGTCAGTCCCTCTGGGTTGTGCAGGTCCGCACCCGGTCGGTCCCATTCGCCGCAGCCACCTAGGGGCAACAGCAGCACGGTTTCGCCCCTGGCCTCCGCCAGCGCCCGGCCATGCGCGCGGGCGACCGCGCGCACCCCGTCGGCGTCCAGCACCACCGAGGTGATGAGCCGGTTATGCGCATGGCTCGGCAGATCGGCCCATGTCTCGGGGATGCCGCGCCATCCGGCCAGATCCACCAGGTCATAGCAGCCGGTCGAGACCAGCTGCGGAATGCCCGCCTTGCCAGCATTTGTCAGCCGGTCGGCCCCCGCCGTCACGTCCGAGCCATGGGTGTCGTTGCCCAGCTCCTGCGTGCAGAAATCGAAGACGGCAGCAAAAGCGCCTTGCGCGGCGAGCGATTCAAACGCCCGCCCGCCCATGCCGGTCGCATGAAACACGGCGACCTCGTATCCGCGCGCCTCTAGCTCGGGCTTCAGGTAGACCATGTATCGCAGCGCCGACTTGCCAAGGCTCGTCATGCCGATGAGCGGCTTCGACCGGTCCGGTGCCTCCACCGCCCGCGCCGCCCCCAGAACCGCGCCCGCCGCCTGGCTGAGCGACGACTTGCAGACCGAATTCAGCCCGTAAAGCCCCCCGGCCCAGAGGATCATCTGGATATCGGCGGGCAGGCGGTCGGCCGGGATGAGGGTGGAGAAAGCCACGGTCGAGACGATGTATTTCGGCACCCCAAGCGGCAACGCGCTGCACAGGTCAAGGGCCAGGTCCGTGCCCATGGAGCCGCCCAGAACCACAACCCCGTCGAACCGCCCCTCGGCCCAGGCCCGCGCCGCCAGTGCCGCCGACCCGCGCGCCATGATCTGCATGGCGGTATTTTCATCACCCGAGGCAATGGCCGCGTCGATGCTGGACCCGCCCGCCTTGGCCACGTCATGCTTGGAGATATCGGTGGGTTGCGAGGGATCGCCCAGAACCGAGACGTCCATGGTCAGCACCCCGCCCCCCTGCGCGCGAATGCGCTCGGCCATGTAGAGCAGCTCGTCGTCCTTGGTGTCGTAGGTGCCCACCACCAGAATGGTCTTGTCCGCCATATCTCCCCGCTCACAGCTGGATCCACGCCGTTTTCAGGTTTTCATATTTCGCCAGCGCATGCAGCGACTTGTCGCTTCCATTGCCGGACTGGCCCACGCCGCCAAGGGGCACGGTCAGGTCCGACCCGCCATAGGTGTTCACATGCACCACGCCCGCGCGGACGGCCCGGATCATCCGGTGCGCGCGGGACAGATCGCGCGTCCAGACGCCAGAGGACAGGCCATAGTCGGTTCCGTTTGCCAGCCGCACGGCCTCGCCTTCCGTCCTGAAGGGTGTCACCGCCAGAACCGGGCCGAAGACCTCGTTCTGCGCCAGCCGCGTGTCGGGCGCGACCCCGGCCATGACCGTTGGGGCCATGTAGGTGCCGCCGGTGTCCGTCAGGATACGCCCACCGCCGGTCAGCCTTTGCGCGCCCTCCGCCTCGGCCTCGTCCACGAAGTGCAGGTTCTGCGCCAGTTGCCGTTCCGAATGCACCGCGCCGATCTGGGTTTCCAGCGACAGCGGATCGCCCACCCGGAACGCCTCCGCCGCCGCGACCAGCGCCGCGACAAAGTCGTCATGGATGCTCTCCTCCACCAGCAGGCGCGAGGCCGCCACGCAGACCTGCCCCGCATTGCGGAAGATGCCCGCCGCCGAGACCTTGGCCGCAAGCGCCAGATCCGGCGCATCGGCAAAGACCACATTGGGCGACTTGCCCCCTAACTCCAGATAGCAGCGCTTGAGGTTGGACCGCGCGGCATACTCCAACAGCCGCCGCCCCGTCGCGCCCGATCCGGTGAAGGCCAGCACGTCGATGCCCATGGAAAGCCCCATGGCCTCGCCCACCACCGGGCCCTCGCCCGTCACCACGTTCAGCACGCCCGGCGGCAGCCCCGCCTCCAGCGCCAGCGCCGCGATGCGCAAGAGCGTGAGCGAGGCGGTTTCCGCTGGTTTCAACACCACGGAATTGCCCGCCGCCAGGGCAGGCGCCAGTTTCCACGCCCCGATCATCAGCGGGAAGTTCCACGGCACGATGGCACCGACCACGCCCACCGGCTCGCGGTGAACGAGGCCCAGAACGCTGTCCGCCGTCGGCGCTATCTCGCCATATTGCTTGTCGATGGCCTCGGCGTAATAGCGGATCGTGGCCGCCGCCGACCCGGCCTCGGCCTTGTAGGCCATGGAAATCTCGGTCCCGTTCTCGCGCACACCCATCACCGCCAGTGCCAGCGCCTCGGCCTCGATCAGTTCGGCCCATTTCAGCAGGACCTTCTTGCGCGCGGCAGGGGGTTGGCGCGACCAGCATCCGTCCTCGAACGCCTCGCGCGCACCCGCCACGGCCCGCGCCACATCCGCGCCCGTGCCCTTGGCCAGCGTCGTCAGCACACGCCCGTCGATGGGGGAGGTCGTCTCCATCAAACCCCCGTCCGAGGCGGGCACCACCTGCCCCCCGATCAGATGCCCCTGCGGCCCAATAACCTCTGCGCGCAGCGCGTCGATACTGGCTTGATCCATCTCTTGCCCCTTACCGCATCTGCGAGTCGTGAATGTCGTGGTCGGGATCTTCCACCCGCGCCCGGTGTTCCTTCACCAGCGTGCGGACATGCAGCCCGATGACCAGCAGGATCGCGCAAAAGAGGATGAAGGCAATTGGCCGGTCGATCATGTCCCAAGGCGTGCGCACGCGGGCCATGGCGCTGCGCAGCTTCACCTCCATGATGCCGCCCAAGACCATGCCCAGGATGATCGGCACCACCGGCAGGTTGAGCCGCTTCAGGATCAGCCCTAGCACCCCAAAAGCACTGGCAATCGCGCAATCGGTGAAGGAGTTTCGCAAGCTGTAGACCCCTACGAAGCTCAGTGTCAGGATGACCACGCCAAGAAACCGCGTCGGCACCTGGATGATCTTGGTCAGCAGGTTGGTGGAAAACATCAGGAAGCCAAGCACGATGACGTTCAGCAGCAGCATGACGATGTAAAGCGCCACCACGAAATCCATGTCGTTCTGGAAGAGCCCCGGCCCCGGCACCACGTTGTGCACGTAAAAGACCGACAGCATCATCGCGGTGAGCGCCTCGCCGGGAATGCCTAGCGCCAACAGTGGGATCATGGCCGCACCCGGCACCGCGTTGTTAGCGGCTTCCGAGGCAATCAGCCCCTCGGGGCTGCCCTTGCCGAACTCTTCGGGCGTCTTCGACGTGCGCCGCGCGTAGGTGTAGCTCAGGAACTGCGCGGTGAACTCGCCCACGCCGGGGATCATCCCCATAAGGACGCCGAAGCCGGAGGACACCGTCGCCACCCGCTTGAAGCGGAAAAGCTCCTTCAGGCCGGAAAAGAGGCTCCCCTCCACCCGCTGCGCTTTCGGCGCGTCGTCCTTGTCGACCAGCAGCATGAAGGCCTGCGAAATGGCGAAAAGCCCCAGCACCACGACGATCAGATCAAAGCCCGAGGCCAGCCAGCTCTGATCGAAGGCATACCGGCGGGAATAGCGGACCGGCTCCAGCCCCACGGAATTGAGGAAGATACCGAAACTGGCCAGCATTCCGGCGGCAAAGACCTGTCCCCGATGCGCCAGCACGACAAGGATGATGCCCAGAAGCGCGGCCAGGAAAATCTCGCGGCTGCCGAACATGGGCGCGATCCAGGCCAGCACGGGCGACAAAAGGATCAGGCACAGGATCGACAGGATGCCCCCGAAGAAGGACGCCGAATAGGCCAGGCTCAGCGCCCGCCGCGCCTGCCCCTTTTGCGTCATCGGGTAGCCGTCATAGGTGGTCAGCGCGTTCACCGCCGTGCCCGGCGTGTTGATCAGAATGGCCGGGATCGCGCCGCCATACATGGACGAGCCATAGATGCCCAGAAGCACCGTCAGCCCCACGATGGGATCGAAGCTGAAGGTCGCGGGCAGCAGGATGGCAATGGCCACCGCCGCGCCGACGCCGGGAATGGCGCCGATGATGACGCCCCCGATGGAGCCCACCAGAAGGGCCAGAAGCACGTCGAGCCGGGCGAGCGTGTCGAGGCTGGAAAGGAAAAGGTCCATCACCGGGCCTCAGAAATAGGTCAGCATGAAGGTGGAGAGGCCATCTGGCAGCAGATGATAGAGCTGCCCGCCCGGCAGGCGCACCTGAAGGAAGGTTCGGAACAGCAGCACGATGGCCAACCCGGTCGCCATGGCGGCACCGATCATGCGTAGCTCGCGATAGCCCATGCGGATGGTCAGCACGCCCATGAAAAGAAGCGTCGCAAGAAGGTAGCCCACCCACGGCACCAGCCAGACATAGGCCAGGAACCAGCCCACGAATTCCAGTGATCTAATCCAGGTCACGACCTCGGGCCAGCGGCCCGGAATGCGGTCAGAGGCAACGGAACTGAGGAAGTGAAGCGCGCCAAAGCCGGCCATGCCGAAGACACCCACGGCAGGCCAGAACCGGGGCTGCGCGAACAGCTGCTGGCCGTTGGCCCAGATCGTCTGGTTCTGCAACTGGCTGGCCAGCCACAAGGCAAAGAGCAGAAAGATGGTGGCGAAGACGAGATCCCCCGGTCGACGATACCGCCTGAACATCTGCTGCAGGGTTTCAAACCGCCCCATCCGCGCGCCCCAATTTTGTTCCAACAAAATTGCGGATCGGCCCGGAGAGGCCGATCCATTACATCGCTCAGTCGAGCATGCCCGAAATCGTGCCGAGCGTCTCGATATCAGCCTGAATCTGGGCGGTCGCGCTTTCGGCATCCTGCCAGTAGACCAGCGCGCCGGTTTCCTCCGCCAGCGCCTGCGCCCGCTCGCTCATAACCGTGGCCTGCGCCACTTCCGCGATCCGGTCGCGCACCTCCTGCGGGGTGTCCCGATGCACGAACAGCCCGTTCCACAGCGCAACGTTCAGCGAGGGGTCAAGCTCCGCCACCGTGGGCGCGTCGGGCGTCAGGCTGATCCGCTCTGCCCCGATCGAGGCCAGCACATTGACGCTGTCCAGACAGGGCAGGATCAGTTGCAGCGTGGTGTTGATCACATCCGCATCGCCCGAGGCCAGCGTGTTGCAATCCAGCGCGTCGAAGGCCGCGTCCGAGGCGAAGCCGAAGCCCTGCGAGGCGGCCAGCGCCATGGTCACCCGCGTCGGCACCAGTGGCGCGCCGAAATGGCCAAGCGTCACGTCATTGTCCTGCGCATGGGCGGCCAGCTCTTCCATGGTGGAATAGGGCGCATCGGCGCCTGCTGCGATCACGAAAGGATAGGTCAGGAAAATGCCGATGGGTTCGAACGGATCGGGGCTAAGCTCCGGGATGCCCAGGTTCGGCCCCACGGTCGGGATCGCGATAATGAAGGACCCGATGGTGTAGCCATCCGCCGGCGCTGTCGCCACGGAAATCGCGCCGGGGAAGGGGCCGCCCCCGCCGCCCGGCCGGTTCACCACCGCCGCAGGCACGCCGTAAGCCTCCTGGAAATCCTCCGCGATCATCCGTGTCAGCACGTCCTCCAGGTCACCCGGCGGCCAAGGGACCACGAATTCCACCGGGCGTTCGGGGTAATCCGCCGCCGCCAGCCCGCCAAGGGCCACCGTCGCCAGCGCCGCCGCGCAGACGGTCTTGAGCATTGTCTTCATGTTGCACTCCCTGATGTATTGGTTCATTATTCAAACCATTGGTTTAAAAACAGCTTGCATTGTGAACCAATCCCCGTCAATCCTTTTCGCAAACCGAAGCCCCGACGCCGCAGGGAGACCCCATGTCCACGATCGCAAAGGCGATGGAATTGCTGGAATTTTTCTCGCTCGACCGCCCCGAGATCGGTCTGAGCGACTTCCACCGACTCGCCCGGCGCGACAAGGCGACGACCTTCCGCCACCTCTCGGCGCTCGAATCGGCGGGGCTTCTGGAACAGAACCCGGCCACCCGCGCCTACCGCATCGGCCCTGCCGTCCTGCGCCTTGCCCATATGCGCGAGGTGACGCTGCCGCGCCGCGCGGGCCTGCGCGTGGCCCTGCCCCGGCTGGCCGAGGCCACGGGCGAAACCGCGCACGCCTCGCTGCTCGATGCGAGCGGGCTGACCACGCTCGCCCATCACGAGGCCCCGCAACATTCAGCCCGCGTGGTGCTCCATGAGTCACGCCTGCCTTTGCATGCCACTGCCTCGGGCATCGCCGCGCTGGCCTTCGGGGACGAAGACCTCATGAAGCGCGCGCTTGCTGCCATGCCCGCCTATACCGACACAACCGCCCGCAGCCCCGAAGACCTGCAAGCCGCCGTGGCCCGCGCCCGCGCCAGCGGGATCGCCATCTCGAACCAGACCTTCGAGACCGGCGTCACCGGCTTCGCCGCACCGCTTTTCGACAGTACCGGCATCGCCGGGGCCGTGGCCGTGGCGGCCGTGTCCTCGCGCGTCACGCCGGAGTTGCAGACCCTCATCCTCACAGAACTCATGAACGCAGCCCGGACCATCAGCGCCAACTGGGGCGGCACCATCCCGCCTGCGCTGGCTGCCGCATGGGCCGCCCAAGCCGGACCGGAGACCGCGCCATGAAAGACTCGAACTTCCTCAAGGAAATGAACGCCCGCCGCATGTGGCACCCCATGGCGCACCCCGCAGACAGCCTGGCCCACCCGCCGCGCATCATCACCGGGGCCGAGGGCGTGCGCATCCGCGATATCGACGGGCATGAAACCATCGACGCCGTGGGCGGCTTGTGGAACGTGAACCTCGGCTTCTCCTGCCAGCCGGTGAAGGACGCCATCGCCCGGCAGTTGGATGTGCTGCCCTATTATTCCACCTTCCGGGGCACCTCGAACGACGCGGCGATTGAGCTGTCCGTGATGCTGGCCGATTTCTTCGCCCCCGACGGGCTGTCCCGCGCCTTCTTCACCTCGGGCGGATCGGACAGCGTGGAAACCGCCCTGCGCCTCGCGCGGCAATATCACAAAGTCAGGGGCGAGCCCGGCCGCACCAAATTCCTCAGCCTCAAGAAGGGCTATCACGGCACCCATTTCGGCGGTGCCTCCGTGAATGGCAACGCCAATTTCCGCACCCAGTACGAACCGCTCCTGCCCGGCTGCGTCCACATCCCGGCCCCCTACCCCTACCGCAACCCGTTCGGGGAAACCGACCCCGCGCGCCTCGCCGCCCTCTGCGCGTCCGCGCTGGAGGACGAGATCGCCTTCCAGGGCGCGGGCACCATCGCCGCCTTCATCATGGAACCGATCCTCGGCGCGGGCGGCGTCATCGTTCCACACGAAAGCTTCATGCCGATGGTGCGCGAGATCTGCACACGCAACGGCATCCTGCTCATCGCAGATGAGGTCATCACGGCCTTCGGGCGCACCGGCGACTGGTCCGGCAGCCGCCACTGGGGCGTGCAGCCCGACATGATGTGCACCGCCAAGGCGATCACCAACGGCTATTTCCCCTTCGGCGCGGTGATGCTGTCCGACAAGGTCGCCGAGGTCTTCGAAAGCGATGAAACCGGCGCCGCCGCCATCGGCCATGGCTACACCTATTCCGGCCACCCCGTCGGCGCGGCGGCAGCCATCGCCTGCCTGAACGAGACGATCCGCCTCGATGTCCCCGAAAACGCCGCCGCCCGCGGCGCGCAGCTCTTCGCGGGGGTTCAGCGGCTCATGGACCGCCACGAGATGATCGGCGACGTGCGCGGCGGCCACGGGCTCATGACCGCGATCGAAGTTGTCTCGGACCGCGCCACCAAGGCCCCCGACAAGACCATGCCCGCGAAGGTGCAGGAGGTCGCCTATGCCCACGGCGCCATGGTCCGCGTCTCGGGGCCCAACATCATCATGTCCCCGCCGCTCATCCTCTCCGAAGCAGACGTCGACACGATCCTTGCCGCCCTCGACGCGGGCTTCCGGTCGCTCTGAGTGTCTTCTTCTTTGCCCAAATACCCCCGCCGGAGGCATCCTGCAGGAGAGACTGGCACCGCCCCTCCCCCAAGGCACAGCCCTCCCGGATATCCCGTGGCAACGCGGGCCGACGATCCCTCCCGCAAGGGAGGGTGAGGAGGCCCGCTCCCGGGTCGGTGCCGCAGGCGGCGAAACCGCTTTCGGGTCAGCCCTCCAGCCCGTGCAGCTCTTCCAGAAGGTCCAGCAACTCCTCCATCCGCTCCGCCCCGTAGCGCGCGGTCAGCGCGGCAAAGAGCGCCTCGGCCTCCGGCAAGTGGGTCCGGATCAGCCCGCGGCCCTTGTCGGTCACGCTGACAATGGATTTACGCCGGTCCGCCCTGTCCGCCTCGCGCGACAGCAGGCCCTCGCTCTCCATCGTCTTCAGGATCCGCGTCAGGCTCGACAGAAGAAGGCAGGCCCGCGCCGCCAGCGCGGTCTGTTCCATCGGGCCTTCCTCGTCCAGCACCCGCAGCACGCGCCATTTCTGCTCATTGATGCCGCTTTGCGCCAGCATCTCGCGGATCGGGCCCATCACGGTTTCGCGCGCGCGCAGCAAGGCAATTGGCAGCGATCGGCTTGTCCGGCGGATTTCGGGGCGATTTGAACGGTCAGAGCTTGTCATGGGTCCAGTTACCCCGGTTTACCCCAAAGGCTCAAGCCGCATGACGTCACAGGGCAACGCCCTTGCGCTCGGCCACATGCGCCGCGATGGCCGCCTTGTAGAGCCCCCTGATGCGCGCCGTCACCGGCCTTTCGCCAGACCCTATAGGCTTTCCATCAATCGAGGCCACAGGCGTCTGCGCCCCGAATGTGCCGGTCAGAAAGGCCTCCTCCGCGCCATAGGCCTCGTAAAGCGAGTAGTTCTTCTCGCGCACCGGGATGCCATTGGCCCGGCACAGTTCGATGACTTTCTGACGCGTCACCCCGTTCATGCAATAATCACCCGTCGAGGTCCAAACCTCGCCTTTCCTGACGATGAAGAAATTGCACGCATTGGTGGTGTTCACGAAACCATGCGGGTCGAGCATCAGCGCCTCGTCCGCCCCGGCCGCTTCGGCCTGAAGGCAAGCAATGACGCAATTCAGCTTGGAATGACTGTTGAACTTGGCGTCCTGGCTGTGCGGCAACCCCCTGACCTGCGGCACGGTCGCCAGGCGAATGCCCGCCGACTGCAGCCGGTTCACTGGTTTCGAATGCTCCATGATGATGACCAGCGTCGGCCCCGACCGGCTGAGCGAGGGATGCTGGAACGGCTTCACCTTCACCCCACGGGTCAGCATCAGCCGACAATGCACATCGGAGGTCATCCCGTTCGCTTCCGCCGTCAGACGCAGAGCCTCCGCAATCCCGGCCCGATCCATGCCGGGATCAAGGCTGACCGCCTTGCAGCTGTCAAAAAAGCGATCCATGTGCTCGTCGAAGAAGGCCCAGACCCCATCGTAGAGCCGCATCCCCTCCCACATGCCATCCCCCAGCATGAAGCCGGAATCATAGACCGAGACCTTGGCCTCATCCCGATGCACGATCTCTCCATTCACATAGATCCGGATATCGCGATTGCGGATATCCTCTTCCGCGTCATGGGTGGTTGCATGGTTGTCGCTCATTCTGGTCTCGCCCCTGGTCTTCTGGCATGGTGTCGCCATAGGGGGGTGGCTCGCCCGGATTGGCAAGCCTGATTCAGGTTCGGCGTGCAGTTCCGGTTTGAACCGGATCGCCAAACACCGCCCTTGGGCGTCGTGTAA
>NZ_MNBL01000108.1 GCF_001879695.1 Nioella sediminis
TCGAAGATCCTCGCATAAGCGGTTCTGGCCCTCGGGCCGAAACGCCTAAACCGATACCGCAAAGGCCCCCTCGAGGGGCCTTTGTCATGAAAGTCTGAGCGACCAGATCGCCAAGATCAATGCAAAGGCCGCCCAAAAGGGCGGCTTTTTTACCTTGAAACAGCGTTGCGATCGGCAGGCGTTGCCGCCGCGCAACTTTGCTTCGCAATGATAAAATTGTCATTGCCTAAAGTTTATAGATTCGATCTTTTGAGGGTCGTAGCGAGTCTTTTCGTATGTCGGTAGCAACCATCGGAAGTAGGCTCGCAACCCGGTATTCAGCCCGCGAGCCCTGTTCGGACAGATCGAACTAGGAGACTTAGAAATGGGGAATGCAGGGTCCATCTTTCGACCGCATATTACAGCCCTTACAGTGATGCTTTTGTCGACCACTGCAGTTGCAGCAGGTACGATCGAGGACTTTGTCGGGCCTGTCGGGCTTGGCTTTGTTCTTGCTGACGAAGAGGAAGGAGTGGTCGAGCCAGGGATCGCAGCCGTGACCGGCGCGCCGAATAATGATGATTTCGTTGGCAACGGGTTCTCCCCGGCCGGCGTACCGAACTGCCTTCGGTCGTCGCAGCCCGGTTCTGGATGCGCAGAAGGTCCGGGAACGGGCAACCGGTACAAAACCTTCCTGACCGGCAATGGTCCCATGGATCTTGTGTTCACCACTGCATCGAGCGGTGGAATCACAGAGTATTTCAACTTTGCGAAGACGTCGAACACCACGGGGGCGCGGATCGAGAGTCTTCAACTTGTTCTGGGGACCGGCACAGGGGATGGCTTCGTTGCCATGGATCCAAGCGACCCCAGCAATGCCGTGCTCTTTGATCAGCTGTCAGCCCTGAGCGGACAGGCCGTTGACTGGCCCTTTTTGGACGGTTCCGGCGAAGGTCAGTCGCCCTTGCAGCGCGTCTGGTTCCCTGACGGTCTGTTCGGAAACGGCGGCCAGGAGGGAGATATCGGCTTTTTCAGCACGGACCGGGCAGGATACATCGTATCTCAGAGTGATGATGGGACGATTCTGACGATCTACGATCTGACCAACGCAGACCATTCGGCGCTGTTCGGGGATATGCTGCTATCGCGAAACATGCTGCCCGACGGGATGTTCTGGGACGAGACCGTGGCGGACACAACCGACGAGGATGCCCTGATCGCCTGGTACGACAATCGTGCTGACGGCGGCAACGGCGCCTGGGTCTGGGGCAACATGAACGCCAATGCAATCGATGCGGAGCCGCGCCTCGACGCTCTTGCGGCCGCCCTGGGGCTCGCGGATCGGTCGGAGCTCAGCTATGTAGCGGGCGGTGAGGTTCCTGCCGACGTTGCCGCGCTGATGGAAAGCGGTGAGTTGTTCGAAGTCCTGCCGATCGAGGATCTGTCGAACCTCAACATGAACTTCAACCTCGATGTGGGTGACATACAGATCGGCGAATTCACAATCCGCGTCGTGCCGACATTTGCTCCCATCGTGGAAGCGGCGGGCAGTCCGTTCCAGTTCGCGGTGGCTGGTAGCCTTGACGCGGCAAACGTGCCTTTCCTGAATGCCGATCCGGCCTACCTGGCCCTGGTTGACGAGGTGATGGCGCTGCCCACGGAAGCAGAACGTCAACTGGCGCTGGAATCGCTTGGGCACAGTTTTCTGGGAGCCTATGGAGGGGTCAGCTACGAATTCGGATCCAATGCGCTCTTTGCTCTTGGCTCTCCTCTCTCGGGCAATGCCGACAGCGAAATGGTGACGAGCGGTGCAGGTCGCTGGATGATGAGCGAGACCGCCGAGGCCTTTGTTGCGCTCACCGGTTCTGGGTCCGACACGGAACGGACGCTCAACTCCGCCGGATACTCAACGTCGACTTCGGGGGTGCACGCTGGTGTGGAACTGTCCCTTGCTGATGGATGGTCGCTCGGGGTCATGCTGAGTGGCCAGAACGGCGAGGCAGATATCATGGCCAATCGCGGGTCCATTGATGCCACGTCCTTCGGCGCGACGGGTTTTGCTCGCTATTCCGGAGCGTTCAGCGGCGGCACGGCCCACCTTCAAGCGGCGATCGGTTATCAGTCCCTGTCCTTCGATTCCGTCCGCAACATTGCCTTTGGTGGCATTAACCAGACTGCACTGGGATCTACAGACGGTCAGGCGATGTTTGCAGGCCTGGAGGCGTCCTGGATGATGCAGTCTGGCAACTTGGCTTTCGGTCCCATGGCGTCGGTCGAATACTACGATCTTCGGGTGGATGAGTTTACCGAAACCGGTGCCGGGATTTTCAACCTGACGGTAGGTGCACAGGATAGCGAGATGCTGGTCAGCCGTGCCGGATTGAGCGCAGAATACTCCTCGATCACGGCAAGTGGAGATGCGCTTCGGTTCACTGGCGGTATTGCATATGCAAGCCGTAGTGGTGGCGACATGATGGTCAGCGGCGGGTTCGCAGGGTCAAACCTTCCGGCTATCATGACCCCGGTGGACAGCGTCGATGCCGAATGGATCGATGTCGGTTTTGGTCTGCACTATAGCTTCGCGGGCAATTCCGGGAACATGATGGATGTCGGGCTGGAATATCAGGGCTCTTTGTTCAACGATGGCTACGAAGAGCACCGCGTCGGGCTGAGCCTGCGCATGTCGTTCTGAGATACGGAACGCATCCTGTCAGTGGAGAGGCCGCCTTCGGGTGGCCTTTCTTTTCATGACGTCTTGAGTTAAAACGACATGCTGAAACATGGAGGGTGTCATGGACAAAGCCGCGATCTGAACCGTTTCCATTCAGACAAGAAAGGCCCATTCCATGGATGACCTATACCCCTCGCCAGACACCGTGCACCCGGTTCCCTTGCCCGATGGCAGCGTTCACGCGGGCACCGTTTTTCTCAAGCCCGTGATCGACCACCCCCGATGGGACATCGGGGCCTACAGCTATGCCAGCGCCCACCATCCCCCATCGGATTGGGCATTTCACCTTGCGCCCTATCTCTATGATTTCTCGCCCGAGCGGCTGATTATCGGCAAGTTCTGCCAGATTGCCGACGGGGTGCAGTTCATCACCGCTTCGGCCAATCACCGCTATGACGGGTTCACCAGCTTCCCCTTCGCGATCTTCGGAGGCGGGCCTGCTGCCGGACGGCCCTCGATGCCGGGGCCTGGTCCCGACACGGTGATCGGCCATGATGTGTGGCTGGGGCAGGGGGTGCGGGTGCTGCCCGGTGCCCGGATCGGCAGTGGCTGCATCATCGGCAGCGGCGCGGTCGTGTCGGGTGATATTCCGCCCTATGCCATTGTCGCGGGCAATCCCGCACAGGTGATCCGAATGCGGTTTCCAGAGGACATCATCGCCCGCCTGCTGGAGCTTTGCTGGTGGGACTGGCCGATTGAACGCATCTTGCAGAACGAGGAGGCCCTGTGCGCGGGCAACCTGCGCCTTCTGCAAGGCGAGTGAGGCATCGGCAGCTTTCCCCGCATACCCCGGCCAAAGCATGGCCCCCTGGGTCAGCCCGTGATAGGCTGACCCAGGACATTCAAAAGGTACGACACCATGATCCGTTCCACCCTGACTGCATTTGCCCTCACCCTCGCGCTGATCGGAGGGGGTGCCCCTGCGGATGCGCAACAGCGCGTGAGCGAACAGTTGATCCTGTCTGTGGAGCAAGAATTGCCGAACTATGTGCAGGGGGTCGATGTACGGTCCCTGTCGGCGGGACAGATTGCATCGCTTCATGCCGTTCTGCACAGCAGTCGCCCGCCTTCCCGAATCCGGGGTCAGGTCATTGCCATTCTCGGGGGGCTGGATGAGCTCTTGTTCGGGCGCAATCTGGCGGCACTCTGATCTCGCGCAATGTCTTGCGCCCTGTCCGCTGCTAGCTTGCGGACATGAGACTCGATCTTACCCTTCTGACACTTGGCGTCCTGTTTCTGGTTGGGCTTGCCGCCGATGAGATCGGGCGGCGTACACGCTTGCCCCGCGTGACGTTGCTGCTGCTGGCTGGTGTGGTTGCGGGCAGATCGGGGCTGGATCTCGTGCCTTCAGAGGCCGAGGAGTGGTACGAATTCCTGTCTGTTTCGGCCCTGACCATGGTCGCGTTCCTGCTTGGCAGCGCATTGACCCGCCGAAACCTTGCCGCGCACGGGACCGAGATCGTGGTGATTTCAATCAGCATCGTGCTGGTGACGTTGCTGGTCGTTGCGGGTGGTCTGGCACTGATCGGCGTCCCGCTCGGTCTGGCCCTGCTTCTGGGGGCGATTGCCACCGCCACCGCGCCCGCCGCGACCGAGGACGCGATCCGCCAGTCGGGCATGACCGGCGCTTTCCCCGACAAGCTGCGCGGCATCGTCGCCGTGGATGACGCCTGGGGTCTGCTCGCCTTCAGCCTGATGGCTGTTGCAGCGGGCGAGCTATATGGCAACGGCCACGAAGGGGTATTGCTGGACGCGCTGCGCGAAATCGGTGGGGCGCTGCTGCTCGGGGCTTTCATCGGGGTTCCGGGGGCGATGCTGACGGGCCGGATCAAACCGGGGGAACCCTTGCAGACCGAGGCGCTCGGCCTTGTCTTTCTGACCGCAGGGCTGGCGATCTGGCTGGAGGTCTCTTACCTGCTTGCGGGGATGACGGCGGGCATGCTGATCGTCAATTTCGCCCGGCATCACCGGCAGGCCTTCCACGAGATCGAGAATGCCCGATGGCCCTTCATGGTGCTGTTCTTTCTGCTGGCGGGCGTGTCGCTTGAACTGGGGCACCTGGCCACCATGGGCGGTCTCGGGCTGGCCTATCTGGCGCTGCGCATTGCAGCGCGCATTGTCGGCGGCTGGATCGGCGCGTGGCTTGGGGGGGAAAGCGCAGTTGAACGCCCCTGGTTCGGTATCGCCCTTCTGCCGCAGGCTGGCGTGGCGATCGGCATGGCGCTGGTCGCGGCGGAAAGCTTCCCCGACTGGGGGGATACGATCATAACGCTGACCATCGGAACAACGGTCGTGTTCGAGCTTCTGGGCCCACCTGCCACGCTATTTGCGTTGCGCCGCGTTGCCGGGAAAGAAAGCGGCCAGCCGCCTGCAAACGGGCCTTGATTCCGCCTGAGCGATGGCTTAACCGATGGCTCCAGTACAGGGGTGTAGCTCAGTTGGTAGAGCAGCGGATTCCAAATCCGCAGGCCGCGGGTTCGAATCCTGCCGCCCCTGCCACTCGAAAAGCCCGGCGGTTCTCGCCGGGCTTTTTCTTTCGATCCTGCCCGAAGGCCCCGCGCGGTCACAGCTCGTAGTAGTCTCGGTACCACTCGACGAACCGTGCTACGCCATCCGTAACCGAGGTGGATGGCGTGTGGCCGGTCAGGCGCTTCAGAAGCGTGGTATTCGCCCATGTCGCGGGCACGTCGCCGGGTTGCATGGCCATCATGTTCTTGCGGGCTGCGCGACCGGTTGCCGCTTCGATTGCCGCGATGAACTCCATCAACGGGACCGGGTTGGAATTCCCGATATTGACGACCCGATAGGGGGCGACGGGCGACAGGCTGTCGCCCTCCGGTAGTGCGGCGCCATCGGTCGGGCGAACCGGGGCAACGTCGATCAGCTTCTCGATTCCGGCAACGAGATCATCCACATAGGTGAAATCCCGCTGCATCTTGCCGTGGTTGTAGACGTCGATCGGCTCATCCGACAGAATCGCGCGTGTGAATTTGAACAGCGCCATGTCGGGCCGTCCCCACGGACCGTAGACCGTGAAGAAACGGAACATCGTAGTGGGCAGACCGTAGAGATGTGCATAGCTATGCGCCATGGCCTCATTGGCCTTCTTGGTGGCCGCATAGAAAGACATCTGGGTGTCGGCCTTGTCCGTTTCCGCATAGGGCATGTCCGGGTTCGCGCCGTAGACCGAACTGGTGGAGGCCAGCAGCAGATGCGCGGGCGGATAGGCGCGTGCGGCTTCCAGCAGGCGGAAGGTGCCAATCAGGTTGGCCTCGACATAGCTTTCCGGTGCCTCGATGGAATAGCGCACCCCAGCCTGCGCCGCGAGGTGGATGACCGCATCGGGGCGATGGTCGGAAAACAGCGTTTCCAGCAGGCCGGGCTGTTCGATCCTGTCATTGACGGCGCGAAAACTGCGCGACTGGCACAGCATCGCCTGCCGCTTTTCCTTGAGCGCGACGTCGTAGTAGTCGGTCATCGCGTCCACGCCGATCACCCGCCATCCGGCATTCAGAAGCGTCGACGAGAGGTGAAAGCCGATGAAACCGGCAGACCCCGTCACAAGTGCGGTGCGCTGTGGTTGGGGCATGTGAAAGGCCTTCGTCATCTAATGAAAATCGTGGTTTTTTGCAGTTGTGTACAGGCTTGCAGCAGCTTTGAAAACTGATAGCTCACATGCCGCTTCGCTGCGCTGAGATGCCTGGCACCAACCGGACACGTATTCGCCTTGGGTATAGTGGTATATTCGGCAGCATACCGCGCGGCGGCGAGAGACTTCTTGTGCCTCATGACAGGGATCGCTAAAGTCAAAGAGGCTGAAAAAGTGGCATTGTGCGTTTCTGTTGTCACTCGAAACGGCTTTTTATGGGCGAATGCCCAAAAAAAGGCATTCTGAAAGTGATCCTGCGAATGTTTCGCGGTTTATTAAGTCCGTAGGTAGTTCTGCATGCTGAGCCTGGTCAAATCCCTGACGCGAAATCAGAAAAGAAACGTCCTTCTGATCCTCGACCTTTGCCTGGTCCCGCTTGCGCTTGTTTTTACCTTTGCGGTTCAGGCGGATCCGCGCACGCCTCTGGAAACCCTGTCGCTGCTTCTTCCCGTGCTGCCGTATCTGCTGGCTGTCGCGGCTGGCGTTGCCATCGCCCTGGGCATTCCGCAGATCCAGCTCAATGCCTATGAAGGGCGGGCTCTGGCGAAGACGGCTGTTTTCGCCGCTTATCTCGGGGCAAGTCTGGCGGGATTGGGGTGGCTTTTCCAATTGAGTATTCCGATTGGGAACAGCATCGTCTTCGCAATCTGCTTCTTCATGTTCTCGGCGGTCAGTCGTGTTGTCATGTACCAGGTCGTGGTTGCGATCTACCGGCGTGAAATTCCGCGATGCAGGGTGTTGATCTACGGGGCAGGCACCACGGGCACCCAGTTGGCCACAGCCCTGAGAACTCATGAGGGGATCGACCCGGTTGCGTTCGTGGATGACAATACCGCCCTGCAGGGCGTTCTGATCGCCGGTCTGCCGGTCTACACGCCTGCCAGTATTGCGCGGATCGTTCAGGAAAAGAGCATTCGCCGGGTCCTTCTGGCGATCCCGTCTCTCAGCCAACCCAAGCAGGCACAGATTGCGCGGCGCCTGCAAAAAATGGGGCTGGAGGTGCAGACTCTCCCCTCCTTCGCGCAGCTGATCGGGGAAGAGCCGCTGGTCGAGAAGCTGACCCCGGTAAAGCCCGCCCAGTTCCTCGGCCGGGCACCCGTTGTCACCTCGCTTGGGGATGAGGGAAACAGCTATTCCGGCCGCACGGTCCTGATCTCCGGCGCAGGCGGTTCTATCGGGGCAGAGCTGTCGCGTCAGGTCCTGGCCTGCCGTCCCAAGAAGCTCATCCTGTATGAATTGAGCGAATATGCCCTGTTCAATATCGACATGGAACTGCGTCCTATGGCCGAGGAATCGGGTGTGGAGCTGGTCTCTGTCCTGGGCTCGGTAGCGGACGCGCGGCAGGTTCGGTTGGTTCTGGACGAATACCATGTGCAGATCGTCGTGCACGCAGCCGCCTACAAACATGTTTCCCTGGTCGAGGCGAACCCCCTGTCGGGATTGTCCAACAACGTTCTGGGGACCCAAACCCTCGCAAGAGAGGCCGAGTCCGCCGGCGTAGAACGTTTCGTGCTCGTGTCGTCGGACAAGGCCGTGCGCCCGTCCTCCGTAATGGGCGCCTCGAAACGGCTGGCGGAACTGGTTGTGCAGGATCTGGCCATTCGCACCACTGGGACGGTTTTCTCGATCGTCCGGTTCGGCAATGTGCTCGGATCCTCTGGCTCCGTCGTGCCGATCTTTCAGGAGCAGATCAGCCGCGGCGGACCGGTCACCGTGACCCACAAGGACGTTCGCCGTTATTTCATGACGGTCCGCGAAGCCGTGCATCTGGTCCTGCGCGCCGGGGCCATGGCCTCTGGCGGCGAGGTATTCGTTCTGGACATGGGCGAAGAGGTATCCATTGAACGGCTTGCCCGACAGGTCATCGAGAGTTCCGGATACACCGTGCGGGACGAAAACAACCCAGACGGGGATATCGAGATTTCCTTCATCGGGCTGCGTCAGGGTGAGAAGCTCCGCGAGGAGTTGACGCTTAGCAAGGATCGGCTGACCACGGCTCACCCCAAGATCTTTGCTGCCCGAGAACAGGCCTTGTCCGAGATCGAGGTGGCATCGGCCTTGCGCAGCTTGCGCGAGGCGATTTCCGGCGGCGATAAGGCAGCTGCATTTGCGGTGCTCGATCGTTGGATCGAGGGCCGCGACCAACAGAATGCAGCGACCCTTCATGGTGGCAATTAAGCTTTGATCGAGGTCTGTCACCCGAAAGACGCGCTTCGGGCAAAAGCGTCCGAAGCGGCAGAGGCGCAAGCTTGATCATGCCCCGGCGCGCGTGGTCTAAGAACCTCAAAGCAGGAGAACGGGTGTGCGCGGATTTCTAGATTTCGGGGGTATTGCAAAACCTGCCATTGCAGCCGTCACGGTGCTCCTTGGCGGTCTCTTCGGCTCTGTTGCGCAGGCCGATATCATCGGCACCCCTGTGTCAGGCCCGCGCCCCACGCTCAACTTCTATGGCACCGCTGGCCTGATCGACATGCCATCGGCCGAGGTCATGCCGGACGGCGAATTCTCGACCACGATCTCGCATTTCGGCGGCATCACCCGCAATACGCTGAGCTTTCAGATATCGCCCAGACTGTCAGGATCGTTCCGTTACTCCGCGACTGAGGGGCTGAACCTTGCCGGGTTCGAAACCTATTTCGACCGCAGTTTCGACCTGCGCTACCAGCTATTGCAGCAGCAGGAGGGCGGCTGGTGGCCTTCTGTCGCCATCGGTTTGCAGGATTTCGTGGGCACCGGGATCTACGCGGGCGAATACATTGTCGCCAGCCGGTCATTCGGGGATACGCTTACCGTGACCGGCGGTGTTGGTTGGGGTCGTTTGGGCAGCTACAATTCCTTCGGCGCACCATTCAGCAATGTGCGGCCGAGCTTTGTGCCCGGCGATACCGGCGGCGAAATCTCATACGATCAGTGGTTTCGGGGGCAGGCGGCTTTCTTTGGTGGCATCGAATGGCAACCGACAGACCGGCTTGGGGTGATCGTCGAGTATTCCTCGGACGCCTACCGGACCGAAACCGCACAGGGCGTGTTCGAACGCCGGTCACCGTGGAACTTTGGTATCGAGTACCAGGTAAACCGCTCGCTTCGATTGGGGGCCTACTATCTCTATGGGTCCGAAGTCGGTGTGAACCTCGCTTTCAGCTTCAATCCAAGCCGTCCCGTTACGCCAGTCAGCAATCGCCCGGTTCCCGGCCCGTTGGCCATCCGTCCCGATCCGGCTGAAAACCCTGACCTTTGGACCGCGGACTGGGTAGAGAACCCGCGTGCGCGCCCTGCGCTCGGGGAACGGCTTAGGGAAGCGCTCGAAGCCGAGGGGCAGGACCTTATCGCATATGATCTGGGGGCCTATGAGGCAGAGATCCGGATCGAGAATACCCGCTACACCGCTGTTGCGCAGGCGCTTGGCCGTTCCGCGCGGGTGATGGCGGAAATCCTGCCACCTTCGGTCGAAACCTTCCATATCACCCTGCTGGACGAAGGTCTGGCCGTCTCTACCCTGACATTGCGCCGGTCGGATATGGAGGCGCTGGAGCAGGAACCGAATGCAATCGAGGCGCTTCAGGCGGTTGCAGGCCTGCGGGCTGCGCAGCCGACCGAGGCGGAAGACCTTGTGGATGGCATGTTCCCCCGCTTCGACTGGTCTCTGAGGCCCTACACGCGGACCAGCTACTTTGATCCTGACAATCCCATACTCATCAACCTGGGCGTGCGCCTGTCTGCGTCCTACGAGTTTCATCCCGGATGGCGAATTGACGGCGCATTGACCCAGAGACTGGCTGGCAATCTCGATCAGGCGCGCACCTCGCCGTCTAATCTGCCGCCGGTCCGGACCAGTAGCCCGCTTTACGACCGGCAGACCGGCATTGCGGTGGAACGGCTGACCTTTTCTCATGCCCGCAGCCTCGGCAATGATCTCTATGGCCGTGTGACCGTTGGGTATCTGGAGCGGATGTATGGCGGCCTGTCAGCCGAACTGCTGTGGCGCCCGGTCAACAGTCGCCTCGCGCTTGGGGCCGAGATCAACTATGCCCGACAGCGTGACTACGATATGGGGCTGGGTTTCAGGGATTACGGCGTCGTGACCGGGCATGTTTCGGCCTATTACGACATGGCCAATGGCTATCACGTCCAGATCGATGCCGGTCGCTACCTTGCCGGGGACTGGGGTGCCACATTGTCCATCGACCGGGAGTTCCGCAATGGCTGGCGCGTTGGTGCCTTCATGACCCTGACCGATGTGTCGACCGAGGATTTCGGCGAAGGCAGCTTCGACAAGGGCATCCGCTTCTCGATACCTGTGACCTGGTTCACCGGGCAGCCGAGCCGTCAGTCCGTCGGCACCACGATCCGGCCTATCACCAGGGATGGCGGGGCGCGGCTTGGCGTGCCTGACCGTCTTTATGAACGGGTCCGGGATGGGCACCTAGGTAATATCGACGATCAATGGGCGCAGGTGTGGCGATGAAGCGAGTTCTGGCACTCATGGCGCTCTTGGCACTTGCGGGATGCGGGCAGGACGCGGCGAACAGCCCGTATGCGGCCGCGTTCGAGCAGATCCGCGGCGGCTTGTTCAACCGTGGCGATGCGCCATCGCAGTTTACGGCAACACGCGCCTCGTTGGCCGAGGCGGGCATCACGGCCCCTGTGCTTGTTGTCCGTATGCCGGATGCGGGTATTTCGGTGGGTTTGCTGGAATACGGCACGAACCGCGATGTTACCATCTGGCGCAGCCTCGATGGCAACACTGTCAGCACCGCCGCTGGCCTGTTGCGGAATACGCGGGGATTCGGCACCGATCTGCACAGCCTGGAGACCGAGGCGCTGCACCGCGCCCTGTCACAGGGGCAGCCGGCAGAGTATTCCCGCCTGTTCCGGGCGCTTGACGGCGAGGGGCAGCTTCACGCGATTCGTCTGTATTGCTCGCTCACTCCCGAAGGCAGCGAAACGGTCGACATCCTTGGTCGCAGCTACGCCACCCGCCGGTTCAGCGAGACATGTCATGCGGATGGGCGTGACACACCGGTTTTCGTGAACACCTATTGGCAAGGAAGCGACGGTGATTTGTGGCAATCGCGTCAATGGGCTGGTCCGGAATTGGGCTATGCCAATCTGGAACGCGTGATAAACTAGCATCTATCGCAAAAATCAGCCGAGACGCGCTTGCGCGGATTGAATCACGACAGCCATCGTGTTAGCTGAAGACAAGTAGTGTATTGGAGACTGACCCGATGAAAATCTCGAAAACCATTTTTGCAGCTACGGCCGTTTCCGCATTCTGCGTGACCGCCGCAAGCGCTCTTACCGTGGACCAGTGTGAACAGCTCGGCGGCAATGTCGATCTGGTAGAAGCTGAGTGCGAACTGACCGCAGCTCAGGAAGACGAAGCGCGCGCATTGGGCTGGCTGCCCGGTGGTAGTGCTGCTGCGACTGCAACTGCAACCGGTCTTGGCACCGTCGCAGGCAGCGGTGGCCTTCTTGCTGCCGGTGGCGGCCTGATCCTGACCGCGGTCCTGATCGGCGATGGTTCCTCTTCGACCACGACCTCTGGCAGCTGATCCGTTCGCCAGACGAAAAGAATTCGGGCGGCTCCTTTGGGCCGCCCTTTTCTTTGTAAGCGCGTTCGCCGTCGTATCGCGATCAGGGCAATGACGCGCGTGCTGCGCGGCCGGATCATCGGACGGCCTGCCGGGGGGCGACCTAGCCAGACTGACCGTCCGATCCCATGAACTCGTGGATCAGTTCGGAAACAGACGGGCTGTGTGCGGGCAGGTTGAAGAACCCATGCCCAACATTCGGATATCCCACGAAGCTGCAACGATCCGGCGGCCACAAGGCGCAGAAAGCCTTTGAGGTGGCGATCGGAACAACACTGTCGTCACTGCCGTGAACCGTCAGGCAGCGCAGGCTGTTCATCCGGTGCCAGCCTTTCCATCGCTGCATCGGAGATATGTCCGGAAGGCCTTCGGGCGGGATAACGCGATTGCAGAAGCCACCCTTCCCAGTATCCGCCACCGGATTAAGCAGAATAAGGCCGCTTACCCGGTTGGGCGCAGCAAACACCGCATCCAGCGCCAGAAGGCCACCAAACGACGCGCCCATGACGAACAGCCTCGACTCGGGCGGCGCTTTTCGGCGGCTCCAGTTCAGTGCATGGCTGGCATCGGCCAGCATCTGTTTCAGCGTTGCCCTGTTCCGGTTCAGCGTTCGGTATTCGGCAGCGATAATGGTCAGTTCCGGGTGATCCCTTGCAAGCTCCGTGCAGAAGGGGACCAGCATCTCCGGTCGTCCATCCACGCCACCGCCGCCGTGAAAGGCGAGGATCCGGGCCTTTTCCCTTACGCTTGCCGGGCGCACCAACGCGGATTGGCGCCAGCGAATTCTGGTTGAGGAGAAATGCAGCGGATTCGTCCCTTGCTTCACGAGCCCATCATGTTGCGGTTGTGATGTTCGATGGCTTCATCAAGGTCTTCGTAATAGATGGCGCGCCCCCCTTCCAGAACCACACCGACGTCGCACATATCGCGTAGTTGCTCTGTATTGTGGCTCACCATGAACGCGCCGGCTGTTTCCATGCGCTCCAGGAACAATCTTTGGCTTTTCTCACGGAAAGCCATGTCACCCACCGAGGTCACTTCGTCCACCAGATAGGTGTCGAACGGAATTCCCATGGATACCCCGAAAGACAGGCGAGATCGCATGCCCGAAGAATAGGATCTGAACGGCAGGTAGTAGTGCTGCCCAAGTTCGGCGAATTCTTCGACAAAAGCAGCGAGCTCTTCCGTGTCGACCCCGTAGACACGGGCAATGAACTTGGTGTTTTGGAAGCCCGTCAGATCCGGGTGGAACGATCCCGCAAAGCCGACCGGCCACGAGATCGAGCCGCTGGACCTGATTTCGCCTGACGTTGGATCCATAGCGCCCGAGATCAGCTGCAGAAGTGTCGACTTCCCAGCCCCGTTGCGCCCCAGAAGAGCCACCGAACTGTTGGTTGGCAGGGCAATGTTCAGGTTGTCGATCACGACCCTGCGCCGCCCGTTCAGGACGAACTCTTTTCGCAGGTTTCGAAACTCGATCATCTTTTCGGTCTCGTCACCGTCTGTCTCTCAGGCTGTATGCCACGAGAATTACCACGGTCCAGATCAGGAAGGCAAAGATGGAGATCGTGATCAGCTTTACCGGTCGATCCGGAAAGCCGGAGCTTTCCGCCAAGGACGGTCGCACATGGGCCGCAAGGTAGCGGCTCTGCCGTCGAGCCTCGTTCCGGGCACCATCGAAGGCCGCGAGGGCGGTGGTGTAGGCCTGCTCGGCAAACTCGCGGTCGACCTGCAGGCGCTCGTATTCGCCGACGAGATCGGCAAAGGCCACACCCCCCGCCCCACTTGTGCCAAGGACAGCGCGCTCTGCTTCGATGCGGTTCTCGATAACCGTGATACGGCGCTCTGCCTGGGTAATCCTCGGGTCATCGTCCCGCGTGGTTGTGTCCCGAAGAATATCAAGCTCGATCAGCGCTTCGGCCAGTTGCGCCTGCAGGTTTGTCACCAGACCCATCTGGCCAGCCGTGTCAGCCGTCGGATCAACCGTCTGGTTTTCGTTGCGCCATTCAGCGAGGGCGATCCGTGCGCGGGCGAGGCGCTCCTCTGCCTGATCCAGCTCGTCTCGGGCGTAGCTGATCGCATCCTCTCGGGCGATGGCCGAGAGCTGGTTGATCATGGCGCTGCTCTCTTCGAAAATCAGCTGAGCAATCGACCGTGCGTCCTGGGGTGTGAAGGCCAGAACTTCAAGGTCGATCAGGCCGGTGCCGCTGGCATAATAGATGCGCACCTGGCGGTCCCAATGATCAAGCAGGTCCTCGATCGTGCCCGGCGCGTGGTAGGCGAAAACCGGATCGTCGGCAGGGTCCACGCGCGACCAGATCGACCGGAGATCGAGTTCCGTGTCGATTCTTTCGACAAGCTCCTGACTTTGCAGGAATTCATAGAGGATATCCGTATCGGAAGAGCTTGACCCGGACAGGTTCGTGATGCCGCCCAAAAGCTCGATTGCAGAACTGGAATCCTCGGTGCGCACCGAAAAGCCGACACGGGAAATATACTGGTCAGCAGCGCGGAACCACAGGTAGTAGGCCGAGATTGCCGTCGGCAGAATGACCATGATCAGCAGGGAAAACACAAGTCCCCAATGACGTGACCTCCATTTTGCGGTTGCTGCAACCGGTGTTGCTGCACGCTTGGGGCCAGTCTGATTTTCGCCAGGAGCCTCCTTTTTCGCCGCAGGGTTTGTCGCGGCCTGAGGAGACGCGGCGGCCAATGGCGTTACCGGCTTTTCGCCTTTTGCGTTCTCAGACATTTGAGGATTGGCCATGAACAGGAAGACCTTGCAAGGAGGAGATTACTATGACTTCTTGCTAACCAATGACAGCAGCTTTTTCCAGCATCCATTCCACGGGCTTCATATGTCTTCCGTAATCGAATCGGCCGCCGGCAAACCGTCGACATCCGTTCGACAGGTTCCTCGTTTCACGTCGGTTCGCACCATCGGGGCCCTTATTTTAAGGGAGATGAACACGAGCTACGGCCGATCCCCTGGGGGATATATCTGGGCAGTGCTTCAACCGGCCGCGGGTATTGGAATGATGGTTGCCTTCTTCTCAGCGGGCTTTCGGGCGCCCCCACTGGGCACCAACTTCGCGCTTTTCTATGCCACCGGTCTGCTTCCGTTCATGATGTTTACGGATCTTGCAGGCAAGATCGGCCAGGCGCTGAACTATTCCAAGGCGTTCCTTGCCTATCCAAGGATAACGTTCATGGACGCGATCATCGGACGGTTCATCCTGAATACCCTTACACAACTTCTGGTTAGCTACATTCTAATCGCCTCCATTCTGTTCATGTTCGAAACCAGAACCACCCCAGTGATGGGCAGGGTTGCATTGACCTATGCGATGGTCGGCTCGCTCAGCTTCGGAATAGGGGTGTTGAATTGCTTCCTGACATCCCGCTTTCGGGTTTGGCAGCAGGTCTGGAGCATCCTGATGCGGCCGATGTTCCTCATCTCGGGGATCTTCTTCATGTATGATGACATACCCGAACCCTATCGGTCTTACCTCTGGTACAATCCGGTCATGCATATCACCGGAGAGATGCGCGCAGCGTTCTACGTCAACTATGGGGGCGACTATGTCTCTCCGGGCTATGTTTTTTCGATTGCCCTGGTGACAAGCGCCTTCGGCCTTCTGTTCCTGCGTCGCTATCATCGGGATCTGCTTCATTCCTGAGGCGCGAGAAGCCTGCGCCCCGACGATCGAACCAAGATAAACCCCATCGACGGACCTGCACAATGTTCCCGGGGCTTTATGTTTCGTTGGCACAGGACGGCGCGTTACCGCCAGGTGTCAGGGCCTGTAATCCTCCGCGATGAACGTCTCGGGCGCAAACTCCGGTTCATCCGTCATCCGATTGACGGCAGCCGCGAAAGCCGTGGGGTTGGACGGGTCGAGATGCTGTAGCTGCCACGGCGCGAAGCGCCACCAGCGTGACCGCAGTATCGGTGCCGCTTGCTGCATGGGCAGCCGGTATTTCTTGATCGTAGCGGGATTGCCGGCAACGACCGCGAAAGGGGGCACATCCTTGGATACAACCGCGTGTGCGGCAACAATGGCGCCATCGCCGATCGTGACACCCGCCCCGATATAGGCACCGTGCCCGATCCAGACATCGTTTCCAATCGTCGTGATCTTTGCCTTGGTTGCCGGCCCTTGATAGCTGAACTTGTAGCTGTGATAGGCCGCGGCATCCCGAAACCCATTCCCGAGACCATAAAGGCGGTCGCCCAGATAGAAGGCGGGGCTGGTCGAGACCCAGTGAAGCGGGTGGTTTTGCCGCCCGATCTGCACGTTCTCCCCGAAGGAACAGTACCGGCCGATGCGGGCTGCAAAACAATACCCGGAAACCTGGTACGAAAAAGCGCCAAGGTGAATGGAATGCTCGTACTGGGTCCACTTGAGGCTCGACGGGGCCTCGATCCTGCTGTCACGCGGCAGATTGAGATTCGCGTCGGGGCCACGTGGCAACACTTCAATGCCCTTGCTTTGCAGCGTTTCGATCGGAACCGAGATCATGCTCATTTTGTCGTCACTCCCTGCTCACTCCCTGTCGAGTGCCTGTCTCAAGATGCTTTGCGCCAAATTGTCTTCGGCAGAAAACTCGATCACGTGCCCATTCGCGGCATTCCGAACGGCATCCCCCTGGGCGCCGATGTCGAACGCGTAGACCGGTAGCCCCGTCGCAATGCATTCATGCGTGGTGTAGGAAAAGGTCTCGGGCCAGATCGACGGTATCAGCCAGCGGGTTATGCCATATCTCGCGGCAAGGGAATCGAGCTCGGTGACATGGTAGTTGCCATGTACCGGAACCGACCGGGGCAAGCTGAATGCCGGGTCGATGTTCCCGATCAGCACGAGCTGGAAGTCGCCCCGTGCCTCTGCAATCCTGGCAAGATTCTGCGCTACGGCGGCCCCTTTCTGAAGGCCGATATTTCCGAGGATGCCGATGACTTCCACGTCTGCGTTGCCCTTCTCAATAAGCGGCACGGGCTGCGCCAAGCTATGCGGAACGACGCGCAACACCGGCTCTGCGCCGGGATAGGTCGCAAGAACGAGGCTACGGCTGCTTTCGGAAAACACCGTGACCTGATCGGCGGCGTCGATCAGCTGTCCCCATTCTTTCTGCCAGTCTGCCAAAGTGGCTCGGGTGCGATCCGGGCGCCGCGCCATATGTGCCCGGTCGCTGCGCTCCGGCAGAACAGGTCCACGATAGATGCCGTCGGAATCGAGCAGGCAGTAGGAGGGCGAGATCGGAAAGTAGTCATGCACCAGGACTTCCAGCTTGTCTTGCCGGTCGTCGGCACGGCGCACAAGCCGACGCAGAAGGGCTGGCAGCTCGATCGGATCCGCGTCGCCAACCCCACAGGAATAAATGATCCGCCTTTGGGGCAGCACATCGAGAAGCCGCTCCAGAAAGCCGAAGTCATCGGTTGTTCCGGTGCTTTCGCCATCGGGGGTCCGAACCTCGACCTGAAAGCGCTGAGGCCCGCCAACCCTGACGACAACAGAGGACTGGCCTTGCTGCAACTCGTTGTGAATCCTGTTCAGCAGATAGTGCTCGGCCCCGCCCCCAAGCGAATGCGCGAGGTAGACGGGAACCGGATCGGACGAACGTACCGCCACGAAGGCCATGGCCAAGGCGATTCGCGCGGTGATCATCGGATCAGCTTGGATGAATTCCTGAACCTCCCGGTCATAGGTCGGATAGCGGCTGGCGACGAGTTCGTTGTTCTTCTGGACAAGAGCCTGCTTTTCAGCCGAGCCGAAGCTTTCGCCACCCTTGTGCTCGACGAACAATCCCGCAAGCCCAAGATGCAGCCCCCCCAGGGCGCGCGCTTTGCGGCACCAATCCACCTCTTCGCCGTATCCGCGCCCGAAGGCGGTATCGAGCGTGGGAAGGCGACGCAAAAAGGCGATGTTCATCGCCATGCAGAACCCGACCCCTGTCGGCGCCTGCTCAAGGTCCGCTTGCGGGTGAAACTGTCGGGCCAGCGTGTCGATCGCATCAGCCTCTCCGGGTTTCAGGTCGGTCTTCGTGCAAATGGCCGGAACCGAGAAGATCTCGGCATCGTTGGACATCGGGGTAACGGTTGCGACATTTTCCTGACCGACCAGGGGGGCGATCAGTCGGCTTGCCCAGGCCTCGGGCACCAGCGCGTCCGAGTTCAGCAAAACGACATGGGCGCCTCGCTTTAGCGCATATTCCAGGCCTTTGTTGACGCTTTTGATAAATCCGAGATTGGCGTCATTCTCGATCAGGTGAACGCGGTCCTCGCGGGAACTGGCCCAATCACGCAGGAAGGGGCGGACGCGCGGGTCGGGGGACTTGTCTTCGATAACCGCCAGTTGCCATGGCAGATCGGTGTGTCTTTCGACCCGGTCCAGCACATCCGGCAGCAGGTCAAACGCATTATACACCGGCAGCACGATGGTGATGGGGGTTTCTCTGAGGCCCGCAGGCGGCGCATGGCCATCATCGAACAAGTTGGTGTGCATCGGCCCTGCAACCGGGTGGGCGTCAAGATCAAGGATCGCCTTGACCCGCGCCCGGTGCAGCGGGTCTTTGGTGGCCTGCCATTTCAGAATTGACGGGCTGGCACGTAGCAACACCCAGGCAAACCGCAGGCCTAGCCACATCCGGGCCAGTGCCTGCTTGACGGCGGACGGCGTCCTGAGGTGGCATTGGTATTCTGCGTTGCCTTGCCGCAGCGTCAGTTCGAACGGACCCAGGGATAGCGGTGCTCCGACCGAGAAACCAACCTCTGGGTCAACCCCGAGCGCCGTCGCCACATCGGCACGGTTCAGATGCGGCCGCTGAACAAGCTGCCCCCCGTGCCAGGACAGAACGATCTGATCCGCCGTCGTCCACCCGTTGAACTGAATGCGGTTGCCGTGGATTGCCGTGCTTTCGACATAGCCTAAACGAGCGCCGTCGACCTCGGGCAGAGCCGCCCCCCTGCCTGTGATCGCCAAATGCCGGTCAGCGTATCGGGCGAACAATCCACGGATTCGGTTGAACACAGTCAATCCCTGCACTTGCCGCGAAAACCCCGGCGGTCCGAGCGACATTTTTTACATGCCCGGACGGCGGGCCAGTGGCGGTGTGTTTAACCGCTGGTCATAGGTCTGTCCACACGAGCCCGGCAGATCGTGGAAAACGTCATGGCTTGCGCCGAAAGAGATTGCCAATGGTTTGAAACACTAGATCGAAATCGTAGCAGGTGCTCTGGTTGCGTTGATAGATCAGGTCAAGCCGGGCCTTCATGGGGATGCACAGGCGACAATAGACGTCGTCTGTTTCCTCCGGGGTTGTGCAGCGCCCGAGCAGGCGCTCCTCATGCTTGTGATAGGTGATGGTGGCCAGCCCGGTCACGCCGGGGCGGCTTTTCAGGACCTCGCCATAGATCTCCGGGAATCGCTCGACATACTCGCGCAGGGGCGGGCGGGGGCCGACGAAGCTCAGGTCGCCGCGCAGGATGTTCCAAAGCTGCGGAAATTCGTCCAGCCGCTTGCGGCGCAGCCAAGCCCCGGTAGGAGTGATGCGGGCGGCCTTGTGCGCCCCGGAGACGCCGCTGTCCTCCTCGACCACGGTCATGGTGCGGAATTTCCACAGGCGAAAGCTCTGATCGGGCGTCTTCATGCGTTCCGCGGCGTAGAAGATCGGCCCCCCCTGTTCGCGCCATATCTTCCAGATCAGCCACAGGATGATCGGGCCAAGGATGATGACCAGCAGGCTTGCAAAGAAAAGGTCGAAGATACGCTTGCGCCAGGTCACCGCCGCTGCTCCCACTGATCAATGAACGCGCGCCATTCCGCCACCAGCCTGTCGGCGTGCCCGGCCCGTTCGTCCAGCGCGGTAAACCGTCCTAGCGTGTCTGTGTCCAGCACAACTTTCGGGATGGCGGTGTCCGGGGCGGTTCGTGCCGACCAGCGATGCGGCACTGCATCCAGCAACGCCCCCATTTCGACCCCGCCGGGGCAAGCGACGTTCATCAGGGCCGGCAGAGCGCGCCCCGCACCCGCCGCCACGCAAAGATCGGCGAGTATCCGCGCCAGCGTGGCCGGGCCCACATAGCTGCGGCAGGGGGTGCGGCCATCGGCAAAGCGATCCAGCGTGAACGGGTCCTTGGTGGGAAGGCGGCCCAGAATCTGATCGGCGCCCGCGACATTGCCGATTCTGAGGCATGTCACGGGGCCTCCCGCCCGGGCCAACGCCTGCTCCATTTCCAGCTTGGCGATGCCGTAGGGGGCCATTGGACGGGCCGGGTCGCCTTCGCGGCACAGCCCGTCAGCGCGCCCGTAGACCGCGGCAGAGGAGGCGACGAGCAGGGGGATGTCGCCCGATGCGGCCCGGGCGGCCAGCGCGATCTCTCGGTTGCGCGTCACATCCGCGCCCGAGGCCGGGGTGACGCCCGCAAGGCACAGGACAACATCGCATTCGGAGACGGAGTCTTGCAGAGCCTTTGGTTGCGACAGGATATCGAATGCATTGATATCATTGGACTGCCCGGCCCTGCGACCATGCCAGGCGGGCACAAATCGCGTCTCCTGCCGCCAGCCCCATTGCAGCATCCGGCCAAGCCGACCTGTGGCACCAAGTACCAAAACGCGCATAAAATCACCTTTCCTGCCTGAAACCGTTGACCCCCGGGATGCAGGTCGTATTTTGCCCAGAAGTTGCGTATCAATACAAACCAGCAATTTGCAGTGGGACCGGGCATGAATCTTTCTCTTCGAACAGTTGGCGTTTTTGCAATGTGCCTGCTGTTGACGGCTTGCTCCTTGCCGCGTGGCGCTGGAATCGAACAGGAAATCACGGCCGGTGCAAATGATGCCGATGCCGATTTTGCCATGTACCCGGTGACAAGGGACTTCCTTCCGACCCTCGCGGAGTGGCCGGTGGTGGGCGAGCCAGAACTGAACTGGATCACCGCAAGTGCCGGGGCCCGCACGCAGATCATCAATCCCGGCGACGTGGTTGCCATCACGATCTGGGACAGCAACGACAACTCGCTTCTGGCCGCTCCGGGCCAGCGGGCGGTGAACCTGGAAGAAATGCGTGTTGGGGCCAATGGCACGATTTTCATGCCTTATATCGGCGATACCCGTATTTCCGGCCTGACCCCGCAGGCGGCGCGCGCGCGCCTCCAGTCCGAGCTGGAGGCCATCGTGCCCTCCGCCCAGGTGCAGCTCGCCATGGCGGCTGGTATGCATAGCTCGGTCGATCTGGTGGGGGGCGTCAACGCGCCGGGAACCTACCCGATGCCCGACCAGTCCTATTCCGTGCTCAGCCTGATCTCTCAGGGTGGCGGTGTGTCCGGTGCCCTGCGCAACCCGCAGATTCGCCTGATGCGTCATGGCCAGCTTTATGGCACTTCCATCGCCCGGCTCTATTCCGAACCGCATCTGGATACCCGCCTTGTCGGTGGCGACCGCGTGATTGTCGAGGAAGACCGCCGCTATTTCCTGTCGCTCGGTGCGGCAGGCATTCAGGATCAGCACGCCTTCCCGCAGGATGTGGTGACTGCGCTTGATGCGATGTCGATCATCGGGGGGGTGTCCTCCAGCCGCGCCGATCCCGAGGGCATCCTGATCCTGCGCGAATATCCGGCTTCGGCCCTGCGCACCGGCCAGCGTGGCCCGCGTCAGGAACGGGTGGTCTTCACGCTGGACCTGACGACATCCGATGGTCTCTTCTCGGCACGGAATTTCCGCATTCAGTCAGGGGATCTGGTGCTGGCGACGGAAAGCCCCGTCAGCTCGGTCCAGACGGTGTTCAGCCTCTTTGGCAGCGCCTTCGGCCTTGTCAACGCGGTCACCAACTAAGTTGGCTCACGGCAGGGCAATGGGCCGCGCCTTGGGCGCGAGCCCGTTGATCCGGTCGATATGCACGGGCAGGCAGCGGGTCAGGAAATCGTAATTCTCGACCACATGGGCGCGGGCGGCGCGGCCCAGATGGGCATAGTCGCCCGGCGCGGCCAGCACCTCGACCACCTGCCGGGCAATCGCCTCAGGCTCGAAGAAATCCACCAGTAGGCCGGTCTCCCCGTGCTGCATGGCCTCTCGCACCGGGGGCACGTCTGACGCGACGATTGTGGCCTCCATCGACATGGTTTCCAACAGCGACCAGGACAGCACGAAAGGCACCGTCAGGTAGATGTGGCAGCGCGACAGCTGCATGACCGTCTGGTAGTCGGAATAGGGGATGCGGCCCAGGAAATGCACCCGGCTCCAGTCCACGCGGTCGCCCACCTCGCGCTCCATCTCGGCGCGATAGCCACCGGCCTGCTGGCTTTCCTTGCCGTAGGACACCTCGCTTCCACCTATGATCAGCGCGCGGGCATTAGGGCGCGCGTCGAGGATATGGGGCAGGGCGCGCATGAAGCTGTGAAAGCCGCGCGTGGGTTCCATGTTGCGGGCCATGTAGGTGAAGATTTCATCCTCGCGCGTGACCGACCGCCCGAGCCTGTCCAGCCGCACAGCCGCATTTGGATTGGGCAACAGCCGATCGGTGCGGATACCGTCATGGCAGGTGTATATCTTGTCCTGAAAGCTGTCAGGGTAGGTCCGTTTTTGCCACTGGGTCGGCGACTGACCCAGGTCCACGGTTTGCAGATTGGCGAAGTTGACCGCGTTTCGGGCGTGCATGATGTAGGGCGTGGCGGGGTTCGATGGAAATTCCGGGTCGAACCCGACCGATCCGCCCTCGGCCAGAAAGTAATACTCGAAATAGCCAAGCACCGGCACATCGGGCCAGACGATCTTGGTAAAGGTCAGCTCGCCCCATCCCACATGGCCAAGGATCACGTCGGGGGTGAAACCCTCGGCCTGCAGCTTCTGGCAGGCCAATGCCGCGCCATATCCCGCCCCGGTGCACTGTTCCCAGTAACGCGACAGGCCGTAGGCATCCTTGGCGGGGGCATGATGCGGCGCGTATTGAACGACGCGAATACCGGGCGAGGAGGCGACACCCTTTCTCTGGGTCAGGAACACGATCTCATGCCCGCCCTGCGCGGCCAGCCAGTCCACCAACTGGCGATATTGGCCGGGAAAGTTCTGGTGGATGAACAGCAGTTTCATAGGCGGGCCGTGATGTGAATGCGAAAGGGCGGGACCGTTACGCTAACGTCCCCGCCCTCTGGTGCAAGGTTTTCGTTAAAGCAGCGTTGCCAGATAGGTGCCGTAGCTGTTCTTTTTGAACATCTCGGCGCGCTCGGCCAGGGCGTCTCGGGTGATCCAGCCCTTCTCGTAGGCGATCTCGTCAAGGCAGCCGGTCTGCAACCCTTGCCGCTTTTCCAGCGTTCGCACGAAGTTGCCCGCATCCAACAGGCTGCCATGGGTGCCGGTATCGAGCCATGCATAGCCACGCCCCATGCGTTTTACATTCAGCAGGCCGTCGGCAAGGTAGGATTCCAGCAAGGTGGTGATCTCGAGCTCATTGCGGGCGGAGGGTTTGACCTGCCGGGCCCGTTCCGGCGCGGTGCCGTCGAGGAAGTAAAGCCCGGTCACGGCGTATTTGGACGGCGGAACCTCGGGTTTCTCGATGATCCCCGTGACATCGCCCGCGTCGTTGTAGGACACCACGCCATAGCGTTCCGGGTCGGACACGTGATAGCCGAAGACAGTGCCGCCCGTTGCCCGGGCGTCGGCCTCGGCCATGATCTCGGGCAGGCCATGGCCAAAGAAGATGTTGTCGCCCAGAACCATGGCGGAGGGCGCGCCGTCCAGAAACTCCTCGGCGAGGATATAGGCCTGTGCCAGCCCGTCGGGCGACGGTTGCTCGATATAGGTCAGGTTGATGCCCCACTGGCTGCCATCACCCAGGGTGCGTCTGAACTGGTCCTGATCCACGGGCGTCGTGATCATCGCGATGTCCCGGATGCCAGCCAGCATCAGAACGCTGAGCGGATAGTAGATCATCGGCTTGTCATAGATTGGCAGCAGCTGTTTCGACACGCCGATGGTGATCGGATAGAGCCGGGTGCCCGAGCCGCCTGCGAGGATAATGCCTTTGCGATTGGTCATTGGGTCTGATCCTGAATCTCTTGAATGATCTGGGAAAGGGAGCTGCGCCAGTCGGGGCGGGAAATGCCGAAACGCTCGGTCGTGTCGGAACAGTCCATCCGCGAATTCGAAGGCCGCTTTGCCGGGGTGGGGAACGCGCTGGTGGGGATATCGACAACCTCGCAGCTTATGCCCGCCTGAAGGAAGATCTCTCGCGCGAAGTCGGCCCAGGACACGTCCGGCGCGCCGGAAAAGTGGTAGGTGCCGGATTTGGAGCGGTCCGCGCGCAATTGCGCGGCGATGGACAGGCAAGCCGCGGCGATGTCCTGTGCGGGGGTGGGGCCGCCCACCTGATCCGCGACGATGGTTAGGCGGTCACGCTCGGCCCCGAGGCGCAGCATCGTCTTGACGAAGTTGCTGCCATGGGCAGAGACCACCCAAGAGGTGCGCAGGATCACGGACGTACCGCCCGCCGCCTGTATCGCCGCCTCACCAGCCAGCTTGCTGCGCCCGTAGGCCCCGAGCGGGCCGGTGGGGGCGTCGACCGACCATGGCGCGGTGCCAGAGCCGTCAAAGACGTAATCGGTGGAGAGATGGATAAAGGGAATGCCCAGGTCGGCGCAGGCCCCGGCCATCGCCCCGGGGGCGCCCCCGTTGACCAGCGTTGCGGTGCCCTCGTCACTTTCGGCCCGATCGACGGCCGTATAGGCGGCGGCGTTGATGACGGCATCGGGCCGGCAACGCAGGATCGCCTCGGCACAGGCCGCGGGATCGGTCAGGTCGGCCTTGGTGCGGTCCAATGCGCGCAGGTTTGCCTGACGCTGCAACTCGGTCGCGACTTGACCGGTTTTGCCGAAGACGAGGACCGTCATGCCCGGACCCCAAGCCGCTCGCCCACACCCTCGCGGCCCTGCAAGGCGCGCCACCAGGGTTCATTGTCGAGATACCACAGGACGGTGCGGCGCAGCCCCTCCTCCACGGTCACCGACGGGCGCCAGCCCAGTTCCTCGCGGATGCGGGTGGGGTCAATGGCGTAGCGCGCATCGTGTCCGGGACGGTCGGTCACGAAGGTGATCTGGTCGGCGTAAGACCCGTCTGTTTTCGGGCGCAAGTCATCCAGAATAGCGCAGAGTGTTTTCACCAGATCCAGATTGCTGCGTTCGTTTTCTCCACCGATATTGTAGGATCGGCCAGGCGCGCCTTTCTCCACCACCAGCAGCAGCGCGTCGGCATGATCCTCGACATACAGCCAGTCACGGATATTCGACCCATCCCCGTAGATCGGCAGCGGTTTGCCCGCCAGAGCATTCAGGATGATGACCGGGATCAGTTTCTCGGGGAAATGATAAGGCCCGTAATTGTTGGAACAATTGGTCAGCACCACGGGTAGTCCATAGGTCTCGTGCCAGGCGCGGACCAGATGATCGGACGCGGCCTTGGAGGCGGAATAGGGGCTGCGCGGGTCGTAGGGCGTCTCCTCGGTGAACTGTTCCGAGGGGTCGGCGGGCAGCGACCCGAACACCTCGTCCGTTGAGATATGGTGAAAGCGAAACCCGCCGGGCTTGCCCTGTGCGCCCCAGTATTTCCGCGCCGCTTCCAGCATGTTGAAGGTGCCGGTGATGTTGGTCTCGATGAAATCGCCGGGCCCGTCGATAGACCGGTCCACATGGGATTCCGCCGCCAGATGCATGATCGCGTCGGGCTTGTGATCTGCGAAGACCCGGTCCAGCGCGGCCCGGTCGCGGATATCGGCATGCTCGAAGGCATAACGCGGGCTGTCCGCCACCTGCGCCACGTTGTCGAGGCAGGCGGCATAGGTCAGCGCGTCGAGATTGACAACCTCGTGGCCCCGCGCCACCGCCAGCCGCACAACGGCAGACCCGATGAACCCGGCCCCGCCGGTGACCAGAAGCTTCATGTCAAACGCCCTCCCAGACAAAGGGATTGTCCAGATCCTTCAGCAAGGGCGCAGCGGTATCCTTGTCCGACAGAACCGCTTCTGCACCCTCCAGACCCCAGTCGATGCCGATATCCGGATCGTCGAAGCGCACCGCGCCATCAGCTTCGGGGGCGTAGTAATCGGTGCATTTGTAGATGATCTCGGTATCCGGCTCTCGCGTCACGAACCCGTGCAGGAACCCCGCCGGGATCATCAACTGCTTGCCGTTCTCGAAGCTCAGTTCGATGCCGAACCAGTGCCCGAAGGTGGGGGAGCCCTTTCGGATATCGACCGCGACATCAAAAAGCCGCCCGCGCCCGCACCGCACCAGTTTCGCCTGCGCGTGGGGCGGTGCCTGAAAATGCAGGCCACGCACGGTGCCGACCTGCGCCGACAGCGAATGGTTGTCCTGCACGAAATCGTAGTTGAGCCCGCGGTCCGCCATTTGCCGTTTGTTCCAGCTCTCGCTGAAAAACCCGCGGGAATCGCCAAATCGACGAGGGGTCAGGATCAGAAGTCCCGGAAGAGGTGTTTGGTCAACCTGCACGTCGCAACCCCGATCCTTGATCTGTTTCGGTGCTGCCCCGTTCTTGGACAATTCCCCTTTGATTGCAATGCTGATGTCCATTGCATCGGGGAAAGGTCGGTTGTGATTGGGGCAACAAAAGCCCCTATGCGCTGAAGGTCCGGCAGGACGCAGCTTTCAGATCACATGTCGAAACTTCGGGGGAGGAGGATTTGGTGGAGCCTAGGGGGATCGAACCCCTGACCTCTTGCATGCCATGCAAGCGCTCTCCCAGCTGAGCTAAGGCCCCATCGCACGTCTGCGTTTCGACGGTAGGCGGGGTTTATGAAAGAGCGTGGGGGAGTTCAAGTGAAAAAACGCGCCTGTTGCGGGGAATCGCGCATCCGCTTCCCGGCAGGGCAATGACGGCTGTGACGGTGGTCGCGGCTGTCACGCGAGCAGTATGACCTGAACAAAGACATCCCTCACGGGCCAGTGCCCGGAGGGATGCCAGAGATTGTTGATACTTTCGGCGACCCTGCCCCTTTCAGGGAGGGTTGTGGACTTAGCTGTCGTCGTCGTCCGACGCAACATCCGCCAGATCGTCGAGAGGGACGCTGTCGTCATCCTCATCGTCATCCAGCAGGTCATCGTCCAGATCGATGTCATCGCTGTCATCGTCCAGCAGTGCTGCGGCGTCATCGTCCAGCACTTCTGCGTCATCCGTATCCTTGGCTTGCGCCTTGTCGGCCTTGTCGGCCACCAGCGTGCGCGATGCCTTGCCTGTTTCGATCACGACCGTTTCGCCCGTATACGGGCTGACGATCGGGGTCTTGTTCAGGTCATAGAAGCGTTTGCCGGTGGTTGGGCAGACACGTTTGACGCCCCATTCTTCTTTGGGCATGACACCCCCTTCAATCATCGCTATCGAGGAATTGCGGTCACCTGCCACAATGTCGGGGGGCTGTAAAGCCTTTCATCGGGCCAATCGTACAAAGCCGGGTTGCATCGCGCATATGGGGAACGAAATCCACATTCTCGGGGGGGATCCGGCGGTCGAGGTGGTTCTGAAGCGCTCGGCCCGGGCACGGCGATTCACCCTGCGCGTTTCGCGATCCAGCGGGCAGGTGACCCTTTCTATGCCCTCGCATGCGCCGGAGGCCGAGGCGATCGCCTTCCTGGATGCCCGTGAAGGCTGGGTCCGCAAGCATCTGGCAGCCAGCCCCGCCCCGGCGCGGCCTGTGATCGGGGGGGCGATTCCCATCGAAGGGCAATTGCGGCAGATCGTGCCCGGCACCGGTCGTTCCGCGCGCCTGATCGAGGGGCGGGTGGAACTGCCAGAGGGGCAGGAGGGGCCGCGCATGGCGGCGCTTCTGAAACAGATGGCGCGGGACCGGCTGGCGGAACGGTCTGCCCACCACGCAAGCGTTCTGGGGCGCAGCCATGGCCGGATCACCCTGCGCGACACCCGCAGCCGATGGGGCAGTTGTTCCTCGCGGGGCGATCTCATGTATTGCTGGCGGCTGATCATGGCCCCGCCCGAGGTGCTGGACTATGTCGCCGCCCATGAGGTGGCGCATCTGGTCGAGATGAACCATTCGCCCGCCTTCTGGGCCGTGTGCGAACGGCTCTGCCCCGGCTATCAGCCGCACCGCGACTGGCTGCGCCGGAACGGGGCCGGGTTGCTGGCCTGGCGCTTTGACCGCTTGCCCTGAGCGGGGGCTTGTGATCGGGTGACTCCATGCTTTTGACGCAACGCCCTTCCGAAGCGCCGACATCGGCCGCCCATGACCGCATCTACCGCACGGTGCGAACACGGATCATGCATGGGCAGATGCTGCCCGGCGAGGCGCTGACCCTGCGCGGGATTGCAAAGGAATTCGACGTCTCGATGACTCCGGCGCGCGAAGCTTTGCGGCGGCTTGTGAGCGAGGGGGCGCTGTCGCTGTCCTCCTCGGGGCGGGTGTCGACGCCGGAGCTGTCCAATGACCGGATCGAGGAGCTTGCGGCCATCCGGGCGCTGTTGGAGCCGGAGCTGTCTGCCCGCGCCCTGCCGCGGGCCCATCCGGCGCTGATCGACCGGATGGAGGTGATCAACGGCACTGTTGCCGAGGCCGTCGCGCATCGCGATCCGGTGGCCTATATCCGCGCCAATCTGGAGTTTCACCGGACGCTCTACCTGCGCGCACAGGCCCCGGCGATGCTGGCGCTGGCAGAGACCGTCTGGCTGCAGCTCGGGCCGACCATGCGGGCGCTTTACGGGCGGTTGAGGCGCACCGATCCGCCGCGCCACCACAAGCTGATCATCGCGGCGCTGAAGGCGGGGGACGAGCCGGGGCTGAGACTGGCGGTGCGGGCCGATGTGACGCAAGGGCTGCGCCTGATTGCAGGCTGAAAACGGGGGGATGCCGGGCGTGCACCCCCTGTACACCCCTCGTACACCCCCCGTGCAGACGAAATGGCGGTTTCGCCGCCTCCGGCACCGACCCGGGAGCGGCCCGTCTCAGCCCCCCGCTTGCGCGGGAGGCCTCGACAGGCCGCGTTGCCACGGGAGTGTTGTGGGGGCGGCGTGCAAATCAGACCGGGCCGGGATGGCAGGTGCCTTGGGATCAGGGCGCGGGGCGGGCCTGCCGGTTCTTTCGCCAGAGCGCAAGGCCGAGGATCAGGATGATGGGCCACCAGCCGAAGCCGGTCGCAAGGGCGGTTGCGCTGAACCGGGCGGGAACCGGGATGTGCTGCGCGGTGACATATTGATCGCGCAGCCGCTGCGCCTCGGCATCGGCGATCGGCGTGTGCTGGCGGCTGTCGCAGTCATCTGTGGCCAGACTGTAGCCCAGGCTTTGCCGCCAGATGCCGAGCAGCAGCAGATGATAGCGCAAGGAGCGGTGGCAAAGCGCCAGCGGGGCGCCTTGCGCCGTGGTCAGCGAGGTTGCGCTGACGAAATGCAGATCCTCGATCCGGCCAAGGGGGAGGCCGCGGGCCTCGGCCAGGGTGGGGAGGGCGAGCAGGGACAGAACAAGGAGCAGGCGCATGGAGATCTCCGGATCAGGGACGTCGCCGATAGGTCGGATCGCCGGGCGGGCCAGTTCAATCGGGACGGGGGGCACTGCCTGTGCAGCCCGTGTCGGGATGTTTTGGTCGCACATGCCAGTGACAGCCTTGTGCTTGTGAGCCCGGATTTCGCCGCCTTCCGGCGTCGACCCGCGAGCGGTCCTTTTCAACCTCCGGCTTGCGCCGGAAGCCTCAAAGGGCCGCGTTGCCACGAGCATGTGGCGGGGGGGCGGTGTTAGGGGGCAGGCGGCCGTATGCTTGGAGAGTGCGGGACGCCTCCGGCGGAGGTATTTGGGCCAAGATGAAACGGGGATCCGTCAGGGGAAGAGGCAGCTGTCGGGCAGCCAGCCGGTCTGGCCCTTGCGATTTCGGCAGAGTGTCCAGCCGAGGCGGTGGTCGAGAGGGGTGAGCATGTCGCCTGTCGAGACGGTCAGCTCTGTCGTGTCGAAGGGGGAGACGATCCGGCCGTCTTGGACGATTGCAGCAGGCACCCACCCGCCGAGGCCATCGCCATTCACCACCCATTGCCAGCCGGGATACTCATCGTCGGTCCGGCCCGGGGTGATCCGCTGGCCCGCCGTGACGGCGAGCGCGGGGTCATAGGTTGCGCGCCAGGGTTTGAGGGCGCGCAACCGGGGTTTATCAGGCGTGGATTGCGCCATCGCCGCAGGCCAGTGCCGCTTCGCGCACCGCTTCGGAATAGGTGGGATGCGCGTGGCAGGTCAGCGCCACGTCCTGCGCCGAGGCGCCGAATTCCATTGCCACGCAAATCTCGTGAATTAGGTCGCCCGCCGCCGGGCCGATGATGTGGCAGCCGAGGATGCGGTCGGTTTCCTTGTCGACGATCATCTTGACGAAGCCTTCGCCCTGGAACACGGCCTTGGCGCGGCCATTGCCCATGAAGGAGAATTCACCCACCTTGTAGGCGCGGCCCGAGGCCTTGACCTCTTCTTCGGTCTGACCGACGGCGGCAACCTCGGGTGCGGTGTAGATCACGCCGGGGATGACCGAGTAGTTTACATGGCCATGCTTGCCCGCGATCTGTTCGGCCACGGCCATGCCTTCATCTTCGGCCTTGTGGGCCAGCATCGGGCCGGGGGTCACGTCGCCGATGGCGTAGATGCCGGGGATGTTGGTGGCCCAGTGGGCATCGGTGGCAATCTGGCCGCGCTCGGTCATCTTGACCCCCAGTTTGTCGAGGCCCAGACCCTCGGTATAGGGGCGGCGGCCGGTGGCGACCAGCACCACGTCGGCGTCGACCTGATGGTCGCTGTCATCCTTGCGCAGCTTGTAGTTGACCTTGGCCTTGGTCTTGAGCGTTTCCACCGACTGCACGGCCGCACCCATGACGAAATTGAGCCCCTGTTTCTTGAGAATGCGCTGGAAGGTCTTGGCGACCTTGCCGTCCATGCCGGGGGTGATCTGGTCGAGGAATTCGATCACCGTGACCTCGGCGCCAAGGCGCGCATAGACCGAGCCCAGTTCCAGACCGATCACGCCCGCGCCGATGACAACCATCTTCTTGGGCGTCTTGGGCAGGGCCAGCGCGCCGGTGGAGGTGACGACGATCTTCTCGTCGACCTCGACGCCGGGCAGGGTGGAGGGCTCTGACCCCGAGGCGATGACGATATTCTTGGCCTCGTGCACCTCGTCGCCGACCTTGACCTTGCCGGCCTCGGGGATCGAGGCCCACCCCTTGATCCAATCGATCTTGTTCTTCTTGAACAGGAACTCGATGCCCTTGGTGTTCTGGCCGATCACGTCATCCTTGTAGGCCAGCATCTGCGGCCAGTCGACGGAAGGGCTTTTACCCTTGAGACCCATCTTGGTGAAGTTGTGTTCGGCTTCGTGCAGCATGTGGCTGGCATGCAGCAGCGCCTTGGAGGGGATGCAGCCGACGTTCAGGCAGGTGCCACCGAGCGCCTCGCGGCCCTCGACACAGGCGGTCTTGAGACCCAGTTGCGCGCAGCGGATGGCGGAAACGTAGCCGCCGGGGCCGCCGCCGATGATGATGACGTCATAGCTTGCCATTTTGGATCTCCTTGGTCGTCGTTCCGGGCATGTTTCAGAGGGGTATGCGGGTCCGAATCCCCTTGCGTCAACCGCTAATGGAAAATTGCCCCAAAAATTGGGGTGATTTTTTATGCCTGTTTTTCGAGGGGCGCAGTTTTGTGATCACAAATGGGTCTGGCGGCTATTCTGCTGCGTCCAGCAAGGCCGGATCCATCGGCGGCGCGGTCCATTCCGCGATTTTTCCGGGCGTCAGGATGCGGTCACGGCGTTCGTAGAACCAATGCAGGGCGGCCTGTTCGAGGTGGTAGAGGATCAAGTCCTCGCGCAGTTCCTCCAACTCCTCCTTCACCTTCGGCAGCAGGCGGTGGATCGAGGCATCTTCCACCTCGTTACGGTTGCAGCGTTGGTAAAATATTGAATCCTTGAAGTATTTTCCCAGGCCCTTGGTATTCGCCGCGCCCCGGTCGTTCTTCATCAGGAAGGTATCGTCGGAGCGGATGGCGTAATGGTTGATCTGGGCATTGTCCCAGGTCAGTTCCGCCCGGTCCATCTTGCGGTGGCGTTCGTGGGGCGGCTTGAAGAGCGAGTCAGACGTGATCTGCACCCCGCGCGTGTTGTGGTTGCGCACTTTGGGCTGGGTCGGGTGTTTGGGCATGTGGATCGAAACGGCGGAGAACTTGCGCGCCTTGAACATGGCCTTGTGCAGGCAGGAGTTCCACGCCGGTTCAGCCTTGGCCATGGTGAAGTTTTCCGTCACCAGCCCGCCGGGCCATGTCTGGTGCCCGGAATTGCCAAAAAGCCGCCAGGCGATGGCAATGCTTTCCGTGGGGGGCATGAGGTCGAGCAGGTCGTCCACATGACCCTTGCCGCAGGTCACGTTCAGGAACTCATCGCTGTCCACATGCAGGCACCATTCAGCCAGCACGAGGTCATCCACGTCTTCGCGGGCGATGCGCAGGCTCTCCATCTGCGGGCGGCCCGCGCCTCGCCAGTCATTGCGCAGGTGACGGACGTAGCCCATCTGCTGCAACCGGTCGAGCATCAGGTCGGTGCCGTCGGTGCAGTTGTTGGTGACGATCACCGCCTTGTCGAAGCCGATCACGCGGTAATAGGCGATCCATTCCAAGAGGAACATGCCCTCGTTACGCATGCAGGACAGAACCACCTTGTCCCCGTGGCGGCTGGTCATGCGGCTTTCTCCTCGTCGACGGGCAGGGTCCATTCGGCGATGCGTTCCGGCGTCAGGACGCGGGCGCGGCGGTTGTCCCACCAGATGTTGGAGGCCTGTTCCAGCGTTGCCAGCAGGGGGTCGGCACGCAGCGCGTTGATCCGGTCCTGCAGCTCCGGCAGGTGACGCAGGATCGACGTATCCTCGCGCCGGTTGGTGTTGTAGCGGCGGTGGAAGGTGGAGTTGAGATAGCGTTTGGTGCCGCCACGATCGGCGCCGTCGCCGCGATCGTTTTTCAGCAGGAAGAGATCCTCGGACTTGATCGTGTAGTGGTTCACACAGGCCCCATCCCAGGTGAGCTTTTCGCGGTCCATGCCCCGGTGGCGTTCATGGGCCATGGTATAGAGCGCGGTGGTGTCTATGGCCTCTCCCATGGCGTTGCACTGGGTCGCATCGGGGCGCAGCGGGTGCTTGGGCATGTGCACGGTCATGGTCTGGAATTTCTTCGGCTGAAACAGGGCCTTGTGGAAGGCGGTGGACCAGAAGGGTTTCTTGTCGCAGCGGGTGAAGTTTTCCAGCACGTTGCCGCCGGGCCATGTCTTGTGGCCCCCGTCGCCAAAGGGGCGCCAGGCAATGGCGCAGGCGTCGAAGTCCTGCACCACGTCGATCAGGTCATCGAGCCGGTGATCCCCATGAAAGACATTGAGAAATTCGTCGCTGTCCACATGCAGCAGCCAGTTGGCTTCGGCCACTTCGGGGACGTCTTCCTTGGCCATGCGCAGCCCATGGATCTGCGGGCTGTCGGCCTCGTACCCCCGGTTGCGGATGTGCTTGACCTGCCCCAGCTCCTGCAAGCGGTCCAGCATCATGTCGGTGCCATCGGCGCAATCATTGCTGATGACCACAATATGATCGACCCCGAGCAGGCGGTAATAGGCCACCCATTCGAGCAGGAAGATCCCCTCGTTCTTCATGCAGGACAGGACGGTGCGGGTTCCAAAGCGGCTGCTCATCGGCTTGGCCCTTCGTGTGACGGCTCGTTCCGGCGCTCTGATGGCGCGTTTGGGCGGAGTATGCCGTGCGCGGGGGGAAAGGGCAAATGAAAGCGGTCGAGGTGGAGGCGGGCAGGAAAAATCTTCTGGAAGATTTTTCGGTGTTTTCCTGAAGAATTTTCCGGAAAATTCTTCCTGTTCTCCTAGATCAAAGCGGCCACCAGCATGACAACGGTGGCCCCAAGCCCCACGGCCCATAGAAGCGACCGCCAGGGCACCCAGCCAAAGGCATAGGCGGGCACATAGAGGATGCGTGCGGCAAGGTAGATCCAGGCACATGCAGCGGTGAGGGGGGAGGAGGCCTCGCCCAATGTCACCACGACAGCGGCGATGGTGAAGAGGATCAACCCCTCGAAATGGTTGGTCATGGCCCGGTGCAGACGGCCCGTGCGGGGGCTGACCTGATCCATCAGCGGTTTTTGCAGGCGGTCCGGGTCGCGCGGGGAGAGGGTTTTCGCGGTGCCAAGTTCAAGGTTCGCGGGGATGGCCATGAGGGCGATCTGGATGACCTGCCAGAGGGCCGCGAGAGCGAGGACGGTGAGTTCGGGGGTCATGGGCACCTCAATCGAAAACGTCCGCCCGGCAGACCCGGACGGACGAAATGGCTACGCATCAGAGGCTGACTTGGATCACAGATCCATCAGCAGCCGCCGCGGATCCTCCAGCGCTTCTTTCACCCGCACCAGGAAGGTCACCGCGCCTTTGCCGTCGACGATGCGGTGATCGTAGCTCAGCGCCAGATACATCATCGGGCGGATCTTGATCTCGCCATTGATGACCATTGGCCGGTCCTGGATCTTGTGCATGCCGAGAATGCCTGACTGCGGGGGGTTCAGGATCGGCGAGGACATGAGCGAGCCGTAGACGCCGCCGTTCGAGATCGTGAAGGTGCCGCCCTGCATTTCCGCCATGGAGAGCTTGCCGTCGCGGGCGCGGCGGCCCTTTTCGGCGATGGCCTTCTCGATATCGGCAAAGCTCATCTGATCGGCGTCACGGATGACGGGAACCACCAGACCCTGCGGGGTGCCCGCGGCGACGCCCATGTGAACGAAGTTCTTATAGACGATCTCCTGCCCGTCGATCTCCGCGTTGACCTCGGGCACCTCTTTCAGCGCGTGGCAGCAGGCCTTGGTGAAGAAGGACATGAAGCCCAAACGCACACCGTGCTTCTTCTCGAACTGGTCCTTGTACTGGTTGCGCAGCGCCATGACCTCGGTCATGTCCACCTCGTTATAGGTGGTCAGGATCGCGGCGGTGTTCTGCGCGTCCTTCAGGCGGCGGGCGATGGTCTGGCGCAGGCGGGTCATCTTGACCCGTTCCTCGCGCGCGGCGTCATCGGCGCTGACCGGGGCGCGCGGTGCGGCGGCAGGGGCCGGAGCCGGGGCTGGCGTGGGGGCCGCTGCGGGGGCGGAGCCGGCTTTCATCACGTCTTCCTTCATGATGCGCCCGTCACGTCCGGTGCCCTGCACCTGATCGGGCGAGAGACCCTTTTCGGCCATCAGTTTTTCAGCGGAGGGCGCGTTCTTGACGTCGGTGCTGGCGGAGGCCGCAGGGG
>NZ_MNBL01000109.1 GCF_001879695.1 Nioella sediminis
CCGATCACGGCCAGCTTGGCCGATGCGTTGACGGTGGTTCCTTCCGGCGCGACGATTTCCGACAGCACGCCGGAGGCCGGGGCGGGCACCTCGACCGACACTTTGTCGGTTTCCAGCTCGCACAGCATTTCGTCCTGCGCGACTGTGTCGCCCACCTGCTTGAACCAGGTCGAGACGGTGGCCTCGGTCACGCTTTCCCCGAGCGTGGGGACCATGACATCAACGGCCTCGCCACCAGATGATGCGGGTGCGGCGGCAGGGGCTGCTTCGGCGGCGGGGGCGGGTGCCGCGCCTTCACCAGCCGACAGCGTGGCCAGCAGCGCATCAACCCCCACGGTTTCGCCTTCGGCGGCCACGATCTCGGCCAGGGTGCCAGCGGCGGGCGAGGGCACCTCGACGGTCACCTTGTCGGTTTCCAGCTCGCACAGCATCTCATCCACCGCGACGGCGTCGCCGGGCTTCTTGAACCAGGTGGCGACCGTTGCCTCGGTCACACTTTCGCCCAGGGTGG
>NZ_MNBL01000011.1 GCF_001879695.1 Nioella sediminis
GGGGCGTCTTCGGTCATCGGGGCTCTCCAATCCTGTTGGCCCCAAATTGGCGCAGCACCCGCCCACACAGTTTTCAGATAGCGACGGATTCCGATTCCGTTTGCGTCGTTTACGACGCCAGGTCGGTCGGCCTGAGGCGATTGTCGGGGTCCAGTAACCCTTCGAGGCCACCGATATCGGGCAGAACGTAATCTGCATGCGGCGCCAGAACCTCGGCCCCGGCCACCCCGGTCAGCACCCCGAGCGTGCGCATTCCCGCCGCGCGGCCCGCATGAAGATCGTGCAGGCTGTCCCCGACCATCAGCACTTCGGCTGGCGACAGGCCGAGTGCCTTGGCAAATGCAAGGCACATGCCCGGCCCCGGCTTTGCACCATGACCGCTATCGGCGCCGCTGATGAAGTCGAACCGGTCGAGCACATCTGACGCCGCAAGATGGGCCCGCGCGGTGGCTTCGGTATCATTGGTGGCCACGCCCACCTTCAACCCCCGCGCCTTCAGCGCGTCCAGAAACGGGGCCAGAGGGACCGCCTCGCTTTGCGGGGCCTCGGCGGCGGCAAGGGCAATCCTCATCTTCAGTTCGGCCCTGCTGACACCCGGCAACTCCGGTTCCAGCGCCGATACGATGTCATCGTCTGTCCCGGCTATCACGCAACTGTCTTCGCGAAAACGCCCCGCATGCCAGTCGAAGCCCAGAACAGCCCCCAAATGCGCGGCGCGGGTCTCGTCCCCAGAGGCCGCATCGCGCAGAAATGTCATTGCCCAGGCCGACCAACTGACCTGGAAATCGAACAGAGTTCCGTCTTTGTCGAATAGGATTGCCGAAATCATTGAATTCCTCCCTCAGTAGTGAAATACTGCATGACGGAATAGCAATTGCCACCATGAAGTGTCTTGGAGTTGGCCGGACACTCTGTTTTTTTGTCTGGGGCTTTCATGGACGGACAGCGATTGAAATACGGGTTGCACGATAGCATCGGCTTTCACGCGTCATTTGCGGCGCGCCTTGTGGAACGCAGGGTCGAAGACGGGCTGAGGCGTTTCGGCCTGACGCGGGTTGGCTGGTGTATCCTTCTGGCCGTTGCGGAAGAGGGGTTGAAGAACCCCTCTGACATCGCGGCCTTTGTCGGGATCGACCGCACCGCCACATCCCGCGCCCTCCGCGCGCTGGAAACCGAGGGGCTGATCACGCGCGCCATCGGCAAGGAAGACCGCCGCATGACCGAGGTCAGCATGACCGACACAGGGTATGACCGGATGATCCAGGCGGTTCCGATCTGCTCCGAGAACATGAACCACTTCAACGCCAAGCTCACCGTCGCGGAGCGCAGCGAGTTGAAGCGTCTGCTGGCCAAGCTGTGTGCCGGCGAAGGCGGCAGCGACTGACCGCCGGTGTCTCAGGTCCAGTTGGGCAGATCTCCGCCGGGTAACCTCTGGCGGACCTGATAGAGTGTTTCGTAAGGCACTCCCAGGTGATCGCAGACCGCGATCACCCAGGCATCGTCCATCAGCAGGAAATCAAGGACCGATGCCAGGAATGCCGGGTCTTGTGCGCCTGCGCGCAGATCATCGGCCGAGACTCCGCTGGCGCCCTGGAACACAGGCAGCAGGTCATCGTTCCCCACCAGCCAGCCGAGCGCCAAAAGCGCAACTTCTTCTGCCCGAGTTGCATTCATATGCCCGCGAATCCCTCTCGTTAAAGGCTTTGTTAACCTTTCGGGAGCATGGATGAAGAAAGCCCCGAGATAAACAGTGGCGGAGCATAGGATGACAGGGCGCATACTGGTTGTGGACGATGTGGCCACCAATCGCATCGTGATGAAGGTCAAGCTGGCGGCGGCCTGCTATTCCGTGCTGCAAGCCGATTGCGGGCAAGCCGCGCTGCGCCTGGCGAAATCGGAACAGCCGGACCTGATCCTGCTGGACGTGATGATGCCGGACATCAGCGGGGTCAGCGTCTGCGAACAGCTCAAGTCCGACCCCGACACCGCCGATATTCCCGTGATCCTCGTGACCGCGCTGGCAGACCGTGACAGCAAGATGCAGGGGCTGCTGCACGGCGCCGATGATTTCCTGTCGAAGCCGGTCGACGAGGTCACGCTGCTGGCCCGTGTCCGGTCGTTGCTGCGCGCCCATGAAATCCAGCGCGAACTGCGCCTGCGAGAGGACTCCTATGCCGGGCTCGGCTTTGCGGAACCCGCCCCGGCCTATGAAACGCCGGGCAAGGTGGCGCTGGTCGCCCCTGACGCGGTCACCGGCCTGGCCTGGAAGCGCGCCCTGGCCCCCCGGCTGAGCGAACATCTGATCGTGATGCCGCGCGAGCGGGTGCTTCAGGCCCGCGACACCGGCAGCGCCCCGGATGTCTTCGTCATCGCCGCTGACCTCACCATGCGCAATGAGGGGCTGCGCCTTCTCTCCGACCTGCGCTCTCGTCCCGCCACGCGTCACGCGGCGGCGCTGACAATCCTGCCGCGCAATGACCGCGAACGTGGGGCCGTGGCGCTCGATCTCGGCGCTGGCGACATCCTCTACGATCCCATCGACCCCGAGGAACTGGCCGTCCGCATCCAGACCCAGTTGCGCCGCAAGCGCCAGTCCGACCGGCTGCGCGCCACCGTCGAAGCGGGTCTGGAACTGGCCGTGACCGACAGCCTCACCGGCCTGCACAACCGCCGTTTTGCACTCAAACGACTCGACCGGATGTTGCAGGAGCCGGGCCGCGGGGTCGCGGTGATGATGCTCGATCTCGATCACTTCAAGGCCGTGAATGACCGCCATGGCCACGCGGCGGGCGATGCGGTGCTGTCATCGGTGGCCAAGCGCCTGCGCGCGGTGCTGCGCCCGCAGGATCTTCTGGCCCGCCTCGGCGGAGAGGAATTCCTCGTGGCCCTGCAGGACACCGACGCCGCCACGGCCCTGCACTGCGCCGAACGGTTGCGCGAGGCCATCGGTGGCAGCCCGATCAGCATTGACGGCCCGGCCCGCGCGATTGCCGTCACGATGAGCGTCGGACTAACCATCACCGAGCAATCCGGCGATCCGGCGGAACAGCTGATCCAGAAGGCCGACATGGCGCTCTACGGGTCCAAATCGGACGGCCGAAATCTCGTCACGCTCTCGGCCTCGGCAGCCTGACGCGGATCGGGACAGTCAGGATGCACAGGGCGTCGCCTGTGGCAGTCGCCCGAAGAAAGGGCCCGCAGTCAGGCAAGGCACCCGGTCTCCGAAACGCCAAAAGCGGTCGTCGATCGGGTTGGACCAGACGCACTCTCCCTTTCATCTTGGTAAAAAATACCTCCGCCGGAGGCGTCCCACACTCACACCCACATAGCCCGCACCCCCTGCAGAGCCGACCGTACCACATATCCGTGGCAACGCGTCCCGTCGAGGCCTCCGGCGCAAGCCGGGGGTTGAGACGGGGCGCTCCCGGGTCGACGCCGGCA
>NZ_MNBL01000110.1 GCF_001879695.1 Nioella sediminis
CCAGCAGCGCATCAACCCCCACGGTTTCGCCTTCGGCGGCCACGATCTCGGCCAGGGTGCCAGCGGCGGGCGAGGGCACCTCGACGGTCACCTTGTCGGTTTCCAGCTCGCACAGCATCTCATCCACCGCGACGGCGTCGCCGGGCTTCTTGAACCAGGTGGCGACCGTTGCCTCGGTCACACTTTCGCCCAGGGTGGGCACTCGGACTTCTACGGACATCTATCAGTTCCCCTCGATGGTGAGCGCGTCGTTCACGAGCGCGGCTTGCTGTGCTTTGTGCTGGCTGGCCAGGCCCGTCGCGGGCGAGGCAGAGGCGTTACGGCCCGCATAGACGGGTCTTGTGTGTTTGGCGCCGAGGCGGCTGAGGACCCATTCGATATTGGGTTCCACGAAGCTCCAGGCGCCCTGGTTCTTGGGCTCTTCCTGACACCAGACCATCTCGGCCTGCTTGAAGCGTTCCAGTTCCTTCATCAGCGACAGGGCCGGGAAGGGATAGAACTGTTCCAGACGCATCAGGTAGACATCGTCCAGACCACGGGCGTCGCGTTCTTCCAGCAGGTCGAAATAGACCTTGCCCGAACACATGACCACGCGCTTGATCTTGTCATCGGCCACCAGCTGCGTATCGGAATTGCCGTATTGGGCGTCATCCCACAGAACCCGGTGGAAGCTGGACCCGGTGGTCATTTCCTCGGCCTTGGAAATCGCCAGCTTGTGACGCAAGAGCGATTTCGGCGTCATCAGAACCAGCGGCTTGCGGTAGTCGCGGTGGATCTGGCGGCGCAGGATGTGGAAATAGTTGGCGGGCGTCGTGCAGTTTGCGACGATCCAGTTATCCTCGGCGCACATTTGCAGGAAGCGTTCCAGACGGGCGGAGCTGTGTTCCGGCCCCTGGCCTTCGAAGCCATGGGGCAGCAGCATGACAAGGCCCGACATGCGCAGCCATTTGCGTTCGCCCGAGCTGATGAACTGGTCGAACATGATCTGCGCGCCGTTGGCGAAGTCGCCGAACTGCGCCTCCCACAGCACCAGCGCATTGGGTTCGGCGAGGCTGTAACCGTATTCGAACCCGAGCACAGCGTATTCCGAGAGCATCGAGTCGATGACCTCGTATTGCGCCTGGCCCTCGCGGATGTGGTTGAGCGGGTAGTAGCGGTCTTCGGTGACCTGGTCGATCAGACCGGAATGGCGCTGGCTGAACGTGCCACGGGTGGCATCCTGCCCGGCAAGGCGCACCGGATAACCCTCGGTCAGAAGCGAGCCATAGGCCAGTGCCTCGGCGGTGGCCCAATCGAAGCCCTCGCCGCTCTCGAACATCTGCTTCTTGGTTTCCAGCAGACGGCCCACGGTCTTGTGCAGGTTGAAGCCGTCCGGCGCGGTGGTCAGCGCACGGCCGATCTCTGCGAAGGTTTCGGGCGCGATGGCGGTTTCGCCGCGCTGGTATTCCTCGCCCTTCTTGTCCAGATGCGACCAGCGCCCGTCCAGCCAGTCGGCCTTGTTGGGCTTGAATTCCTTACCGGCCTCGAACTCTTCGTTCAGGTAGGCCTGGAAGGCGGCTTTCATGTCCTCGATCTCGCCCTCGGGGATCAGCCCGTCCTTGACCAGCCGTTCGGTATAGAGCTGAAGCGTGGTCTTATGGCCCTTGATCTTCTTGTACATGATCGGGTTGGTGAACATGGGCTCATCGCCCTCGTTGTGACCGAACCGGCGGTAGCAGAAGATATCCAGCACCACGTCCTTGCCGAATTTCTGGCGGAACTCGGTGGCGACCTTGGCGGCGTGTACAACGGCCTCGGGATCGTCGCCGTTCACGTGGAAGATCGGGGCCTCCACCATCAGTGCGATATCCGTGGGATAGGGGCTGGAGCGGCTGAAATGCGGCGCGGTGGTGAACCCGATCTGGTTGTTCACCACGATATGCATGGTGCCGCCGGTCTTGTGACCCTTGAGGCCAGAGAGGCCAAAGCCCTCGGCCACCACACCCTGACCGGCAAAGGCCGCGTCGCCATGCAGCAGCACCGGCAGAACCGAGGTGCGAGCATCGTCGTTTCTCTGGTCCTGCTTGGCGCGGACCTTGCCCAGAACCACGGGGTTCACCGCCTCCAGGTGAGAGGGGTTGGCGGTCAGCGAAAGGTGCACGGAATTGCCGTCAAACTCCCGGTCGCTGGAGGCACCGAGGTGGTATTTCACATCGCCGGAGCCATCCACATCCTCGGGCTTGAAGCTGCCGCCCTGGAATTCGTTGAAAATCGCGCGATAGGGTTTGCCCATCACGTTGGCCAGCACCGACAGGCGGCCCCGGTGGGGCATGCCGATGACGATCTCTTTCAGGCCCAACTGGCCGCCGCGCTTGATGATCTGTTCCATCGCGGGGATCAGGCTTTCGCCGCCATCAAGGCCGAAGCGCTTGGTGCCCATGTATTTCACATGCAGGAACTTCTCGAAGCCCTCGGCCTCAACCAGCTTGTTCAGGATCGCCTTGCGGCCCTCGCGGGTGAAGGCAATCTCCTTGCCATAGCCCTCGATCCGTTCCTTCAGCCAGCCGGCTTCCTCGGGGTTCGAGATATGCATGTATTGCAGCGCGAAGGTGCCGCAATAGGTGCGCTTCACGATGTCGATGATCTGCCGCATCGAGGCGACTTGCAGGCCCAGAACCTGGTCGATGAAGATCGGGCGGTCCATGTCGCCCTCGGTGAAACCGTAGGATTTCGGGTCCAGTTCCGGGTGCGGGGTCGCGTCGCGCATGCCGAGCGGGTCGAGATCGGCCACAAGATGCCCCCGGATCCGGTAGGCGCGGATGATCATCAGCGCGCGGATGCTGTCCAGAACCGCCCGTTTGATGACCTCATCGGTGACCTCGATGCCCTTTTCCGCCGCCTTTTCGCGGATCTTCTTCTCGGCGCCCTTCGCCTCGGCCTGTACGGGCCATTCGCCGGTCAGCGCCCCGGTCAGGTCGTCATTGGGGGCAGGTGGCCAGTCGGCGCGCGCCCAGGACGGGCCAGCGGCCTCGGCCTTCACATCGGGTTCGGCATCGCCAAGGGCGCGGAAGAACTCCTGCCACGCCGCATCGACCGCATTGGGATCGTTGGCGTACTGGGCATAGAGCTGTTCCAGATATTCCGCATTATGGCCCTGCATGAAGCTGGAGGCCTGGAAGAGGTCGTTAGGGCTTTGGTCGGTCATGGCGTTACCTCTGTCGGGTTGGGACCGTTCGGATGGCCGGTTGAGGGCTTGAGGCAAGAGACAAGGCGCATCCGATCATCTTCTCACCGTAATTCCAGTTGCAACTAGGGCGAGGATACCTCCTCGCCCTGTGCAGGCGTTCTTATCCAATCGCCTTCAATACGGCCTCGCCCAGACCGGCGGGGCTTTCGGCCACGACGATACCGGCGGACTGCATGGCTTCGATCTTGTCCTCGGCGCCGCCCTTGCCTCCGGCAACAATCGCACCGGCGTGGCCCATGCGGCGGCCCGGAGGCGCGGTGCGGCCTGCGATGAAGCCTGCGGTCGGCTTCCAGCGGCCGCGCTTCTTCTCATCGGCCAGGAACTGGGCGGCTTCTTCTTCTGCCGAACCACCGATTTCACCGATCATGATGATCGACTCGGTCTCGTCATCGGCAAGGAACCATTCCAGCACGTCGATATGCTCGGTGCCCTTGATCGGGTCGCCGCCGATGCCGACGCAGGTCGACTGGCCCAAACCCACATCGGTGGTCTGCTTCACGGCTTCATAGGTCAGGGTGCCGGAACGGGACACGACGCCGACGGACCCACGCTTGTGGATATGGCCGGGCATGATCCCGATCTTGCAGGCGTCAGGCGTGATGATGCCGGGGCAGTTCGGCCCGATGAGGCGCGACTTGGACCCTTCCAGCGCCCGCTTGACGCGCATCATGTCCAGCACCGGGATGCCCTCGGTGATGCAGACGATCAGCTCCATCTCGGCGTCGATGGCTTCGAGGATCGAGTCGGCTGCGAAAGGCGGCGGCACGTAGATCACCGACGCATTGGCCTCGGTCACATGCTTGGCTTCGTGCACGCTGTCGAACACGGGCAGGTCCAGATGGGTCATGCCGCCCTTGCCCGGCGTCACGCCGCCGACCATCTTGGTGCCGTAGGCGATGGCCTGTTCAGAGTGGAAGGTGCCTTGCGAGCCGGTAAAGCCCTGACAGATCACCTTGGTGTTTTCATCTACGAGTACGGCCATTTTATTGTCCTGTCACTTGCGGGATTGCTGCGGCCGCGCCTTGCGCGGACCGGGGTGATTGGGATGCAGAGGCGCCCGGAAACAGGCTGTCCGCTGCGGGAAAGACAAGCGCGCGAAGCGCTTCGTTGCTGTCGGCATTCATCGCCCGCACCCGTGCCGCCTGTTCCGGGCTGAGACGCAGGCGCTTGCTGCCGAAAAGGAAGGGCATGTTACGGCTGTAAAAGCGGCGCTGGGCGGGCAGAAGCCCCAGCCTGTTGACCAGCTTGCCGAACAAGCGGCTGCCCCACAGCAGCAGGTGAAGCTGGTAGAGCGGCATGGAATCGTTCAGCTTCGGCGGTCGCGCGGTCCGGCTGGCATCGACCCCGATGGCATCGGCGAAATCGTCGATCAGGTCGCCGCCCGCGAAAGCCGCGCGGTCGAAGATCCGCACATCGACATTCTCGTCCCCCGCGATGCCGCGCCACTTTTCGATCAGCGCGTGATAATCGTTGAACCCGAAGTTTTCGATATAGGCATCAAGGCTTTCCGTCGTGCCAGACCGGACCGCCTGCACATAGGCGCTGGCAACCCAATCGGTCTGCTCGCGGATATAGACCACATAGCGCACCTCGTTGAAGCGAGCGGCAAACCAGTTATGCAGCTTCTCCATTTCAGGCACATTTTTCAGACCGGCCCCGATATGTTCGGACGAGGTCACATAAGTGCCGTCTTCGGGTGGCGGAAAGGTGGCTTCGACACGGGTCAGGAACTGGTCCAGCCGTTCCTGCAGGTCCGCGCGGCTCCGAATTCGATACGACTGCGCCTGCCAGCCACCCGGCACGTAATTGGGGCGTTGCGAATGTGCAAAGATTGTCCAACCGACGGCGGTGGACAAGTGCGGGCCGCTATGGGGGCCCAAATTGTCGTGCCAGATACCCTGATTGCGCAAAGCATCCTGATTGATCTGCAGCCAGGCCTGAATCGTCGTCGATCCGGTCTTGTTCAAACCGATATGCACGACACAGCGCTGCCGCTTCCCCGAGGGGCCGGGAATGGGCCGCTGATCGGTCATGCCGACACTCCTGCACGCCGCATCCGATGGGGGAGGGCGAACCGGTTCGGGCTTGAAAGAATATGCTTTGCGGGTCGGGCCACGGAAAGGCTGCTCCGATGTTGTCTATTGGATGGGCGCGGGCGCCCACCCGGTTCTCTGCGGTCAGGCAGGGGTGCCTGTGCTCACCCCTTGACCGCCGCCACGATCTTCTGGGCGCCGTCTTTCAGGTCGTCCGCAGCGATCACGTTCAGGCCGGAGGTGTTGATGATCTCCTTGCCCTTTTCGACGTTGGTGCCTTCCAGACGGACGACCAGCGGAACCTGAAGACCCACCTCTTTCACGGCCGACACAACGCCCTCGGCGATGATGTCACAGCGCATGATGCCGCCGAAGATGTTCACAAGGATGCCTTTGACGTTCGGATCCGAGGTGATGATCTTGAAGGCTTCGGTCACCTTTTCCTTGGTCGCACCGCCGCCCACGTCGAGGAAGTTGGCAGGCTCCGACCCGTAGAGCTTGATGATGTCCATCGTCGCCATGGCCAGGCCCGCGCCGTTCACCATGCAGCCGATTTCACCGTCGAGCGCGATATAGTTCAGGTCATACTTGGAGGCGGCGAGTTCCTTGGGGTCTTCCTCGGTCTCGTCGCGCAGTTCGGCGATGTCGCGGTGGCGGTAGATAGCATTGCCGTCGAAACCGACCTTGGCATCCAGCACCTTCAGATCACCCTTGTCGGTCACGATCAGCGGGTTGATCTCCAGCATCTCCATGTCCTTCTCGGTGAAGGCCTTGTAGAGCAGACCCATCAGCGCCACGCACTGCTTGACCTGCGGGCCCTTCAGCCCGAGCGAGAAGGCAACGCGGCGGCCGTGGAAGGCCTGATACCCGGTTGCGGGATCGACGGAGAAGGACAGGATCTTTTCAGGCGTCGCGGCGGCGACCTCTTCGATATCCATGCCGCCCTCGGTCGAGCAGACGAAGGAAATGCGGCTGGTCTGGCGATCGACCAGAAGGGCCAGATACATCTCGGTCTCGATGCCCGATCCGTCTTCGATATAGATGCGGTTGACCTGCTTGCCGGCGGGGCCGGTCTGGTGGGTCACAAGGGTGCGGCCCAGCATCCTTTTGGCTTCGTCAGCGGCTTCTTCCACCGATTTGGCCAGACGCACGCCGCCCTTTTCGCCAGCATCGGCTTCCTTGAAGCTTCCCTTGCCGCGCCCGCCTGCGTGGATCTGCGCCTTGACCACCCAAAGCGGGCCATCGAGTTCACCGGCTGCGGTTTTGGCGTCTTCAGCTCTCAGGACCACGCGGCCATCGCTGACCGGGGCGCCGTAATTGCGAAGCAGAGCCTTCGCCTGGTATTCATGAATGTTCATGAAACTGTCCCATGTTGCTACTTGGTCCCGTCCGTCTAAGCACAAGTCATGCGTGCAAAGAAACGCCATTTTGCCGTTTCAGCGGGCATTTGCCGAAAAAAGCCGGATTTGTGATCACAGTCGGAAAAGGTGTGATCACAAATGGGAAGTCCCTTGTTCTCAAGGGGCTGACTGCGGCGAATCACTGATATCTCAGGATCTGTGGCAATCTGGATCGCTCAGGAAGACATCATGACGGGGGTAAAGCCTGCACTGTCATCCAGGCCGACCGCGGACAGCAGCGGATGGCCCGCGCGTGCCTGACCACGGGCGCTGACATAGTCGAAACTGTCGTAGAAGCGGTCCGCGCCATGGTCCTTCAGCGTGACATCCGTCCAGTCCGCGAGGATCTGATCATAGGCATCCGACAATGCGCTGTTGTCCGGGTCCAGGTTGGACAGCATCACAAGGCCCGTCGGCTTGCAGTCCAGCACGTCGATCTTCAGACCGGGGCGATGCTTCTGAAGGATCGGCAGCAGTTTCCACACATCGCCGGTCCAGGCCGCGGCGGGGATATTGTCCAGATCGCGCGTGGTCATCTCGTGATCGAAGGGGCAACAATCATGCATCATGATGACCCCGTCGGGCTGCGACCGCTTTTCGGTCTCGATGACATCGCGCAGCAGGTACTCGAACAGGTGCATCCCGTCGAGAAAGCTCAGGCTCAGCCGAATGTCGAGCGCGTCCAAAAACCCGCTGGCAAAGAAATCATCGCTGGTCTGCTGGAAGATATGCAGCGCGGGCTTGGCTCCGATGGCGTTGCGTTCGACCCGGAAGAACGGGTCAACCGCGATGGTTTTCGACCGGACCGGCGCAAAGGAAGATCCGTCCCGACAGCCGATTTCCATGTACCAGTCCAGCAATGTGGTTTCGTGCAGGTTCCTCAGGAAGCGGTGGTAATGCATGCCGGTGGCGGGTTTGAACATGCTGGCTTGGCCCCTACTGATCCCGAAACGAAAAAGGCAGCCCGAAGGCTGCCCTTTGCTTAACGTATCGGACGCGCTCAGGCGAGGCTTTCGTCGATGGCCTTGCAGGCCTCGACCAGACCTTTGACCGCATCGACCGATTTGGTGAACATCGCCTGTTCTTCTTTCGACAACTTGATGTCCACGATCTTCTCGATACCACCAGCGCCGATGATGGTGGGAACGCCCACATACATGCCGTTCAGGCCAAATTCGCCATCGCAATAGGCCGCGCAGGGCAGCAGGCGTTTCTGGTCTTTCAGGTAGGCCTCTGCCATTTCGATGGCCGAAGTGGCGGGGGCGTAATAAGCCGATCCGGTTTTCAGAAGGCCGACGATTTCGGCGCCGCCGTCACGGGTGCGCTGCACGATGGCGTCGAGTTTCTCCTGCGTGGTCCAGCCCATCTCCACCAGGTCAGGCAGCGGGATGCCGCCAACGGTGGAGTAGCGGACCGACGGCACCATGGTGTCGCCGTGGCCACCCAAAACGAAGGCCGTCACATCGCGCATGGAAACGTTGAATTCCACCGACAGGAAGTGGCGGAAACGGGCGGAGTCGAGGACCCCGGCCATGCCGACCACCTTGTTCGCGGGCAGGCCCGAGAACTGCTGCAGCGCCCAGACCATCGCGTCGAGCGGGTTGGTGATGCAGATCACGAAGGCGTCGGGGGCGTTGTCGCGGATGCCTTCGCCGACCGATTTCATGACCTTGAGGTTGATACCCAGAAGGTCATCGCGGCTCATCCCCGGTTTGCGGGGCACGCCTGCGGTGACGATGATGACATCGGCACCGGCGATATCGGCATAGTCCGTGGTGCCGGACATGGCGGCATCGAACCCTTCCGAGGGGCCGGATTCAGCGATGTCGAGCGCCTTGCCCTGCGGCACGCCGTCGGCGATGTCGAACAGAACAACGTCACCGAGTTCCTTGATTGCTGCGAGATGGGCAAGGGTGCCGCCGATCTGGCCTGCGCCGATAAGCGCAATCTTGGGTCTGGCCATGAGAATTCGTCTCCGAGCTCAGTTGAAGTTGCCAAGTGGCCTAGCCGCACTAGGGGAGTCGCGCAAGGGCCTTGCGGCGCGGCGGAAAGACCCATATTGCCGCGCTGCCGCATCCGATGTTGTTAACTCGCTGGAATCCGGTCGGAAATTCCTAGGTGATCAGCTGAAGAAATGTATGCAAATGTATGCCGGATACAAGAATCCAGACCGCTATCAGCGCGAAATTGGAGATTTTCATAGGATCAGGTCGCCTCTCCGCGCGTGGATTGTGCCAGATCTTCCCATGAATTGCCCGAGGCCACGAGACAGGTGGTGCCGTCGGGGGCGGTGACGGTGATTGTCCAGGTGCCGGTTTCGTCCGAGGCGAAGATCTCCACGATCCGACCGGCGGGGCCCATGCCCCAACTGCGGGCGGTTTCGCCGAAATAGCCGGTCAGGGTGCCGACGATCTGGTCGCGTTCGGCACAGATGGTCCGGACGGTTTGCGCGTCTGCCATGGCGGGCAGCACCAGCAGCGCGAGGGGCGCGGTAAAGAGATAAACGAAGCGGGTCATCATGTCTGCCTTTCGTTGCGGAAACGGGGCAGAGATGCAGGGAAAGCGACGGTTCCGCCCGAAGCTCCCATTCAAAGATCGTCAAAGCCTGCCGTAGAAATCCGAAGATTCGGTTAAACGCCGCCGCTACATCGCGAAAGAAAATTTCGCTACGATGCGGCATAAAGCAACTTGCATTCGCAGCATTCTTTGTGTTTTGTGCCGCCGATCTTGCCCGAAAGGACGGTTTTCATGACCCAGACCGCACGCCCCTTCCGCTCCGTTCTCTATATTCCCGGCTCGAAAGAGCGGGCGCTGGAGAAGGCCAAGACCCTGCCGGTTGACGCGATCATCTTCGATCTGGAGGACGCGGTCGCGGTTGAGGAGAAGGTGAACGCCCGCGAAACGCTGGCCGCTGCGCTGGCCGCAGGTGGCTACGGCAACCGCATGCGGATCGTGCGGATCAACGGGCTTGATACCGGGTGGGGAGAGGCCGACGCGAAAGCCGCCGCCACGATGGACTGCGACGCGGTTCTGTTGCCAAAGGTGGAAAGCGCGGCGCAGGTCGATGCGCTGGCCGCCCTTGTCGGTGACAAACCCATCTGGGCGATGATGGAAACGCCAAGGGGCATGATCAACGCGCCCGAAATTGCCGCCCATCCGCAGATGCAGGGCTTCGTCATGGGCACGAATGATCTGGCCAAGGAAATGAACACCCGCTTCCGCGCCGACAGGTTGCCGATGATGGCGGGGCTCAGCCTCAGCCTGCTGGCCGCCAAGGCTGAAGGGATCGTGATCGTCGATGGGGTTTATAACGCCTTCAAGGATGACGAGGGGCTGCGCGCCGAATGCGAACAGGGTCGCGACATGGGCTTTGACGGCAAGACGCTGATCCACCCCGCGCAGGTCGATATCGCCAACGCCGCCTTTGCGCCCTCCGAGGCAGAGGTCGACCTCGCCCGCCGCCAGATCGCGGCCTTCGAAGAAGCCGAGGCCAGCGGTCAGGGCGTGGCTGTCGTCGACGGAAAGATCGTCGAGAACTTGCATGTCGCCACCGCCAAGGCCACCTTGGCCAAGGCGGAGGCCATTGCAGCGATGCAGGCAGGCTGACGCGACAACAGCCAGTCCGCAGGAGACGCGCCCATGTACCTCATCCTCATGATCCTCGGCATCGCCCTTTGGGCCGGTGCCCATCTGTTCAAACGCGCAGCCCCCGCTGCCCGCGCCAATATGGGCGACAAGGGCAGGGGCCCGATTGCGCTGGCGCTGCTGGCGAGCATCGTGCTGATGGTGATCGGCTTTCGCGGCGCAGAGGTGGGGCAGGTCTGGTATCCGCCGGTTTGGGGCACGCATGTGAACAACCTGCTGGTGCTGATTGCGATCTTCATGATGAGCCCGGCCCCGCGGAAAGGCAAACTGCTTAACAACATGCGCCACCCGATGCTGACGGGTTTCGGCCTCTGGGCGATCGCGCATCTTTTGGTCAACGGCGATCTTGCCTCGGTGATCCTGTTCGGTGGCCTTCTGATCTGGGCCATCGTCGAGGTTATCGCCATCAACCGCGCCGAACCCAACTGGCACCCCACACAGACCGGAACCTATGCCAAGGACGGCATGTTCCTCGTGGCCTCTGTCATCCTGATGGGTGTGATCGGCTACATCCACTTCTGGCTGGGATACTGGCCCTTCGGCTAGGTCCTAAAATCGAGAGAGACACAGGCACATGGCCAAGACCAACCCCGGCAATTTCTTCGAGGATTATTCCATCGGTCAGCGGATAGAGCACGCCGTGCCGCGCACCGTGTCGGGGGGCGAGCGGGCGCTTTATCATGCGCTTTACCCGGCCCGCCACGCGCTGCATTCCTCGGATGAATTCGCGCGGGCCTGCGGGTTGCTGGGGTCTCCTCTGGGCGATCTGGCCGCCTTCCACGTGGTCTTTGGCAAGACCGTGCCGGATGTGTCTCTCAACGCCGTGGCGAATCTCGGTTACGCCGAGGGCCGTTTTCGCAAGCCGGTCTATCCCGGCGACACGTTGCGCTCGGTTTCAGAAGTCATCGGGCTGAAGCAAAACTCAAATGGCAAGTCGGGTGTGGTCTATGTCCGAACGGAAGGTCTCAATCAGCGGGACGAGGTCGTTCTGGACTATGTCCGTTGGGTCATGGTGCGCAAAAACGATCTGGAGGCCCCTGCGCCAGAAACGGTCATCCCCGATCTGGCCAAGGTCGTGTCTGCCGACAGCCTGATCATCCCCGAGGGGCTGGATTTCACCGGGTATGACTTCACCCTCGCGGGTGAGCCGCATCGGTGGGGTGACTACGAGGTCGGCGAGATCATCGACCATGTGGATGGCGTCACCATCGAGGAAGCCGAACACATGATCGCCACGCGCCTGTGGCAGAACACCGCCAAGGTCCATTTCGACGCCACCTTCCGCCCCGACGGGCAGCGTCTGATCTATGGCGGGCATGTCATCTCCATGGCCCGCGCGCTCAGCTTCAACGGGCTCGCCAATGCGCAGCTGATCGCGGGCATCAACGCGGGCGCCCATGCCAACCCCTGTTTCGCGGGCGATACCGTGAAGGCGTGGACCGAGGTGCTGGACAAGGCGGAAACCGCCGCGCCCGGCGTTGGTGCGCTACGTTTGCGGCTGGTGGCGACCAAGGACGGCAAGGCGGGGGAATTGAAGGGTGAAGACGGGAAATACCTGCCCGATGTGCTGCTCGATCTTGACTATTGGGTACTTGTTCCCGTCTGAGGTACAATCCCGCGATAAACCCCGACAAATCCTCTAAACCCCTTAAATGCGCGGGTTTTGCACGGTTTGCGGCGTGACAATGCCCTATTTCTGACGTTAACTTTCGGTTAACCTGCCTAAAAGGACAGGTCTGAAAGGGATCTTCATGCATTCGCTGGCTATCGCGCTTTATTACCTCGCCTCACTGGGCACCATCTTCATGGCCGCGCGCTATCTTTTCGGCAGTCTGCCGACGCAATACCATCGGGATATGGTCGAAAAAGCGGGCGGCGAGATGAGTGAGATCCTGGAGACGATCCTGCTGTCTCATGGCCGTGCGCTTGGGGCGGCGTTGCTGGCCTCGGGCGTGTCGATCTATCTGTTCGCGGATATGATCGAGGCGGATTCGAACTTCATCATCCGGCTGCGTCCGGTGCTGGTCGGCCTGATCATCGGCATGCCAATCACGGTCTATACCCGCCAGCTGGAAGAGAAGACCGGCGTGCAGACGCCTTGGCGAGTCTCTCTCGTTCTGCTGGCTGTTCTTATGGCTGGCTTCGGGCTTTCCTTTTTGTGATCACACTATTTAAGGACGTGATCACAAAATGCCGCTCTGCGGCGATTAGACACAAAAAACTGTCAAAAAACCGGGGCAAACCTGCGTGCGGATAGGTGACTCCTTGAAAAAAGGCGTTATGCATAAGGGGAACAAGCAATCACCTAGCACAACCTGAAAGGGTGTTCGCCATGGCTGACGTCAATCGCGGCAACCGTCCGCTGTCCCCGCACTTGCAGATTTACCGTCCGCAGCTCAACTCCGCGACCTCGATCCTGAACCGGATCACTGGCATCGCACTTCTCGGCGGGGCAGTCCTTGTCGTCTGGTGGCTAATGGCCGCCGCGACCAGCGAGGCCTATTTCAACTTCGTTGACGGGTTGATGACCTGCTTCGTCGGTGACGTCCTTATGACGCTCTGCGTTCTGGCGCTGTGGTATCACGCGCTGGCCGGTGTCCGCCATCTGGTCTGGGACATGGGCTATGGGCTCGACCCCGATGACAGCGACAAGATGGGCTGGGGCATCATCATCGGCAGCGTCGCGCTGACCTTCCTGACAATCATCGCAATCTGAGGGGCTGATCCATGGCACTTATGACCGACCGCAAACGCGTGATTGGCCTCGGCTCGGCCAAATCGGGCACCGATCATTTCTGGAAGACGACCGTCACCGCCGTGGCGCTGCTGATCATCACACCGATGTTCCTGTTCAGCTTCGGCCCGCTGCTTGGCGAACCCTATGCCGATGTGCAGGCTGCCCTGTCGCGCCCCTTCCCCGCCGTTTCGGCCGCTTTGATGCTGATCGTCGGCTTCTACCACTTCCGCCTTGGGATCCAGATGGTGATCGAAGATTACATGCAGGGCCTGTCCCGCAAGATCGCGATCATCGTCATGGCTTGCATCAGCTACGGGCTGATGGCCTTCGGCCTCGTTTCGCTCGCCCAGATTGCGCTGTAATCCAGGGACAGGAGATCAAGACACATGACCGAGTCCTACGCACTCAACCATCATTCCTATGACGTCGTTGTCGTCGGTGCCGGGGGCTCCGGCCTGCGCGCGACGCTCGGGATGGCCGAACAGGGGCTGAAGACCGCCTGTATTTCCAAGGTATTCCCAACCCGCAGCCACACCGTGGCGGCACAGGGCGGCATCGCCGCGTCGCTGTCCAACATGGGGCCCGACCACTGGCAGTGGCACATGTATGACACCGTCAAAGGCTCCGATTGGCTGGGTGACACCGACGCGATGGAGTATCTGGCGCGCGAGGCGCCCAAGGCGGTGTATGAGCTGGAACATTACGGCGTTCCGTTCAGCCGCACCGAGGAAGGCAAGATCTACCAGCGCCCCTTCGGCGGCCACACGACCGAATTCGGGGAAGGCCCCGCCGTTCAGCGCACCTGCGCCGCTGCCGACCGCACCGGCCACGCCATCCTGCACACGCTTTATGGCCAGTCGCTCAAGAACAACGCGGAATTCTACATCGAGTATTTCGCGACCGACCTGATCATGTCCGAGGATGGACAGTGTCAGGGCGTCGTGGCGTGGAAGCTCGACGACGGCACCATGCATGTCTTCAACGCCAAGATGGTGGTGCTGGCAACGGGCGGCTATGGCCGTGCCTATTTCTCTGCCACGTCTGCCCACACCTGCACCGGTGACGGTGGCGGCATGGTGGCCCGCGCGGGCCTGCCTTTGCAGGATATGGAATTCGTGCAGTTCCACCCGACCGGCATCTACGGCTCTGGCTGCCTGATCACCGAAGGCGCGCGCGGCGAGGGCGGTTACCTGACCAACAGCGAGGGCGAGCGGTTCATGGAACGCTACGCGCCGCAGTACAAGGACCTGGCCCCGCGCGACTATGTCAGCCGCTCCATGACCATGGAAATCCGCGAAGGCCGTGGCGTGGGCGCTGAGGGCGATCATATCCACCTGAACCTCTCCCACCTGCCTGCCGAGGCGCTGGCCGAACGCCTGCCCGGCATCTCGGAAAGCGCCAAGATCTTCGCCGGTGTCGATGTCACCAAGGAACCGATCCCGGTCATCCCGACGGTACATTACAACATGGGCGGTATCCCGACGAACTACTGGGGCGAGGTGCTGAACCCGACCAAGAAAGACCCGACGGCGATTGTGCCGGGCCTTATGGCCGTGGGCGAGGCGGGCTGTGCCTCCGTTCACGGGGCGAACCGCCTTGGATCGAACTCTCTGATCGACCTCGTGGTATTCGGTCGCGCCGCCGCGATCCGCGCCGGGCAGGTGGTGGACGCGGACGCCCCGAACCCGACGCTTAACAAGGCCTCCATCGACAATGCGCTCGGCCGCTTCGACGGGCTGCGCTACGCCAATGGCGACACGCCGACCGCCGAGCTGCGGCTGGAAATGCAGAAGACCATGCAGGCCGACGCCGCCGTCTTCCGTACCTCCAAGACGCTGGCCGAAGGCGTCGAGAAGATGACCGCCATTGCCGGCAAGATGGGTGACCTGAAGGTGACCGACCGCAGCATGGTCTGGAACAGCGACCTGATGGAAACGCTGGAACTGACCAACCTGATGCCCAATGCGCTCGCCACCATCGTCGGCGCAGAGGCCCGTCAGGAAAGTCGCGGTGCCCACGCGCATGAGGATTTCGCCGAGCGCGACGACAAGAAATGGCGCGTCCACACGGTGTCCCGCATCGAGGGCAGCAGCGTCGCGCTGGACTACCGCCCGGTCATCACCGACCCGCTGACCACCGAAGACGAGGGCGGCATTTCGCTCAAGAAAATCGCGCCCAAGGCGCGGACCTTCTAAGGAGACGAGGACATGGTTCAATTCACGCTTCCCCGTAACTCCAAGATCATCACGGGCAAGACATGGCCCAAGCCGGAAGGCGCCACCAATGTCCGCAAGTTCCAGATCTACCGCTGGAACCCCGACGACGGGAAGAACCCGCAGGTCGACACCTATTTCGTCGACATGGATACCTGCGGCCCGATGGTTCTGGACGCGCTGATCAAGATCAAGAACGAGATCGACCCGACCCTGACCTTCCGCCGCTCCTGCCGCGAAGGCATCTGCGGGTCCTGCGCGATGAATATCGACGGGATCAACACGCTGGCCTGCATCTACGGCATGGACGAGATCAAGGGCGACGTGAAGATCTACCCGCTTCCGCACATGCCGGTGGTGAAGGACCTGATCCCGGACCTGACGCATTTCTATGCGCAGCATGCCAGCATCATGCCGTGGCTCGAAACCAAGACGCAGCGCCCCGAGAAAGAGTGGCGGCAATCCATCGAGGATCGCAAGAAGCTCGACGGGCTTTATGAATGTGTGATGTGTGCGTCCTGTTCGACCAGCTGCCCCAGCTACTGGTGGAACGGTGACCGCTACCTCGGCCCCGCCGCGCTGCTCCATGCCTATCGCTGGCTGATCGACAGCCGGGATGAGGCCACGGGCGAGCGTCTGGACGAGCTGGAAGATCCCTTCAAGCTCTACCGCTGTCACACCATTATGAACTGCGCCAAGACCTGCCCCAAGGGTCTGAACCCGGCCAAGGCGATTGCGTCGATTAAGAAGATGATGGTCGAGCGGCAGCTCTGATCCTTTAGACATTCTGAAACCGGGCCGGTGACTTTCCCGTCGCCGGCCCGTTTCTTTTGGGGCCCGCGTCAGGGGGGATTTACTCCGCCCCGCGAATGCAGGACCATGCATCCGATTGGGTTCACGAGTTTCTTTTGTGATGACGAGTAACGAAGTCAGAAAATGCAGGATTGGCGCAGGGCGTAACCTTGCGGCTTTCTGCGTTGCGGACGAAGCTGCCTGTCGGCCTGATCACCCCCAGACAAGCGTCATTTCACGCTTTCCCCCGACCAATGCCATTTCAACCCGCAGCCCCGACGGGCCGCATCATTTCAGACCTCGTGAGAGCATTTTCGCTCGCGGACGGCACGAGCATCAACCCTCGCACCCTCTGCACCAAGAATGGTTCCATCCCGATGAAATTCCTGAAGAAGATTTTCGGCGGCGCGCAAAAGCCCGCACGGACGAAAGACACCGCCTCCGCGTCGCACGGGCCTGAGCCCCTTGCCCTGCCAAACCTTGAGGTGATCCGAAACAGGCTGACCGAAGCGTTTGGCGTTCAGCCGATGCTCTTTCATGAACTGGTATCGGATGTCGTGCCGATCGACATTCTGTGCTTTGCCCCTACAGCCTCACGTGACCACTGGGTTTTCGTGACCCTTGGCATGAGCAACGAACGCATGGCCGTGCCGGACAATGGCGACCCCGCGATCTGGGGCCGGGCCGAGCTGATGATCGGGTTGCATACGGACTGGGGCGACAAGGTGGTCGGGATCATGCAGCAGCGCCGAAACGACGATGCCGCGACATGGTGGCCGATCAAGTATCTCAAGCACTACGCCCGCTATCCCCACAGCGCCGGGACGTTCTTGGCGGATGGTCACACGCTCTCCTCCCCGGACGGGGCGTCCTATTCCGGCGATACGGGGATGAGTGCCGCCATGGTCAGCTATCCGACGATCCTGCCGGAAGAGGCCGTGCGCTTTGATCTGCCGAACGGGGACAAGGTGACCATCCTGGGGCTCGTCTATCTCTATCCGGCAGAGCTGGAGCACAAGGCCAATGTCGGGCTCGATACGTTCAGCCTCGATCTTGAAGAACAGGGCGTGTCCGAGGTGATCTACCCCGATCGCAGGCCCATGGTGGGGTGAAAGACGGGTGACCCGGGCTGACCGGTCCGCCATCAATCCCAAGCGCTTTGTTCGTCGCCTCTTGTCCCCACGGCGGGCAGAGATATCCTGACCGGATCATGACCGATCTCGATGCCATCCTGCCGCCCTGGCTGCGCGAATATCTGCCTCAGGACCATCCGTTTCTGGTGGCGGGGCTAACGGTTCTGGCCGTATTCCTGTGGCTCAGGATCGGGGCGCTGCTGGTCGGATTGGCCCGGTCGCGCGGTGGCCCTCGTGTTGGAGAATCCCCCGCCCCGGACAACCCCACAGGCGATTGCATCTGGGAACCCGACGCGCGTCCCGCCCCCTGGGGGCGCGCGCGCTGGCGCTGCGCCGCTTGCGGCGGGGTCGAGTTCACAGAAGGCGCGCACCCACCTCAATACTGCATGCGCAACCCGTAGACGCGCCCATGCCACAGATCGCCGACAGCAAGATCATTGCCCTGTCCAATATGGATTTGGCACGTTGGTCGGCCTTGCGGATGAGGCCACCGCGGTGCTGTGTCACCGACAGGTCAAAGGCCCGGCAACGACCTTGCCATGGTCGCGTGCGGGCAAGACAGGGGGGTCTGGCTGCCTAGGGTCAAAGGGTATTTCAGACTCTGAGCCCCCATGCATGAACGCCGAATACCCGAATGGCTGCGCCACGCTCCTGCGCCGGGCGTCAAGGGGTTTGCCACGCTTGCGGGGTGCGAGGCGGTGGCGCGTGGCATCCTGATCTCGGTGATGCCGCTGGCGATGCTGGACACCCTGGGCAGCGCCAAATCGGTGTCAGAGGCCTATTTCATCGTCGGGCTGCTGTCGATGATCGCGGGCTTTCTGGTGCCGTGGCTGAACCGTTTCGTGCCGCGCCGCTGGCTTTACACCGGTGCGGCGCTGACCTTCTTCGCCGGTGCCGGGATCGGGGCCATTTCGCCGGATCTCATCGTTGTAACGCTGGCCCTGACCACGGTGGCCGTCGCCACGCTCTTCGTCTGCTTCAACGCCTATGTTCTGGATTATATCGAACGGGTGGAACTTGGGCGCAGCGAAACCCTGCGCATGTTCTACAGTGCCGCCGGCTGGACTGTCGGGCCGGTGGCGGGTGTCTACCTGATGGACTGGTGGCGTCCGGCGCCCTTCCTTATCTCGGGCGTCGCGATTCTGGGGATGATGGCCACCTTTCTTTACCTGCGGCTCGGCAATGGCAAGCTGATCCAGAAGGCCAAGCGGCCCGCCACGAACCCGATTGCCTATCTGGGCCGCTTCGCGGCACAGCCGAGGCTGGTGGCGGGCTGGCTATTCGCTGTCATCCGGTCCTGTGGCTGGTGGGTCTATGTGGTCTACCTGCCCATCTTCGCGGTGAATGCGGGGCTGAGCGAGCAACTGGGCGGCGTCATGCTGTCGATGACCAACGGGCTGCTGTTCATCACGCCGCTGATGCTGCGCTGGATGCAGGGAAGGTCTGTGCGCCAGTCCGTGCGCACCGGATTTCTGGGGGCAGGGGTGTTGTCGGTCGCGGCCTTTGCGCTGGCGGGCTGGCCGGTGGCGGCCGTGGTGGCGCTGGCCTCGGTGTCGTTCTTCCTGATCCTGCTGGATGTCTGCGGGGGCTTGCCCTTCCTGATGGCGGTAAAACCCTCGGAACGGACCGAGATGTCAGCCGTCTATTCCAGCTTTCGCGATGTGTCGGGTATCCTGACACCCGGCGCGGCATGGCTCTTGCTGCTGGCGGCGCCGCTGTCGTCCATATTTGCCCTGTCGGGCGGGGCGCTGCTGGCGGCCTGGATGCTGGCCGGGCGAATGCATCCGCGGCTTGGGTTGCGCCGTGTCCGGGTGCCGGTGCCGGAACCCGCACCGGTTATCGAGATGCCATTCGTCACGACGCGGGAAGGGGACGTCTGACCCGGCCTAGCCTGTCAGCCCCGCAAGGATATCTGCCGCCGCCGCATCGGGAGAGGTTTCGCCGCGGGCCACGGCTGCGCCAAGCTCTGCCATACGCGCCCGCATCGCGGGATCTCCCGTCAGCCGCGTTAGCAGGCCGGATCGCACCTCTTCCTCGAACCAGTGACGGGCCTGTTCCGCCCGCCGCTCCTGCCAGACGCCGTGTTCCTTGCGCCAGGCGGCCAGTGCCTGCATCTCGTCCCAAGCCCGTTCCAGCCCGTCGCCCTCGACCGCCGAGACCGTTAGCGCCTTGGGGAAATCCTGCGGATCGCGCGCCCGTTTGCGCAACAGCCGCAGCGCGCCCGCATAGTCCGCGCATGTCCGCGTGGCGGTGGCTTTCAGGTCGCCATCGGCCTTGTTGACAAGGATGAGGTCGGCAATCTCCATGATCCCGCGCTTGACACCCTGCAACTCGTCCCCTCCCGCCGGGGCCAGCAACAGCACGAACAGGTCGCACATCTCGGCCACCATGGTCTCTGACTGGCCAACCCCCACGGTCTCGATGATAATCACGTCGAACCCGGCGGCCTCGCACAGCGCCACGGCCTCTCGCGTGCGGCGCGATACGCCACCCAGATGAGACAGCGACGGTGAGGGCCGGATAAAGGCATTCTTCTGGCGGGATAGCTGTTCCATCCGGGTCTTGTCGCCGAGGATCGATCCGCCGGAGCGGGTCGAACTGGGATCGACCGCCAGCACAGCCACGTTCAGGCCCTGCTCCACCAGCATCATGCCAAAGCTTTCGGTGAAGGTGGACTTGCCCACTCCCGGCGTGCCCGACAATCCGATCCGCAACGCCTGCCGCCCATGGCCCTGAAGCGTTTCCAGCAAGGCCGTCGCCTCGGCCCGGTGATCGGGCCGGGTGCTTTCCACCAGTGTCACAGCACGCGCCAAGGCACGCCTTTCCCCGGCTAGGATGCGGTCGGGCAGATCGGCGGGCAGGCGGGTGTCGGTCATCGGGCCATCGTTTCTTTCAGCGGATCAGCAAAGCGCCAGACGCTGTTTGCCCCGCCGGATGCCGCCTTGTCCACCCGGCGCGGCGTTATGACAGCAACCGGCAGCGGTTGACGCGGGCCGTCAGTGCCGCCCTTTATGGCCCGACATGCCGATTGCCCAAGGACTGAGCCCGACCCCGTGACCCGCCTGCCCATTGACCCCATCCTGCCCGAGCTTGTGAGCGCCCTGCGATCTCATGGCCGCGCCGTTCTGCAAGCCCCGCCGGGCGCGGGCAAGACCACGCGCGTGCCTCTGGCGTTGCTCAGGGCCGGCATCGCAGCGGGGCGCATCCTGATGCTGGAACCTCGCCGCCTTGCCGCGCGGGCCGCTGCCGAACGGATGGCCGAGACCCTTGGCGAACACCCCGGCCAGACCATCGGCTATCGGGTGCGCGGTGAGAGCAAAGTGGGGCCTGACACGCAGGTGGAAGTGGTGACCGAGGGCATCCTGACGCGGATGTTGCAGGACGATCCGGAACTGCCGGGCATCGGCGCGGTGATCTTCGATGAATTTCACGAACGTTCCCTCAATGCGGATCTGGGGCTTGCCCTGACATGGGAAGTGCGCGGCGCGCTGCGCGAGGATCTGCTGGTGCTGGTGATGTCCGCCACGTTGGACGCAGCACCGGTCGCCGCCCTTCTGGACGATGCCCCGGTTGTGACCTCCGAAGGCAAGGCATACCCGGTAGAGACCCGCTGGCGCGAGACCCCGCCGCGCAAGGAAGAGCGGTTCGAGCAGTCTGTCGCGGCCCTGATCGGTCTGGCGCTGCGCGAGACAGAGGGGGGTATTCTGGCCTTCCTGCCCGGCGAGGGCGAGATCCGACGCACCGCCGCGCTGCTGGCGGATCTGCCGGGCAATGTGGTGATGCACCAGCTCTTTGGGGCCATGCCGTTGGCCGCGCAACGCGCCGCCCTGCGATCCGAGGCGAAGGGGCAACGCAAGCTGGTGCTGGCGACGTCGATTGCCGAAACCTCGCTGACCCTTCCCGATATCCGGGTGGTGGTGGATGGCGGGCGCGCACGTCGTGCGCGGTTCGATCCCTCCTCTGGCATGTCGCGTCTGGTGACCGAAGCGGTCAGCCGGGCCGAGGCCGATCAGCGCCGGGGGCGCGCGGGACGTGTGGCGGAAGGCATCTGCTATCGCAACTGGACAAGGGGCGGCGAGGGGGCCTTGCCCGCCTTTCCCCCCGCCGAGATCGAGGCCGCCGACCTTGCGTCGCTGGCGCTTGATCTTGCGCTTTGGGGGGCGGGGGATGGGGCTGACCTTGCCTTTCTGACGCCTCCCCCGTCAGGGGCACTGGCCGAGGCACTGGCCCTGTTGCGGGGTCTTGGCGCGCTGACCGACGCAGGCCTTGTGACGGATCATGGCAAGGCCTTGTCGCGCATGCCGCTGCATCCGCGCCTTGCCCACATGCTGGCCATGGGCGGCAAGGGGGCGGAGCGGCTGGCGGCCCTGCTGTCGGAGCGCGATCCGCTGCGCAACCGGGGCACGGACCTGTCGTTGCGGTTGCGCGCATTGGACAATCCCGGCGGGCTGAATGCGGACCGGGGGACGGTGATGCGCATCAAGGAAGAGGCCAAACGCCTGTCCCGTTTCGCCAAGGGGCCACAACACAGCCTCGCCGAGCAGGCGGCGCTGGCCTATCCCGACCGCATCGGGCTGCGTCGCAAGGGCGATGCGCCCCGCTATATCCTGTCCGGCGGCAAGGGCGCGGTGATGCCCGATGGCGATGCACTGGCCGGGCAGCGGCTGATCGTGGCGACCGACCTCGATGGCAACCCGCGCGAGGCCCGCATCCGGCAGGCGGTGGCGCTCAGCGAGGGCGAGTTGCGCGGGCTTTATGCCGACCGGATCACCTGGGTGCAGCGTTGCGACTGGTCGCGCCGGGACCGGCGGGTGGTGGCGCGGGAAGAGGAGCGGTTCGGCGCGTTGATCCTTCAGGACCGGATCTGGAAGGATGCCCCGCCCGAGGCGCTGACAACCGCCCTGATTGCAGGCCTCCGGGATCTCGGTCTCGATGTTCTGAACTGGTCAAAAACCGCGACACTCCTGCGGGCCAGGCTGCGGGCCTCCGGTCTTGTCGATGTCTCGGACGCGGCCCTTCTGGACGGGTTGGAAACCTGGCTCGCCCCCTTCCTGACCGATCAGCGCAGCGCCGCCGATCTCAAACGGCTGGACCCGACCGAGGCTCTCAAGACCCTGCTTGACTGGGATCAGCAGCAGGCGCTGGACCGGCTCGCCCCTGCGCATTGGGTCACGCCAATGGGCCGCAAGGCAGCGATTGACTTTTCCGGCGATGTGCCTGAAGTGGCCCTGCGCCTGCAAGAGGTCTTCGGCACCACCACCCATCCGACCATCGGGAAGGACCGTCAGCCCCTGCGCATGACGTTGCTTTCCCCTGCCGGTCGCCCAGTGCAAACCACGACCGATCTTCCCGGCTTCTGGGCGGGAAGCTATGCCGATGTGCGCAAGGACATGCGCGCCCGCTATCCCAAGCATCCCTGGCCCGAGGATCCGGCACAGGCGGACCCCACGCTACGGGCTAAGCCGCGCAAAGCATGAGTTCTGCGCCAACGCTGCCAAACGGGGGGTGAAGGGGGGGGCGTCCCCCCTCACGGGCGGGCG
>NZ_MNBL01000111.1 GCF_001879695.1 Nioella sediminis
GCCTATCCAATCCGCAGCGCCCCGTCCGACATTACCGGCAACCCGGCCTGACGCGCGGCGGGCAGGGCGCTTGGATGCACCCTTTCGGACCGGTCCAGCCCAATCCGCCGCTTGCGGCGCAGCACGAAGATCCGGCTCCAGCCGCGCATGGTCCCGACCGAGGGCGCACCCGGATCGGTCAGGTAGCGGCTGCGCCAATGGGGCGGCAGGGGCAGACCGCAATGTTCCGCCTCTCCCAGCATCCAGGCCAGCGGGATATTCGCCAGCGGTCGTGCCGCCTGCCAGTCACCAAGCTGGCCGCCCACATCCCCGTGGGTGCCGCGAAACCACATCTGGATCACATCGCCCTCACGCCCTTCGGGCAGGGTCCACATGACGGGTGCGTAGACATCGCGGGTTTCGTCCATTGCCAGCGCGTGGCGCCCGTGGCGGGTCGAGGGGCCCAACTCGTGGCTGTGAAACTCATGCGCTTGCGGGGCCAGTCGCCAAAGCAAAGGCCAGCGCAGCCCGAGCGCGCGCACCGTGTCATAGACACCCACCATCTCGATCCGTACCCGGTCATGACAGCGCGCGGCGCGGAAGGCGCGGGCCTGCTGGCTGTCCGGCGCCTCCTGATACAGGCAATAGAGCCGCTCCAGCGCCTCTTCACTGATCTGCGCGGGCCGCAGCAACCCCAGTTTGTCGATCAGCCCCGCCAGTGACCGCACCGCGAAGGCGCCGCGCGAATAGCCCATCAGGAAGATCCGGTCGCCGGGGTGGTAGTTGCGGGCCAGGAACAGATAGGCGCGCTTGATCTGGCGGTTGATCCCGACCCCGGCCAACACCTCGACCGAGCGTTTGACCCCGCGCCACTGGATTCCGGGCTCGTAATACAGCATCACATTGGCCGATTGGGGCAGTTCCGAGAGCAGCCGATAGGTCAGGCCGATATTGGTCTCCTGACCCCGGCGCAGGGTAGACATGGTGCCATCGAGCAGCACCACATGGGTGCAGGCGGGCCGAACATCCGGCAGGCGCGGTTCCTCGTTGCGAAACCCGCGCCAGAAAGACCATTTACCCCTGATCGGTGCCAATCGCGCCCTTTGCCTCCTCGATCATCTGCCAGACACGATGCGGCGTGAACGGCATATCCGCAACCCTGACCCCCACGGGCCACAGCGCATCCTGAACCGCGTTCGCCACTGCCGCCATCGCGCCGATGGTCCCCGCCTCGCCACAGCCTTTCATGCCGAGCATGTTGGTCTCGGTCTCGGTCGGTTCCGAGTGGAAGTCGAAGAACGGGAAATCCCCGGCGCGCGGGATGCCGTAATCCATGAAACTTGCCGTCAGCAACTGCCCGTTTTCATCGAAGACCACCCGTTCGTTCATCGCCTGTCCGGCCCCCTGCGCAATGCCACCGTGAATCTGCCCTTCGACCAGCATCGGGTTCATGAGGTTGCCCAGATCGTCGGTCACAGTGTAGCGCTCGATGGTTAACAAACCGGTGTCGGGGTCGATCTCCACCTCCGCGATGTGGCAGCCATTGGGGAAGGACCGGCCCGCGTTGCGGATTTCCTTCTGGGCCACCAGCAGATCGGCGCGCCCCTCCGCCTCGGCCCGTTCGGCCAGTTCCATCAGACCTACGACCGTGTTCGACCCCGGTGCGCGGAAGACGGCCTCTTCTGGATCGAACCGCGCACCCTCGGCGCCAATCACCTCCTCTGCGAAGGGCAGAAGTCCCTCCAGCAGCAGGTCAGAGGTCGCGTATATGGCCGAGCCTTGTACCGTGACCGACCGAGACCCGCCGGTGCCGCCGCCCCTGGCGATTTGGTCGCTGTCGCCCTGCACGATTTCGATCTGGTCGAGTGCCAGCCCCAACCTGTCGCGCAGCAGCTGTTTATAGACCGTCTCATGCCCCTGACCCGCCGATTGTGTGCCGACATAGACCTTGGCCCCGCTCCCGGTCAGCTCCACCTTTGCGGTTTCCATCGGCTGGCCCAAGATGGCCTCGATGTAATAGCACAGCCCCTGACCGCGCAGCTTGCCCTTCGCGGCACTTTCGGCCCGGCGCGCGTCGAACCCGGCGGTGTCGGCCTCCCGCGCGGCCCGGTCCATCGCCCGTGCGAAATCGCCTGAGTCATAGAGTTCACCTGCCGCCGTCCTGTAGGGCATCTGCCCCGGTTTGATGAACGCACGACGGCGCAGCTCCATCGGGTCCACCCCCAGAACCCGCGCCGCATGGTCCATCGCGCGTTCCAGCACATAGATCGCCTCGGGCCGACCGGCCCCGCGATAGGCGTCGACCTGAGTCGTGTTGGTGAACACCGCCTTGTTGTTCATATAGGCCGCCTGCACGTCATAGACTCCGGGAAAGACGTGGGAAAACAGGCGGCTCTGGATGATCTGGGCGAAGCCCGACACATAGGCCCCCACGTTCGAGACCGTGTGCAGGCGATAACCCGTCAGCTTGTAATTGGCATCGAAGGCCAGTTCCGCCGTGCAGGTCAGGTCGCGCCCGCCATTGTCGGACAGCATGGATTCCGTCCGGTCGGCCATCCAGCGGACAGGCTGGCGCAGTTCCCGCGCCGCGAAGGACAGCAGGAAATGTTCCGGGTAGCGCATGGTTTTCATGCCGAAGGCCCCGCCTACATCGGGCGTGGTCACATGTACAATCTCGGGATCGACCCCGAGCCACGCAGATATCTCGGCCTTCTTCGTCCACACCCCTTGCCCGTTCTCGCAGACATGCAGGCGCTCGCCCTGCATCTCGGCATAAATCGCGCGCGGCTCCATGCTGGCGCACATGATCCGATTGTCTTCCACCGTGACCTTGACCACATGGGCCGCGTCCGTCAGGGCCTTGTCTGCGGCCTCTTTGTTGCCAGCCCCCCAGGAATAGCACAGGTTCCCCGGTGCTTCGGGGTGGATCTCCGGCCCGCCAATGGCGACATCCAGCTTCGGCTCCAACTCGTCGAAGTCCAGCACGACCAGTTCCGCCGCATTGCGTGCTGCCACCATGGTCTCGGCCACGATGAACACCACGGGTTCGCCCACGAAGCGTACCCGGCCTTCGGCAAGGATCGGGCGGCGCGGGGCGGCGGCCTTGCCCCCGTCTTCGGTGTCGATCACCGTGAAGTGGATGGAATTGGCCAGCCCCGCCGCCGCCAGATCCGCCGCCGTCACCACCAGATGCACACCGGGCACGTCCCGCGCCTCCGACACATCCAACTCGGCGATCTCCGCATGGGCCACCGGGCTGCGCAGCAGATAGCAGTGCAGCGCCCCCTCCGGCGCGATGTCGTCCACATAGCGCCCCTGACCCGTCAGGAACCGCTGATCCTCTTCCCTCGTGACCGACTGGCTGCTTCCGAATTTCATGACCTGCTCCGACTTGCCTCGCCTTCATAGGTATCAAGCCGGTGGCAACTGTCCAGCCCACGCGATTTCACCGCAATTCCCTGCCCGTGCCCTTGGCCTTTGCCCGCGAAGCGGATAAGTCACCCTCAAGCTTAGAACATGGGACATGCAGGCGATGGAAAAGACCTTTAACGCCGCCGAGGCCGAACCGAAAATCCTGGCGAAATGGGACGAGGCGAATGCCTTTGCCGCTGGTGCTAATGCCAGCCGGGACGAAACCTTCTGCATTATGATCCCGCCGCCGAATGTGACCGGCAGCCTGCATATGGGCCATGCCTTTAACAACACGTTGCAGGATATCCTGGTGCGCTGGCACCGGATGCGGGGCTTCGACACGCTCTGGCAACCCGGCACCGACCATGCGGGCATCGCCACCCAGATGGTGACCGAACGCGAGATGGCCGCGAATGGCGAACCCTCGCGCCGCGAAATGGGGCGTGAGAAATTCCTCGACCGGGTCTGGCAACAGAAGGTCAAATCGCGCGGCACCATCATCGGGCAGTTGAAGCGCCTCGGCGCCTCCTGCGACTGGTCGCGCGAGGCCTTCACCATGGGCGGGGCAGAGGGCGACCCGGATCGCGGCAACCACGCCAATTTCCACGATGCCGTGATCAAGGTCTTCGTGGAGATGTACAACAAGGGCTTCATCTATCGCGGCAAGCGGCTGGTGAACTGGGACCCGCATTTCGAGACCGCGATTTCCGATCTGGAGGTCGAGCAGGTCGAGGTGAATGGCAAGATGTGGCGCCTGCGCTACAAGCTGGATGGCGGCGAGACCTACGAACACCCGATCGAATTCGACGAGGAAGGCAACCCGACCGACTGGGAAACCCGCGATTACCTGACCGTCGCCACGACACGGCCTGAAACGATGCTGGGCGATACCGGCGTTGCGGTTCATCCCGAGGACCGGCGCTATGCCCACCTCATCGGCAAGACCGTGACGCTGCCCATCTGTGGCCGCTCCATCCCGATCGTGGCCGACGAATATGCCGACCCCGAAAAGGGCACCGGCGCGGTCAAGATCACACCGGCGCATGACTTCAATGACATGGAAGTGGGCAAGCGCACCGGCCTGCGCGCCATCAACGTCATGACCACCCGCGCGGCGATGTTCCTGCGCGGCAATGACGACTTCGCGGAGGGCTGCCCGGCAGACATGATCGGCGCGGCCATCGAACGCTATGACGGCATGGACCGCTACGAGGCCCGCGATGCCATCGTGACCGAGGCGCGCGACAACGGTTGGCTCGACGGGATCGACGAAGACAAGCACATGGTGCCCCATGGCGACCGGTCCAAGGTGGCGATTGAACCCTACCTGACCGACCAGTGGTTCGTGGATGCCGCCAAGATCGTCGGCCCGGCTTTGGACGCCGTTCGCAAGGGCATGGCCGCGCAGGAGGCAGGCGAATTCGACGAGGCCGCAGGCTATACCCGCATCCTGCCCGAACGCGACGCCAAGACCTATTACCACTGGCTGGAGAATATCGAGCCGTGGTGCATCAGCCGCCAGCTGTGGTGGGGGCACCAGATTCCGGTTTGGTATGACGACGACGGCAACGAATACTGCGCCGCGACCGAGGACGAAGCAGTCGTCATGTCGGGTGGCAAGGCCCTGACACGTGACGAAGATGTCCTCGACACCTGGTTCTCCTCCGGTCTCTGGCCCATAGGCACGCTTGGCTGGCCCGAGGAAACCGAGGCCTACGCCAAGTATTTCCCGACCTCGACGCTGATCACCGGCTTCGACATCATCTTCTTCTGGGTCGCCCGGATGATGATGATGCAACTGGCCGTGGTCGACCAGATCCCCTTCCACACGGTCTATGTCCACGCCCTCGTGAGGGACGAGAAGGGCAAGAAGATGTCCAAGTCGCTTGGCAACGTTCTGGACCCGCTGGAACTGATTGACGAATACGGCGCGGATGCGGTGCGCTTCACGCTCGCCTCCATGGCCGCCATGGGCCGCGACCTGAAGCTGTCCACGCAGCGCATCGCGGGCTACCGCAACTTCGCCACCAAGATCTGGAACGCCGCCCGTTTCGCCGAGATGAACGAGTGCAAACCGGTGCCGGGCTTCGACCCCGCGGGCGTCACCCAGACCGTCAACCGCTGGATCGTGGGCGAAATCGCCCGCGCCCGCGTCGCCCATGACGCGGCACTCGATGCCTACCGGTTCAATGACGCGGCCAACGGGCTCTATGCCACCGTCTGGGGCAAGGTCTGCGACTGGTATCTGGAATTCGCCAAGCCGCTCTTCGCCTCGGGCGACGAGGCGGTGATCGCGGAAACCCGCGCCACCATGGCCTGGGTCATCGACCAGTGCCTTGTGATGCTGCACCCCACCATGCCCTTCGTCACCGAAGAGCTGTGGGGCCAGATTGCGGACCGCGAAAAGCTGCTGGTCCACACCGACTGGCCGACCTACGGCGAAGAGCTTGTCGATGCCGAAGCCGACCGCGAGATGAACTGGGTCATCGGCCTGATCGAAGCCATCCGGTCCGTTCGCGCGCAGATGCATGTGCCTGCCGGTCTCAAGGTGCCGCTGTTGCAGGCGGAACTGGACGCCAAGGGACAAGCTGCGTGGAACCGCAACGAAGCGATGATCCTGCGGCTGGCCCGCGTTGTCGGCGTGGACACCGTGGACACGCTGCCTAAAGGGGCCGTCACCATCGCCGTCGAAGGTGCGGTCTTCGGCCTGCCGATTGCCGACATCATCGACGTGGACGAGGAAAAGGCGCGGCTGGAAAAGGTGCTTGGCAAGCTGGCAAAGGAACTGGGCGGGCTGCGCGGACGGCTGAACAACCCGAAGTTCGCCGAAAGCGCCCCGGCAGAGGTGGTCGAGGAAACCCGCGACAATCTCGCCGCGCGTGAAGAGGAAGAGGCCAAGATCAAGGACGCGCTTGCGCGTCTGGCAGAGATTGGCTAACAGCCAGCCCTTCTGTTACAACCAGCGACGCGCGGGAAACCCTTGCGCGTCGCTTCGCTTTTGGGTTCTTCTCTTGCCATGATCGGTCCACGCTACACATCGCTCGTCCAGAGCCTCCCCGCCTCCGTCCCCTTTGTGGGCCCCGAAACCCAGGAACGGGCCCGCGGCGAGGCTTTTCGCGCGCGGCTTGGCGCCAATGAAAGCGTTTTCGGTCCATCTCCCAAGGCCAAGGCAGCCATCGCCGAAGCCGCGAATGAGGCGTGGATGTATGGTGACCCGGAATCCTACGATCTGCGCGCAGCGCTTGCGGCCCATCATGGTGTGGGCATGGAAAACATCGTGGTGGGTGAAGGGATCGACGGCCTGCTTGGTTATCTGGTTCGTCTGCTGATCAAACCTGGCGATGCGGTGGTCACTTCGGACGGGGCCTACCCGACCTTCAACTACCACGTGGCCGGGTTCGGCGGCGAGCTTCACAAGGTGCCCTATGCCGACGACCATGAAGACCCGCTGTCGCTGATCGCCAAGGCGCATGAAACGCGCGCCAAGCTGATCTATTTCGCCAATCCCGACAATCCCATGGGCAGTTGGCACGACGCGGACACCGTACAGCATCTGATCAATTCGGTGCCCGAGGGCTGCCTTCTTGTGCTGGATGAGGCCTATTGCGACAGCGCCCCTGCCGATGCGATCCCGCCGCTTGATGCGAGCGACACCCGCGTGATCCGTATGCGCACCTTCTCCAAGGCTTACGGTCTTGCGGGCATGCGCGTGGGCTATGCCATCGCAGAGGCCGGGCTGATCACCGCCTTTAACAAGATCCGCAACCATTTCGGCATGAGCCGCGTGTCGCAGGCCGCCGCGCTAGCGGCGTTGGAGGACCAGGATTACCTGCGTGAAACGGTGGAGCGGATTGCGAACTCCCGCGACCAGATCGGCCGGATCGCACGGGACAACGGGCTGACACCGCTGCCGTCAGCAACCAATTTCGTGGCCATCGACTGCGGTCGCGACGGGGATTTTGCTCGGTCCGTGCTTCAGGGGCTGGTGGCGCGAGGAATCTTCGTGCGCATGCCGTTCACGTCCCCACAGGATCGCTGCATCCGCGTGAGTTGCGGGCGCGACGAAGATCTTGCAGCCTTCGCAGAAGTGCTTCCCGCCGCATTGGCAGAGGCGAACGACTAGGAAAAATCTTCTGGAAGATTTTTCAGGTCAGCAAAATTCTTCCAGAAGAATTTTGGGAAGGTCGGAAGAATTTTGGTTCAAAATTCTTCTATCCCTTTGCGATGACCTCAGCTGCTGCATCAAGTCCGCCCGGTCCGTGGGGAATGCGCAACGCGGTCATGCCCGCTTGTAGCGACCCAAGCACGCCCATGACCATATGCGCATTCACGTGTCCCATATGGCCGATGCGAAAGATGCCATTGGCGTCTTCTTCCGGTGCGCCAAGCGGAATGCCAAGCGTGATCCCCGCCTGCTGCTCCAGCCAGTGGCGCAGGCGCGTGCCTGCCACGCCCCCCATGCGAACCGTCGTCACCGCGTGCGAACGTTCTGCCGGGCCAGCGATATTCAGCTCGATATCGGTGTCTGTTCCCCATGCCTCGAACGCGGCCCAGACAGCCCCTGCCAGCACCTTATGGCGGTGCCAGACTGCCTCTAGCCCTTCTTCGTGCAGGATCATGTCCAAAGCCTCGCGCAGCCCATACAGGTGATGCGTTGGCGCGGTGCCGCAGAAATGCTGATAGTAGAGCGCCGGGTTCGCACGCGGGCGCCAATCCCAATAGGGCGTCACGAGGTCAGCCGTTTCGCGGGAGGCATCCGCCTTGTCGTTGAAAAAGACGAAGGACATGCCCGGCGGCACCATCAGCCCCTTCTGGCAGCCCGTCACCATCACGTCGACGCCCCAGTCATCCATGTGGAACTCATCCACTGCCAGGCAGGCGATATTGTCGGAAAACAGCAGCGCCGGGTGGCCGGTCTCATCCAGCACACGACGCAGGCCGGGAATGTCGTTCTTGACCGAGGAGGCCGTATCGACCTGCACCGCCAGTACCGCTTTGATCTTGTGGCTCGTATCGGCGCGCAGAGCCTCTGCCACGCGGTCCAGATCCACCGCCGCGCGGAAGCCGAAATCGATGATCTCGGTCTCGATCCCCAATCCGCGCGCCATCTCGCCCCAGCCTTGGCAAAACCGCCCGGTTCCGAGAATCAGGATGCTGTCGCCCCGTGAGAGGGTGTTGCACAGCGCCGCTTCCCAAGCGCCATGGCCGTTGGCGATATAGATCGCCACCTCATGTCGGGTCCGCGCCACCTGCTTTAGATCCGCAACGATGGTTGCGGTCATGTCCACCAACTGCCCCGTATAGATGTTGGGCGCAGGTCGATGCATCGCCTGAAGCACGCGGTCGGGCATGACCGAAGGGCCGGGAATGGCGAGGTAATGACGACCGTTGGCGAGGCTCATGTCGGGACCTTTCAAGAGGGCATGTGAAAGCGGTAGCCGCCCTCGCAGGCGGGGTCAATCGGTGCCGTGATAGCGCCGTGCAAGCCGCGCCGGATCGGCCCCCATCCGGTAGCGCAGCAGGGTGCCGAGGTTGCGCGCCCCGCGCCTCACCCAGCCCTCTGCCTCGTATCGCGCTGCCGATGTCCGCGCCTCCACCGGCACCATTACAAGCCGGTCTTTCAGGGCGCGCGCGATCGCCACATCTTCCATAAGCGGCTGGTCCGGGTAGCCGCCAACCCGGTCGTACTGCACCCGCGACAACAGCAGCCCCTGATCGCCATAAGGCAAGCCAAGCGCCCGCGTCCGCCAGTTGGCCCATCCTGCCACGCGCCGTGCGGCGCTCGCCTCGCTGCGGAAGGCGAGGCGGAAACAGGCCGCGCGGTCGGGGTTGCGGTTCATATGAGTCAAAACCGCTTCGCCCCATCCGGGGGCCAGATGCGTGTCGGCATGCAGAAACAGCAGCCACGGGGCCGACGCCGCCTGCGCCCCGCGCGCCAGTTGTCCGCCCCGGCTGGCCGGGCCGCTGACCCAGACTGCGCCCAGTTCCCTCGCGGCCTCTGCCGTTTCATCCGTGGACCCGCCGTCAGAGATCACCAGTTCGCGCACCAGCCCCATCTCCACCCCTTCCATCAGCGCCGCGGTGGTCGCCGCCAGCAAAGGTGCTGCGTTCAGGGTGGGGATGATGATGGACAGCGGCGCAGGCATCTTGCGAAAGCCCATGGTTCAGGACGGTCTGCCGTCCTATATGACGGGGAAGACGCGAAAGGAAACGTGGATGACCGGCGAAAAGGCAGAGAATCGCACCGTGTTGCGGATTGCAGGCAAGGATGCGCATCACTTCTTGCACGGGTTGGTGACGAATGACGCCCGGCCCGGTGCGCTCGTCTATTCTGCGCTTCTGTCTCCTCAAGGCAAGTTTCTGGCCGATTTCTTTCTGCTCGACCGGGGAGAGGATATCCTGCTCGACGTGGCCGGTGACCTTGCGCCGGGGCTGTTCCGGCGTCTCTCGATGTACAAGCTGCGTGCCGCCGTGACGATCGATGACAGCGGTTTGCCGGTGGCCCGTGGCCTTGCCGAGGTTCCGGACGGGGCCTTTGCCGACCCACGCCACAAGGCCCTCGGCTGGCGGGCCTATGGGATGGAGGGCAGCGCGCCGCAGATCGACTGGGACGCCATTCGCGTGGCCCATTGCATCCCCGAAACCGGCATCGAACTGATCCCCGAGGACAGTTACATTCTGGAGATGGGCTATGACCGGCTGCACGGGGTCGACCACCGCAAGGGCTGCTATGTTGGACAGGAGGTCACCGCGCGGATGAAACACAAGACCACCCTGCGCAAGGGGCTGGTCACGGTGGAGATAGATGGCAGCGTCCCCGTGGGCACCCCGATCATGGCGGGGGCCAAACCGGCGGGCACGCTCTTTACCCAATCGGGCGGGCGGGCCATTGCCTATCTGCGCTTCGACCGGGCAAAGGGCGACATGGCGGCGGGCGACGCGACCGTCCGGTGGTCAGAGCCGGGTCAGAACAACGCCTGAGACAATCAGAACGGCGGCAATGATCTTGCCCCGGTCCATCTTGTCGCCAAACAGCAGCCAGCCAAGCAGCACCGCAAACAGGATCGACGTTTCCCTGAGCGCTGCGACCAGCGCCAGCGGGGCAACCGTCATGGCCCAGACCGCAATCGCGTAGGCGGCAAAGCTCGCCGCCGCCGCGATCAGCCCCATGATCCAGTCCCGCCTGCTGGCCCGGATCACCTCGACCCCGCGCAGTGCGATGGCAGCGGGGGTGTAGAACAGCGCCGACAGCATCATCAGCCAGCCCACATATTGCAGCGGATCACCCGCCACACGCGCGCCCAACCCGTCGGCCAGCGTATAGCCCGCCGTGGCCATGGCCGAACCTAACGCAAAGGGCAACAACCGCCGCGATTCCCCGTTTGTGAAGACCCCGCGCGCCATGAAGGCGATGCCGAGGCCAAGGACCAGAACGCCCACATAGTCCATGACGCCCATAGGGTCGGACAGGAACAGCACGCTCACCACCAACACCATCATCGGCGCGGCCCCGCGCGCCAGCGGATAGACGCGGCTGAGATCCCCCTGTTCATAGGCGAAGGCGAGGAACAGCTGATAGGCCATATGGATCAGCCCCGAGGCCAGCAGCCACGGCCATGCCTCTGCCACCGGGAACGGTTTGGTCAGGGCGACGCCAAAGCCGATCGCCGCATGCCCCACCGACAGCAGGAACATCGAGGTCTGCTTGGACAGCCCCGTCTTGATGATGGCGTTCCAGCCCGCATGCAGCAAGGCCGCACCCAGGACCGCCAGAAGAACCGTGAGGGACATGTCGTGCTGCCTCGGCGAATGTAACGGTTATGTGACACAAGCCGCAGGCGAATGGAAAACCCAAAAAGGCAGGTCAGCAGGTATTCTCGGTCTCTGCCGTGCCGGAATGCGAGTCCGGCGCGCCATACGCGTTCAGTCCCTCCACCCCCTTGGGCGTCAACGCATAAACACCCTTCTCCACCTTCTCGAACCATCCATAGTGGTCGTCCCGCATCAGGGTCGTGGCCCGGTCCACCCCGGTGGCGGCCTTCACGTCCCGCCCCCGTGACGGGCCGTTTTCTACCAGATGGGCCGCGCACCGCAGCGCGTCCTGCCGGTAGGCGGTGACCAGTCCCACCCGCGTGGCCCCGCCGCTATTCGGGTCGCCGACACGCCGCGAAAACTCTCGCAGCAGCCGCTGGCGTTTCGGTTTCGAGATGCGCGGCGCATATGGCCCCGGATCGCAATGCGCCTCGACGAAGCCATCGCGCAGCCGCACGGTCAGCAGGCCAAGCCCCAAGCGGCGGCAGAGCGTCACGTTTTCCTTCAATGCCTTCTGAAATCCGCGCCCGTTGCCGCGCGGCACCGCCAGATAGACGAGGTCCGCCAGCGCCAGCCGCGCCACCCCCTGATGGAACAGCGCTAGCGAGAAACGGGTTTTCAGCTCCACGATCACCGGGTCTTCGCCCGGACGCAAGGCCACCACATCCGCGGCACCGACCTCGGATTTCACCTCGTAGCCCTGCCCTTCCAGAAAGGCTTTCACCGGCGGATAGAGATCGGTTTCCTTCACCATGGCGGCAGGCTATGACGGGAAACAGGGAAAGTCATCCCGGGCGGGGATGAATCGCTTGACACTGCCCGTGCAGCGCCGTATCCACCCGCCAGATTTGTAGGGGCGCTGACCGGCTCAGCGCCCTTGTCCGTTTCTGAGACCGAGGATAAGCACATGTCGCGCGTCTGCGAATTGACCGGAAAAGGCCCCATGTCTGGCAACAATGTCAGCCACGCCAACAACAAGACCAAGCGTCGGTTTCTTCCGAACCTGAACGACGTGACCCTCGGGTCCGAGGCGCTTGATCGCAGCTTCAAGCTGCGGATTTCGGCAGCGGCCCTGCGCTCCGTCGATCACCGTGGTGGTCTGGATGCGTTCCTGGCCAAGGCGAAAGACGAAGAGCTGTCGCCCAAAGCGCTGAAAATCAAGAAAGATATCGCGAAGGCCCAGGCAGAAGCCTGATCTTCCCCGATCCTTTCAGCACAGTTTCGCGGCCTCCGGCATCTGACCGGGGGCCGCGTCCTTTTTGCGCTTTGCAAGCGCCGCGACCCATGCCTATCTAGGCCACATGAACCGTCTGCTGAATCCCGCAACCGCGCTGCTGCTTGGTCTGGTACTTGCCATGACCTCGGTCAGCATGGCCGTGGCCCGTGGCGGGATGTCGATGAATGGCGCGATGATTCTCTGCATCGACGCAGGCCAGCAGGTCGTGCCCCTTGGCCCCGATGGGCAGCCGATTGAGGTGTCTCATGCCTGCCCCGATTGCATCATCGGCGCATTGGCCCTGACGGAACCGCAACCGCTGGACGCGCCGCAATGGCACATGGCGCGGCTCTATGCGCGGCCCTTCACGCTGCTTGTTCACGAAACCACTGTCCAGGGCGGGCAGGGGCGTGGCCCCCCATCCCTGATCTGATCCCGAATTTCCCTATTCCAATCAGATCAAGGAGACGACCGATGTCGTTCAAATCCACCCTTCTCGCGGGCGTTGCCGCCCTGTCCTTCGCCCTTCCCGCCTTTGCCGACGGTATCATGATCCACGACCCCTATGCGCGCGCGTCGGCGATGATGTCGCAATCGGGCGCGGCTTTCATGGAGATCATGAACCAGACCGACACCGATGATCGGCTGATTGACGCCCGGTCCGACGTGGCTGAACGGGTCGAGCTGCACACGCATCAGGAAGACGCAAATGGCGTGATGCGAATGATTCACGTAGAGGAAGGCTTCGCCATTCCCGCCGGTGGCAGCCACGCCCTGGCGCGCGGCGGTGACCACGTCATGTTCCTCGGCCTCAACCAGCCCTTCGAACATGGCGATGAGATCGAGGTGACCCTCGTCTTCGAACAGGCCGGTGAGATAACCGTGACCATCCCGATCGACCTGGAACGCAACCCAATGCGTCAGCAGATGCAGGGTCATGGCCAGATGAACCACGGCAACATGGGCAACGCGGCCTCTGACTAAGCCCTTGGGATAGGGCCGCGACGGTGCTGTCCCTCCCATAGTGGCCCTTGGCGGCGCGCCGCAGGTTCCATCCGGCGCGCCGTTCCAATTGAAACCCTATTGCATCAGCGCAATCGCGGCAGCCTGCGCCTCGGCGTATCCGTCCAGGCTGACCGTATGGGCAGAGCCGTCTGGAAAGACTGCGCCACCCGAGATGAACTCGGCCGATGTGTCCGGACCGGCATAGGTCAGCAATACCTCTTCAGCGCCGAAACCCTCTCCCTCCCGCATCATGCCATCACCGGGGACATGCCCGCGTCGCGTATAGGCGAAGTAGCCGAACGGATTGACGAACACGATCAGCCCATAGCGATCCTCGACGGCGCAATCGCGCGGATAGGACCAGCTGCCGGTGCCCACAGGTGTACACAGAACGCGCCAGTCGTCATGCACCGAGATCACGCGATAGGGGGTCAGGTCATAGCTTTCCAGACCGGCCTGCGCATGGACCGCCGTGCCGTGGGTGGTGAACAGCAGACAAAGGGCGAGGATGGAGTGGCGTTGCATGGGAAACCCTTTACGCATCTAAATATGTGTTTTCTATACACCATGTTGAGCGCGCAATCAAACCGTCTCACCGGCTTTTGAACGGGCCGCTATGCCAGCATCTCAGCCACCCAGTCCGGCACTGTGTCGGTGGCAGGCCCCGCAATCACCCGGTCGAACAGCCCCGGCAGGCGCGATGGCTCCAGGTTGATTTCCAGCGTCTCAGCCCCGGCGGCCTGCGCCTCCTGCACGAATCCCGCGGCGGGATAGACCTCGCCCGAGGTGCCGATGGACACGAACAGGTCCGCCTGCCACAACGCGTCGGCGATCTGGTCCATGTGATAGGGGATCTCTCCGAACCAGACGATATCCGGGCGCGTGCGCGGGGCCGCGCAGGCGGGGCAGGGGGCGTCGGGGTCCATCACCCGTGGCGCGGGCCAGCGATGGTCGCAGGCCGCGCAGAGCGCCCCGGCAAGCGCCCCATGCATATGCAGCACATTGCGGCTGCCCGCGCGTTCATGCAGGTCATCGACGTTTTGGGTGACGATCAGCAGCTCCCCCGGCCACTCCCGTTCCAGCCGCGCCAACGCGGTATGCGCAGCATTGGGCGCAGCATCCAGCGCATTGGCGCGGCGGGCATTGTAGAAATCATGCACCAGCCGGGGATTGCGGGCGAATCCTTCCGGCGTGGCAACCTCGTTCAAATCGTAGCGCGTCCAAAGCCCGTCCTTGTCGCGAAACGTGCCAAGCCCGCTTTCCGCAGAAATCCCCGCGCCGGTCAGGATGACAATGCGTTCCATTCAGCCCCCTTCCATGGCATCAAGGCACCGCAATGAAGGAGCCCCCATGACCAAGTCTATCCTCTGTGTCTGTCTGGGCAATATCTGCCGCTCCCCCACGGGCGAGGCGCTGCTGCGCGTGGCGCTGCCTGATGCACATATCGACAGTGCCGGAACCGCAGGCTGGCATGTGGGCAAGCCACCCTATGGCCCGATGCAGGCGGCGGCACGGGCGCGGGGCTATGACCTCAGCCAACAGCGCGCCCGTCAGGTCACGGCCGAGGATTTCCACCGCTTCGACCTGATCCTGGCGATGGACAGCAGCAATCTGAAGGATTTGCAGGCGATCCGCCCGGCGGATGCCACGGCAAGGCTGTCCCTGTACCTCGCCCCGCTGGATGGTGCGCCACGCGATGTGCCCGACCCATATTACACGCGGGATTTCGACGGGGTGTTGGACCTGATCGAACTGGCCGCAAGGGCCTGGGCCGAGAAGCTCGCCTGAGTTCAGCCGCACATCTGTTCGGCAGCTTCCCCGAAGGCCCTGTACCGGTCCCAGAATGCCTCGTCCCGATGGTTGTCGGACATGCGCAACTCTTCCGCTTCGTCCGGGTCGTCAAACAGTCGCGCGGCGCGGCGCTGTTCACCGAAATTCAGGGTCTGGCGCGCGGCGCTACCGATACAGGCGCAAAGCGACGGGTTCGCCGCCGTGCGGCCCGATGTCATACAGGCGCGTTCCACCGGGCTTGCCTCCAGAGGGGCGCCCACCACCATGAACGTGATCAGAAATGCCGAGAATGTCTTGCGCATCGCCCTGCCTCGCTTGCCCCGTGCAAGGGGTTGGTCCCCCCATCTGCATGTTAATCTGCCGAAAATACCCCCGCAGCGCAATCTCCCGGCGCGCAACGGGGGCAAAATGGGCGGAAAATGGCAGGTCAGGCGGCAGGGCGCTGCTGCATGCGGCTCAGAACGATATCGTCGGCCACCTTGTGCGGCGCCAACCCGCGCGTGGCGGCCTGAGTCAGGATCGCGTCAAGCGTCGCTTCGGCCTCGGCCAGCTTATCGGCGACGAAGCGCTCCCGGTCGCGGATCTTGAGGATCTCGGTCGCCACGTTGATGATGCCGCCCGCATTGGCCACATAGTCCGGCGCATAGAGGATACCACGCTTGTGCAGCGCTTCGCCATCGGCAGGGGTTGCCAGCTGGTTGTTGGCCCCACCCGCCACGGCCTGCACCCGCAGGGCCGGAATGGTGTCGGCATTCAGGATGCCACCAATGGCGCAGGGGGCGAGGATATCGGCCTCCACCTGCAGGATCTTGTCGACCGGCGCGAGTGCCGCGCCGAAGACCTGCGCCGCGCGGTCGCAGCGGGCGGGGTCGATATCGGCCACGATCAGCGACGCCCCGGCATCATGCAGCATCTCGGCCAGATACCAGCCCACATGCCCAAGGCCCTGCACCGCCACCTTGCGCCCGGTCAGGTCGCCCGATCCGAACCGGTGCCGCGCGGTACAACGGATCGCGTTGAAAATGCCGCGCGCGGTGATGGGCGAGGGGTCGCCGCTGGCAAAATCCCCATCCGGCAGACCGGCCACGAACTCCGTCCCACGCGCGATCACGGCCATATCGGTAGGGCTCATCCCCATGTCTTCCGCCGTCCAGTAGCGCCCTTTCAGCGCCGCGATGGCCCCGGCGAACCCCGCCAGCAGCGCCTCGGATTTCAGCACAGCCGGATCGCCCATGATCACCGCCTTGCCACCGCCCAAAGGCAGACCCGCCGCGGCGTTCTTGAAGGTCATCCCGTGGCTCAGCCGCAGCGCATCGGTCAGCGCCGCCTCCTCGCTGGCATAGGGCTTCATCCGCAAGCCGCCCGCTGCCGGACCCAACTGGGTGGAGTGGATGGCGATAAAGCCCACAAGCCCGGTCGCCACGTCTGAAACGCGCAAGACCTCTTCATGGCTGGGTGTCGGCAGGGTGGTGATCTGCATGGGGTGTCCTCCTCTTTGAGGGGGAGGATATCGTCAGATCAGGGGGGATTGACGCCAAATATCCGTTCCATGCGCCTGATGATTGGTGATATTCTCTGCCATCACCCTCTGATTCGAAGGATTCTCGCGGATGGACGACCTCGACCGCAAGATCGTCACCACCCTGCAACGCGATGGCCGCCTGCCGGTCACCGATCTGGCCGAACGTGTGGGCCTTTCCCCCACCCCCTGCGCCCGCCGCATGGCGCGGATGGAGGCCGAGGGCATCATCACCGGCTATGCCGCCCGCGTCAGCCCGGAAAAACTGGGATACCCCATCACCGTTTTCGTCTTCGCCGAACTGGAACGCCAGAGCCGTGACGCGCTGGAAGGGTTCGAACGCGCCATCCGCCGCTTCCCCGAAGTGCTGGAATGCCATCTGATGACCGGCAGCCGCGACATCCTGCTGAAAATCGCCGCCCGCGACCTGCGCAGTTTCGACAGCTTCCTCGAACACAACCTGATGAGCGTCCCCGGCATCCGCTCCACCCGCACCAGCTTTTCGCTGCGCGCGATGGTGGATCGGGAGATCAGCGCCGGGTCTTCGCTTGGACGCTGACAGGGCTTGGGATAAAACCGACTAACCAGTGATCCGGGCAATCCTCCGGGCAGCCAGTGCCGCGCCACCGACGGGCGCCCATTCGCCGCTTTCGATCCCGGTGGCGATGCGAAGCGTCACTGGCCACAAGGGCTGTTGCCCGTTCAGCAAGCCCTCATACCAATCGACCCAGAAGCCCCAGGTTTCCGGCTCTTTCCCAAGATGCGCTTTGCCCACCTCCCAGAGGTCAAGCAGCTCCGGCGGTGCTTCGAGGTCACTAGACCAAAGCGGCGGCCAGTCCTGCTTGGGGTCGTTGGCGTCGCGGGTGGCGGCGGCGTAGACCGCCGATGTCGCAGCCTCGGTGTGGGTTTCAATCTCGTCCGGCGCGCACTCCGCCCGTTCGGCCTGCACTGCCACAGCTTTGGAAATCGCAAGGGCCGAGTTGCTGATCGCCGAGCCCGACGCCCGTCTGAAACTCTCCAGAATGCCCGTCACGGCATCAAGGGTCGCCGACATGGCCCGTTCCGCCGCGCGATCCCCGTCGGCTGTCGCAGGATCGAACCCGCTCGCCGCTTCGCCAGACCAGTGTTCGAGGGCTGCCGAGACAATATCCAGCTCTTGTCCGGTCTTGACTGCGCCCTGCGTGTCCCGTGCTGCGGCAGCCGATGACAAGGCCAGCCCGAAGAGCGTGGGCAGGGCGATCACCTCTCTCATGTTGAAAGCGTCCGGGTCGTTTGCGTAAGCCGCGTCCCGGCACAGAAAAATCGCGGGAAAGGCCCGCAACGCCGCGCGTGACGCCACATAGCTGCGCGATTCCACTGGTTGAGCCTTGGCCCAGTCCTTGGCACCCCGTGCGTCGAAAATCTTGTCCATATCAAACCACCAGAACTCTCATCACAAAGCCCAATCATGGCCGGCCATGGCCGCGATGGCAAATTCCCTGTCGTGGCCCGCCGCGCACACAAATTGCGCCTTGATCCCAAACCGGTGCGAAAATTGGATGACTGTCTTTGAAACTTTGCCATTGAGAGAAGGGTGAAGCTGTCTGACACCTACCGGTCACAGGCGATTTCTCTGCCCAACAGACCCCATTGACCAAACCCCAAATCCCGCTCATATCCCACCCTCATGACCGACCTTGATCTCATCCGCAATTTCTCCATCGTGGCCCATATCGACCACGGCAAATCCACCCTCGCCGACCGGCTGATCCAGCTGACCGGAACGGTGGCTGAACGCGATATGCAGGCGCAGTTGCTCGACAGCATGGATATCGAGCGCGAGCGCGGGATCACCATCAAGGCCAACACCGTGCGCATCGAGTACCCGGCCAAGGACGGAAAGACCTATGTGCTGAACCTGATCGACACGCCCGGCCACGTCGACTTCGCCTATGAGGTCAGCCGGTCCATGCAGGCCGTGGAAGGCTCGCTGCTGGTCGTCGACGCCAGTCAGGGGGTCGAGGCGCAGACGCTGGCCAATGTCTACCAGGCCATCGACGCGGATCACGAGATCGTTCCGGTCCTCAACAAGGTCGACCTGCCCGCCGCCGAACCCGAGCGCGTGGCCGAACAGATCGAGGACGTGATCGGCATCGACGCCTCTGACGCCGTCCTGATCTCCGCCAAAACGGGCGTCGGCATCCCCGATGTGCTGGAGGCCATCGTCACCCGCCTGCCCGCGCCCAAGGGCGACCGCGACGCGCCGCTCAAGGCGATGCTGGTGGACAGCTACTATGACAGCTATCTGGGCGTCGTCGTCATCATCCGCGTCATCGACGGGGTGATCCGCAAGGGCGACCGCATCAAGATGATGAAGACCGGCGGGCGCTACCCCGTCGACCGGCTCGGCGTCTTCCGCCCCAAGATGCAGGACATCAAGGAACTGGGCCCGGGCGAGATCGGCTTCCTCACCGCCTCGATCAAGCAGGTGCGTGACACCCGCGTCGGCGACACCATCACCCATGAAAAGCACGGCACCGACACCGCGCTGCCCGGGTTCAAACCGGCGCAACCGGTGGTCTTCTGCGGCCTCTTCCCTGTGGACTCCGCCGAGTTTGAAGACCTGCGCGACGCGATCGAGAAACTGGCGCTCAACGACGCCTCCTTCAGCTTCGAGATGGAAACCTCCGCGGCCCTCGGCTTCGGCTTCCGCTGCGGTTTCCTTGGCCTGCTGCATCTCGAGGTCATCCGCGACCGCATCGAACGCGAATATGATATCGAGCTGATCACCACCGCGCCCTCCGTGGTCTACCATGTCCACATGAAGGACGGCACGGTGCAGGAGCTTCACAACCCCGCCGACATGCCCGACCTGACCTATGTCGACCATATCGAGGAACCGCGGATCAAGGCGACCATCCTCGTGCCCGACGACTATCTCGGCGACGTGCTGAAGCTCTGCCAGGACCGGCGCGGGATCCAGCTTGACCTCACCTATGCGGGCTCCCGTGCGATGGTCGTCTATGACCTGCCCTTGAACGAGGTCGTCTTCGACTTCTACGACCGGCTGAAATCGGTGACCAAGGGCTATGCGTCCTTCGATTACCAGATGGAGGGCTACCGCGAGGACCACCTGGTCAAGATGTCGGTGCTGGTGAACGAGGAACCGGTCGATGCGCTGTCGATGATGGTCCACCGCGACCGGGCCGAAATGCGCGGCCGCGCCATGTGCGAGAAACTGAAAGAGCTCATCCCCCGCCACATGTTCAAGATCCCGATCCAGGCCGCCATCGGCGGCCGCGTGATCGCGCGAGAGACCCTGTCGGCCATGCGCAAGGACGTGACCGCCAAATGCTACGGCGGCGACGCAACCCGGAAGCGCAAGCTGCTGGACAAGCAGAAAGCAGGCAAGAAGAAGATGCGCCAGTTCGGGAAGGTGGAGATCCCGCAATCGGCGTTTATCAATGCGCTGAAGATGGATAGCTGAGGCGGGTTGGCCTCACGTAGGGTGGGCAGTTCTGCCCACCTTTTAGCGACTTTGTGGTGGGCACGATGCCGACTCTACGCTAGCTGGAGACGAAAGCTGGACTTGCTCAATTGGAGCTTATTTGGTCCATTATCTCATGAACACTTTTGGGCTGAAGTGCCCAGCGGTAGGCTGGATGAACTTCCCACTTGTATCCAAAATCTACAAACTGACTCTGGAGCATTCTGTTTTGATCAAAGTGGGTCCACTTTTTTTCACCATCTGCATCATCGTTTCTCGCAATAATGAAGTCAATTTTGTATAGAAACTCTGCGACAGCTCGATCAGTTGCTGGTTTCCCATTACTAAAAAACAAATTGTTACTCTGCTTTATGTTCTTTATTTTTTGAATCAATTCATCATTCGTATACAGCCAGCGTTTTTCTTTCTCTATCTGGCGTTTGCTTGAGGGTCTCATGTTGTATACCAGTTGTTCAATTTGTGGCATCTCTGACTTAAATTCCAGAGTAAGATCAGTAATGCGACCGTGAGAGTAGTCTGAAAAAATACTCTCCAAATCGCTAGAAAGAATCTTATTGTGGCCTCGCTGGTATGCTTGGCGGGCCGCCGCAGTTAGGAGTTTGATAAGATCTCTAGGTCTATTTCTGTTCAGAGATAGCAGAACAATGTGAATTGGAGCCCCAGCCCAGTGCCCCTTGCCCACGGAATATCGCTCTTCGATAACGGGGTGAATCTCCTTTGCCAGCTCGCTCTGGCTCAATTTCCCAAGAACGGATGGATCAAACGATTTGCCAAAGTAGCTGGCAACTCGAAGGGCCATGACGGTGATAACGTCATGACGCGTCCACGACAAACGCACGACGTTACTTTCAACCTTGTCGGTACTTTCATCAGAGGTTCTATAAAGATAGTAAGCGTCACTTCTCAGGCCGATTCGGATTTTTAACCTTTGATCTTCGTTCGTAAGGTCTCTTGCTGCATTTACCAAAGCGGAGATATTGTTAATATCATCCTCCGTTGCCTTCCAGCCACGATCAATGTCATCAATGTAAACTCTAATTTCTCGATCTTGTGTAAAGTACTTGCGCAGTCGATCTAATTCTTGATCAACCTTCGCGCCGCTCGAAGTTAGTGTTTTCTGAACGAGGGCAGAAATAATTTGCTTGCCAGCATTCTGGAGCGTTATCTTTAATTCTCGGTCACCCTCAATGCCAAGACTGTCCAGGGCCTTATTGTATATGGCTCGACTAATAAGTATCTTATACCCACTTATTTTTTCTAAGAATGTCTTTGAAGTTGAATTTTCAAGAATAAGATCATTTGGCTGAATCCATAGTGAAAGCGTTCCCTTCTCTTGGTCCTCAAGGTGGGACATCCTTAGGAGGGCGCTCTTGCCAATTCCTTTGTGCCCGACAAGAATTCTTAGCGGTAAGGATGAACGAATGTTTTGATAACTCTTGTTCCTGAAGAAGTACTCCTTCAGCCGAGTGGGGTCTTCATCTTCTGCCGTGTCAGTTCCAAACAACCTGCGAATAGTTTCATCATCAAACTGAAGTGCCGCGCCAGACATACCCAACTCCAATAAAAAAATCCACTAAACTGTATCAGTGCTCCCGTATTTTGCAATGACCCAAATCAAAGCCCCCCGCCTCACCACCGGCTAGGACATCCCCCATGTCCTACCTCCTTCTCCTCCTCCACCTCTTCATCGGCGCCACCCTTGCGGGTGTGTTCCTCGTCATCCTTCTGGTGGCGGGGTCGGTCGGGATCTGGCCGATCGCCGGGGCCGTCGTGGCGGGCTTCCTGCTGGCCTTCCCCGTCGCAATCTACGTCGCCCGCGCCATGCAGGGGCGGTGATTTGTCTGCACAGGGGGTGTACGGGGGGTGTACAGGGGGTGTACGCATGGCACCCCCCTGTTTTTCGGGTCTCAGGCGTTCAGGAACGCCCGCACCGCCGCCTCGAATTCGCGCGGTTTGTCGGCATGCAGCCAATGCCCCGCACCGGGAATTTTCGCAAAGCGCGCCTTCGGGAAATAGCCCTTGATCGCGTCCCGATGCTCTGGGCGCACATAGTCCGACTCCGCCCCCGACAGCATGAAGACCGGCCCGTCGAACCGGCCCTCAACCCCCTCCGGCCAGCCCGTCGCCTTGCCCATGTCACGGTCCAGAACGTCATGGTTGAGCCGCCAGCGCCTGCCCTTAACATCCAGAGATTGCAGCAAAAAAGCACGAACACCCGCTTCGGGCACCGCCGCGCTCAGCTGCTCATCGGCATCGCGTCGCGTCTCAACCCGCGACAGGTCCACCGCGCGCATCGCGTCAATCAGGTGGCTCTGGCTGTGCCCGTAAGCCACCGGCGCGATATCGGCCACGACCAGCCGGTTCACCATCTCGGGCCGCGTCAGCGCCAGCATCATCGCGGCCTTGCCCCCCATCGAATGCCCCAGCACATCCGCCCGCCCGCCATGGGCAGCAATCACCTGAGCCAGATCAGCGGCCATATCGGGATAGCTATGCGTTGGCTGAAACGCGCTATCCCCATGATTTCGCATGTCAACGCCGATCACCTGCCGCTCGTCGGAGAGGCGCTTGGCGATGACGTTCCAGTTGCGGGCAGAGCCGAAGAGGCCGTGCACGATCAGAAGCGGCGGGCGGTCGGTGGGGTCACCGGTGAGATAAGTCGCGAGCATGGCCCCGGAATATCCCATCCGACGCGGCTCGACCAGAGCCGTTGAGCGGGTGGCCAGGGGACGCTAGGATGCAGTGTCGAAAGGGAATCTCATGGCCGCCGATCCGCTGCAGCTTGACCGCCTCTCAGACCGCCTGACCGCGCTCTTGCGCGAAAAGCTGGGGGTGCGCGCCGATACCCTGCCCGTGGCCCTGCGCCGGGCGGGGCGGAAACTGCCGCGCCGGTTGCGGCGGGATGGCGCGCTTCTTCTCGCAGCGATCGAGCGGTCCCGGAACCCGCGGTTGGCGCGGGTCACAGATGGCGACGGGCCGGAACGCGCGGCAAGGCGGATAGAGGTCTATCTGAGCGGCCTAGACCCCGCCACAGCCCGCGCCCGTGCCCGCGCCTATCTGTTCGCCGATCTGGCCTTTCGGCTGGCGGTTGTGATCGCATTGGTGATCGGCGTTCTGGCCTGGCGTGGCTACGTCTGAACGATTGCGCTGGCCTGCCAGCTGGCAGGACGCGCCTCGTTTAGCCTCCCCCTGAAGGAGAGGCTCTCCTTAGCCCGTATGTTCTTGGATAAGGGCCCGCGCCGGGTTGTCGGCAGAACCGGTTCGCCTGCGTCCGGCTGACGCATCGAAAGCCGTGACTCCTCGCCTATTTGCACGGGTGCGTGAACCTAAAAGGACCGGAAAGGAAACACACATGTTCAAGGGTTTGGGGCTGTCTCTGGCGCTGATCATCGGTGGAATGGTGGCGGCACCTGCACTGCTGATGGCCATCGTCTGACAAGAAAGGCCCCGTTCAAATCGGGGCCTTTCCTCGTTTCAGGATGGTCAGTGCTGCGGCTTCAGAAACGTCCCGTTTCGAAGATCGCGCATGGCCTGCTGGATCTCGGCCTGTGTGTTCATCACGATCGGACCGTGCCAGGCGACCGGCTCCTCGATCGGGGCCCCCGAGATCAGCAGGAACCGCACGCCCTCCGGCCCTGCCTGTACCGTTACCTCGTCGCCGGTGCCGAAGCGGATGAGGGTGCGGTTGCCCGACAGGTCACGCATATTGACCTCTTGCCCCATAACCTCTTTTTCCAGCAGCACGCCCTCTGGCTGCGAGGCATCGGCAAAGGCTGCCGCCCCGTCGAAGACATAGGCGAAGGCGCGGCGATAGGTGTCGATTTTGAAGGTCTTCTTCACCCCGGCGGGCACATACACATCGAGGTATTGCGGATCGGCGGCGATGCCGTCCACGGGGCCGCGCTTGCCCCAGAATTCGCCCACGATGACCTTCACCCGCGTGCCGTCATCGTCGATGATCTCGGGGATTTCCTTGCCTTGCACGTCCTGATAGCGCGGCGCGGTCATCTTCAGCGACGAGGGCAGGTTTCCCCAAAGCTGAAAACCGTGCATTTGCCCCTTCGCGTTCCCGAAAGGCATCTCCTGGTGGAGGATGCCGGAACCGGCGGTCATCCATTGCACATCGCCCGCGCGAAGCTTGCCTGTATTGCCCAGGCTGTCCCCGTGTTCCACGGTGCCTGCCAGCACATAGGTGATAGTCTCGATCCCGCGATGCGGGTGCCAGGGAAAGCCGCGCATGTAGTCCGACGGGGTTTCCCCCCGGAAATCGTCGAACAACAGGAACGGGTCCAGTTCGCTTGGGTCCTGAAAGCCGAAGGCGCGGTGCAGCTTGACGCCGGCGCCCTCCATCGTGGGTTGGGCGCGTCGGGCTTCGGTAACGGGTCTGATGGACATGGAAACCTCCTCGGGTCCTGATTGCAAGGAATGTAGGGCGAGGCAGGGGCATCGACAATTGGCGGTCCACAAACGACCATTGTGCAGTCCTGCAAGGGTCGGTTTCGGGCAAGACAGGCCGGACAGCCCGTGAAATTTTCGCGAAAACCTTCAGGGAGACTCGGAATGAAAGTAGGGTTTATCGGACTTGGCAATGTCGGCCACAAGCTGGCCGGATCGCTGTTGCGCAACGGGGTCGACATCACGGTTCGCGATCTGGATGAGGCCAGGGTGGCCGAGTTCGCGGCCAAGGGTGCCAAGGTTGGGGAAAGCCCCGCCCAGATGTTGCGCGACTGCGACGCGGTGATCACCTGCCTGCCGCATCCCAGCATCTCCGCCAAGGTGGTGGAAGGCCCGGACGGCCTGCTGGAGGCCATGGGGCCGGGCAAGATCTGGATGGAGATGAGCACCACGGACGAGGCCGAGGTGAAGCGCCTTGGGGCCATGGTCATCGCAGCGGGCGGCGCGGCGGTGGATTGCCCGGTATCGGGCGGCTGCCACCGGGCCGATACCGGCAATATCTCGATCTTTGCGGGCTGCGACCGGGCAACATTCGAGCGTATCCTGCCGCTGCTGACAAAGATGGGCCGTCGTGTGCTGCATACCGGCCCGATCGGGTCGGCCTCGGTCCTGAAGGTGATCACCAACTATCTGGCCACCGCAAACCTGATCAGCTGTGCCGAGGCGCTGACCGTGGCCAAGGCGGCCGACATGGATCTGGGCGTGGCCTACGAGGCGATCCGGATTTCCTCGGGCACCAGCTTCGTGCATGAAACCGAAAGCCAGGTCATCCTGAACGGGTCGCGCGATATTTCCTTCACCATGGATCTGGTGCTGAAGGATATCGGCCTGTTTCAGGAGGTCGCGGACCGGGCGAATGTGCCTTTGGAGATGAACCCGCTGATGATCCAGATCTTCAAGGACGGCATCGCGCGCTACGGAGAGCGGGAACTGTCCCCGAATATCATCAAGCGGCTGGAAGAGGCGACCGGCCTCGACATCACCTATCCGGGCTTCCCGGCAGAGATGACCGATGATGAACCCGAAGAGCCCGGATACGAGGTACGTCGCGAGGTCTGATCAGGGGCGTACCCTCCGGACAAGTTTCACGTAATAAACTCCTGCGCGGCCCAGAGGGTCGCGCGGTGAATTGCCTCCCATGACTCTCGTTCTGGTCATTTCTTCCGCGCCATGCTCTAACCCGGAAAATCAACCGGAGAAGCTGCATGACCGACAGCGACGAAATCCTGGAACGCATCACTCCGAAGGGCCCGCGCAGGGTGTTTGCGACGGGATCGCTCGGTTTGCTCGGCCTGCTTCTGGTCTGGGTCGCGGCAAGCCATCCGCCCGCTGATTTCGGGTTCACGGCGCTCTTGCTGGTGATCGGCGCCGGCAGCCTGTGGTTGTCCTGGGCGCTGTGGCAGGCCTCCAGCGTGACGCTGGAACTCACGCGGGAGGAACTGCGCGAACAGGGCGGGCGGCTGATTGCCCGGATCGACAATATCGAAAAGGTCGACCGCGGCTTCTTTGCCTTCAAGCCCGCCGCCGGGTTCCGCCTGTCGCTGCGCGACCGGATGCCGAATGCCTATGCGCCGGGCCTGTGGTGGCGACGCGGGCGGATGGTGATGGTGGGCGGGGTTACCTCGAATGCGCAATCCAAGGCGGTGGCGGATTTGATCTCGGTCCGCATCGCGCAACAGCGCGGAGAGCTGTGACAGCCCCCCGCGCCCTGCCGATTTACAGGCCCTTGGCCCGGTAGCTGGCCGCCACGCGCCCGATCGAGACCATGAAGCCCGCGGTCCGCAGATCGGTCACGTCGTTGCGGCTGTGCCAGACCTCGCGCATCGACTGGTAGGCCGCGCGCATCGTGTCATCGAGGCCCGAGCGCACCAGTTCCAGCTCGTCCGCGCCTCGCAGATATTTTTCCTTGAAGGCCGGGGTCAGCGACCATGCGCTGCCAAGATGCCGGTCGAGCCGCTCCAGTTCATCGACGATCAGCTGGTGGCGTGCTTCTTCCTGGCGGCGCTGCATCCGGCCAAAGCGGATATGGGACAGGTTCTTGACCCATTCGAAATAGGACACGGTCACGCCGCCCGCATTGGCATAAAGGTCGGGGATGATCACGGTGCCCTTCTTGCGCAGGATTTCATCCGCGCCTGCCGTTACCGGGCCATTCGCGGCCTCGATGATCAGAGGGGCCTTGATATTCGCCGCGTTCTGCAGGTTGATCACGCCCTCCAGTGCCGCCGGGATCAGGATATCGCACTCCTCCTCCAGCGCCTTGACCCCGTCCTTGATGTAGCGGGGCCCCGGGAACATGTCGACGCCGCCGGTGCGGGCGATGTGGTTCTTGACGGCCTCGACATCCAACCCGTCAGGATCGAGCAGCGCGCCATCGCGTTCGATGATCCCGACGATCTTGGCGCCATCCTCCTCCGACAGGAACTTGGCGGCGTGGTAGCCCACATTGCCGAGCCCCTGCACGATGATCCGCTTGCCGTCGAGAGACCCGCCAAGCCCCGCCGCAGCGACGTCTTCGGGATGGCGGAAGAATTCCTGAAGCGCGTATTGCACGCCCCGGCCCGTTGCCTCGACCCGGCCCCGGATACCGCCCGCATGGGGGGGTTTGCCGGTCACGCAGGCCTTGCCGTTGATATCGGTGGTGTTCATCCGGGCATACTGGTCGGCGATGATCGCCATTTCCTTTTCACCGGTGCCCATGTCGGGGGCGGGCACGTTCTGCGCCGGGTTGATCATGTCGCGCTTGATCAACTCATAGGCGAAGCGCCGGGTGATCTGTTCCAGCTCGTGCTCTTCATAGTCGCGCGGGTCGATGCAAAGCCCGCCTTTCGATCCGCCGAAGGGGGCTTCGACAAGGGCACATTTGTAGGTCATCAGCGCGGCCAGCGCCTCAACCTCGTCCTGGTTCACATTGGGGGCGTAGCGGATGCCGCCCTTGGCCGGTTCGAAATGTTCGGAATGGACCGAGCGATACCCGGTGAAGGTCCGAATCTCGCCCCGCAGACGCACCCCGAAGCGAACCGTGTAGGTGGCGTTGCAGACGCGGATCTTTTCTTCCAGCCCAGGGGGCAGATCCATCATGGATGCAGCGCGGTTGAACATCAGGTCAACTGACTGACGGAAACTCGGTTCTCCCTTCGGGGACATCGCGTATACCTCCTTGGCGTGTTCCGTGTGCGGCCCCTGCTGTGTTTGCAAACCGCCCATTTTTTGAGCGGACCACAGCTGGCCCATCCATGCAAGACAACCTGTCGTTGAAACAGCCAGTTTCATCGTTAAGCGCTGAAAAATGCACGCAAGTTGATTGTTGTCATTCATAAAACTCCCCGTTTCCTTCCTGCTTCCGCCCCATTTCTGCCGTTCTTGTGAACGAGGAAGACCATGGGTCGAACTGCGTCGATCCACGACTCGTCATTTTGCATGAGGCTTCCGGGATGACCCGAGCGACAGATCCGATCCGCCAAACGCGACCCCACGCGCCAATTCGGCGCCGGGCCGGATTTCTGCGCGACGAACGCGGAACCGTGACGATCTTCGCCTTGATGATGTTCGTCCTGATGCTGGCCGCTGGCGGGATCGCCATCGACGTGATGCGCTACGAAACACAGCGCACGCAGTTGCAATACACGCTGGACCGCGCCGTTCTGGCCGCGGCCGCGCTGAACCAGACTGAAGACCCGGAGGCGGTCGTGATCGACTACTTCGCGACCTCGGGTCTGGATCACTACCGGCTGGAAGTGGACGTGGACCAAGGGCTGAATTTCCGCCGGGTCTCCGCCTATGCCGAGATGGATCTGCGGTCCTACTTCATGAACATGTTCGGGGTGAACGCCCTGACATCCCCCGCGCGGGGGGCCGCGGAAGAGCGGATCATGGATATCGAGATTTCCATGGTGCTCGACATCTCGGGTTCCATGGGCTGGAACAACAAGATCCGCAACATGCGCGACGCGGCCAATGAGTTCATCGACACCGTGCTTGCCGCGAATGCGGAAGAAGACCAGGTGTCGATCTCGATCATCCCCTATCACAGCCAGGTCAATGCGGGCACGACGCTGGCCAGTGTCTTCACCCTGTCTGACGAGCACAATGAATCGAACTGCACCCGCTTCGATCCGGCCGACTACAACGTAACCGCGATTGACCCCGATGAGGCCATCGAACGGATCGCGCATTTCGACTATCGGTACCGCAGCAGCTATCGCACCTTCCGCACGCCGCATTGCACCACCAGTGACTACGCCGCCATTCTGCCCTGGTCGAATGACGCGGATGAGCTGCACGCGCTGGTCAACAGCCTGAGCGCAAACGGCAACACCGCGATCGACCTTGGCATGAGATGGGCCGTGGGCCTGCTGGATCCGGCGGCACAGCCCGCTGTGACGGAACTGATCGCCGCGGGAGAGGTGGACGCGGATTTCGAAGGCCGCCCCTATTCCTACGAGGAAGACGAGGTTCTGAAGATCATCATCCTGATGACCGATGGCGAGAATACCAGCCAGGTCGACGTGGTTCAGGAATTCAAGCGCGGGCCCTCGACCGTGTTCCGCGACCCTGACACCGGCCGCACCTCGGCCTATCTGCCGCGCTACGACCTGTACTACTGGCACCACAATGACAGCTACAATTCGCAGCCCTATGGTGGCAGCGATGCCGAGGCCATTCCGTGGGCCGAACTCTGGGCCACCTATTCCGCTCGGATGCTGGCCGGCGAATACTACTACTACGCCGGTGACTGGGACTACTATCGCCAGCTGCGCTACTACTCGATCGAAACCTACGCGGGTGCGAGCGAGGCCGATGCCAACCTGCGCAATATCTGCGACGCGGCAAATGAGGCCGGGATCATCGTGTTCACCATTGCGTTCGAGGCGCCTGCCCGCGGCGAAAGCGTGATGCAGCACTGTGCCACGACGCCTGCCCATTACTACGACGCCGAAGGGATCGAGATTTCCGAGGCCTTCGCCTCCATCGCGGCGTCGATCAACCAGCTCAAGCTGATCCAGTAGGGCATGACATGTGGGGCCTGACCAAGATATCCCGGTTCTTCCGCAAAGAAGAGGCCAACGCGACAGTGGAATTCGTGATCGTCTTCCCGCTGATCGTGATGATCTTCGTGGCGGCCTTCGAGACCGCCATGCTGCTGACCCGGCAAGTGATGATGGAACGGTCGCTGGACAGCGCCGTGCGCTACCTGCGGCTGACCTCTGATGTGACGGTCACCCATGACGCGATCCGGGACAATATCTGCGACAACACGCCGATCCTCATCAACTGCCAGGAATCACTGTTGCTGGACCTGCGCGTGATTGATCAGGATACCTACAACCTTCCGGACTATCACACGCTTTGCGTGGACCGCTCCGGCACCGTTACCCCGGCCAACCAGTTCCATCCCGGCGCGGACAACCAGTTGATGCTGATCCGCACCTGCGCCCTTGTGGACCGGATCCTGCCGATTTCCGGGCTCGGGCTGGACCTGACGCGCGACGATACCGGCGCCATCCACATCACCGCCGCCACCGTCTTCGTGAACGAGCCGGAGTGAGACAGCCATGAAACGGATGATCAGGACATTCTGGAAGGACGAAGGCGCCTCGGTCGCGCTGGAAGCGGTGATCGTGATTCCGATCCTGGCCTGGGTCTTCGTGGCCAGCTTTGTCTTCTTCGACGCATTTAGAGTCTACAACACCTCGATCAAGGCGACCTATGCGGTGGCCGACGTCCTGTCACGCCGCACAAACGAGATTGCCAGCTCGGATATCGAGGGGCTTGCGGATGTGTTCCAGTTCCTGACCCGGAACACCGCCGGATCGGCCCTGCGTGTATCGCAGATCACCCGACAGCAGGGCGGCTACCGGATCGACTGGTCGCACGGCACCGACGGGACGACCTATATCCGCGCCAGCGACTTCCCCGATTTCATCGACCGCATTCCGATCATGGCCTATGGCGACCGGATGCTGCTGATCGAAACCTTCCTGCCGCATCGCCCGGCTTTCAGCGCGGGCCTTGCCGATCAGGAATTCGTGAATTTCACCGTCACCCGCCCCCGTTTTGCCGGTCAGGTGGCCTTCGAGGCCGATCTGGAAAACTCATACGTCTACACCAACAACGGCTATCCAACGGGTCTGGACGGCTTCTACTACATCAATGAAGAAGGCGGCGCGGATCCAGCGCATGACCCGGATTGGGATGTCGATCCGTCCTGATCCGTTTTGGCGTCGATAACTGACCTTCCGGTGTCGTGAGCTTGAGTTTCCTTTCGCAATCCGTCTGACTACACTCTCCCCGTCTATACCACCGACCGGGCAAGGAGAGGTCATGCGCTATTCGGGTTGGCAGGTCATCAAGCAGGGTCTGTCGGGCAACCGGGGCTGGAAACCGGCCTGGCGCGATCCCGCGCCCAAGGCGGAATATGATGTGGTGATCATCGGCGGCGGGGGGCATGGGCTCGCCACGGCCTATTACCTTGCCAAGGAACACGGGCTGACCAATATCGCCGTGCTGGAGAAGGGCTATCTCGGCGGCGGCAATGTCGGCCGCAACACCACCATCGTGCGCGCCAATTACGGGCTGGAGGGCAACTCGCAGTTCTATTCCCATTCGCTGAAGCTGTGGGAAGGGCTGGAGCAGGACCTGAACTATAACGTCATGCACAGCCAGCGCGGAATCGTGAACCTGTTCCATTCAGACGGCCAGCGCGATGCCTACGCCCGGCGCGGCAACATGATGATGGCCCAAGGCGACGATGCGATCCTGCTCGACCGCGACGGCTGCCGCAAGCTGATGCCGTTCCTCGACTATGACCAGACCCGCTTTCCCATCTTCGGGGGCCTCTATCACAAGCGCGGTGGCACCGCCCGGCACGACGCGGTGGCCTGGGGCTATGCACGCGGCGCGGATCAGCGGGGCGTGGACCTGATCCAGAAATGCGAGGTGACCGGCATCGATGTCGAAAACGGCAAGGTCACGGGCGTGCAGACCACGCGCGGCGCGATCCGCGCCAAGAAGGTCGCCATGTGCGCGGCGGGCCGGTCCGGCCAGGTGGCGGCGATGGCGGGGATGCGGCTGCCGATTGAAAGCACCGTGTTGCAGGCCTTCGTCACCGAGGGGCTGAAGCCGGTCATCGACAACGTGATCACCTATGGCATGGGCCATTTCTACATCAGCCAGTCCGACAAGGGCGGTCTGGTCTTCGGCGGCGATATCGACTTCTACGCGTCCTATGCGTCTCGCGGGAACCTGCCGATGATGGAACACGTGATGGAGGCGGGCATGACCCTGATGCCGATGATCGGCAAGGCCAAGCTGCTGCGGTCCTGGGGCGGGATCATGGACATGTCCTCGGACGGTTCGCCCATCATCGACAAGACCCATATCGACGGGCTCTACGTCAATGCGGGCTGGTGCTATGGCGGGTTCAAGGCGACGCCTGCCTCGGGCCATTGCTATGCCCACCTGATCGCAACCGACCGCCCGCATGAGGCCGCCACCCGCCACCGGCTCGACCGTTTCAACACAGGGAGGATCATGGATGAGGAATCCAAGGGCTCTCAGCATAATCTGCATTAGCATGATGGCGGCGGTCCCGGCCTTGGCGAACGACACGTTCCCCATGGGGTGCTATGCGCGCGACTATTCGGCAGAACATCTGGCCGCGCATCCGGCGCAGGTGGCAGAGCGGCTTCGGCTGAACTTCTACCGGCTGGACGGCAGCGCGCCTGACAGCCTGCTCTATTTCGATGTGACCGCCCTGATGGCCAATCAGGGTCATGCCGCCCAAGACGGGCTTGGCGGCGAGGTCATGACCGAAACCGGGTTTTGCAATCGCCCGTCGGGCTGCGGCGTCGAAGCCGATGGCGGCACGTTCGAGATCACGCGCTTGGCGGACGGGGTGCTCGAAATCCGCACCTCTCACCTGCGCGTGGGCATGAATGGTGGGATCGACCACGAGGGGGTCTATTCCTCACTCGGCGAGACCTACAACGAATACACAACCTACCGGCTTTTTGCCGCCCAACCTGAAGCCTGTTCGGAGTTCTGATGCGTATCAAATGCCCTCTCTGCGGGGACCGCGACAGCCGCGAATTCACCCCAATGGGACACGAGACCTATATGAACCGGCCAGACGACGAGGGCTGGAGCCCCGCCTGGGACAACTACCTTCATCTGCGCGACAACCCGGCCGGGATCACGCGCGAAATGTGGTATCACGGCGCGGGCTGCACCAGCTGGCTGCGCGTGGAACGCGACACCGTCACCCATGACATCCTGCGTGTTGAGCTTGCCGTGGATGTGAAGCGGGGGAACGCATGATGCGGATCGAGGGCAAGGGCCGGGTCGATGTATCGGCCCCGGTGAAATTCAGCTTCGACGGGCAGGGATATACTGGCTTCAAGGGCGACACGCTGGCCTCGGCGCTGCTCGCCTCCGGCGTCAAGCTGGTGGGCCGGTCGTTCAAATACCACCGCCCGCGCGGGGTGCTGACGGCAGGCTCGGAAGAACCCAATGCCATGGTGGAAATCGGGCGCGGCGCGGCGCAGGTGCCGAACGTGCGCGCCACGGTGCAGGAGATCTATGCCGGACTCGACGCCTACAGCCAGAACCGCATGGGACCGCTGGCCTATGACCTGCTGTCCGTGAATGACCTCTTCCCGAATTTCCTGAGCGCCGGATTCTACTACAAAACCTTCATGTGGCCGCGCGCCTTCTGGGAAAAGCTCTATGAGCCTGTGATCCGCCGCGCGGCGGGGCTTGGCTCGCTCTCGGGCAAGCACAACCCCGACCACTACGAGAAGGCCTTCGCCCATTGCGATATCCTCGTGATCGGGTCCGGCCCCACCGGGCTGATGGCCGCGCTGACGGCGGCGCTTGGCGGCGCGGACGTGATCCTTTGCGAAGAAAGCAATGAGTTTGGCGGTCGGCTTCTGTCCGAGGACGAAGAGATTGACGGCCAGCCGGGGGCGGAATGGGTGGCCTCGATGCTCGACGCGCTGCGCGACACGGGCCGGGTGCGGCTCATGTCCCGCACCACCGTCACCGGCGCCTATGACCAGGGCACCTACGGCGCGCTGGAACGGGTGGGCCTGCATGTGAACGGCCCGGCAGAGCTGCCCAAGGAATGCTTCTGGCGGATCAACGCGCGGCAGGCGGTTCTGGCAGCGGGCGCGCTGGAACGCCCCTTGGCCTTCCCGATGAACGACCGGCCCGGCATCATGATGGCCAGCGCCGTGCGCAGCTACCTGCACCGCTACGGCGTGGCGGCAGGGCGCAAGGTAACGCTGTTTGCCACCAATGACGACGCGCATCGCACCGCGCTCGATCTGATGGCCAACGGTGTGGAGATCGCTGGTGTGGTCGATGCGCGCCCGGATGCAAAGGCGCAGGGCGACTATCCGCTCTTTGCCGAGGCCGAGGTCATCACCACCAAGGGCCGCAAGGCGCTGACAGAGATCACCATCCGCCACAATGGCAGCGAGCAGAAGATCGCCACCGACTGCCTGGCCATGTCCGGCGGCTGGAACCCGACGCTGCACATGACCTGTCACATGAACAGCCGTCCGGTCTGGAACGAGGGGATCGCGGGCTTCGTCCCTGCCGATGACGCCGTTCCGGGGCTGATCCCGGCGGGGGCCTGCAAGGGCACCTATTCAACGGCGGGCTGTCTGGCCGAGGGTGTGGAGGCCGCGAAACAGGCGCTGTCTGCGCTTGGCGGGAAACTGCCCGAGGTGGATATCCCGCAGGCCAGCGATGCCGTGGGCGGGTCGAAACCGCTCTGGTTGGTCAATGGCAAGGGCCGGGCATGGCTCGACTTCGCCAATGACGTGACCTCCAAGGACATCAAGCTGGCCGCGCAGGAGGCGTTTACCTCTGTCGAGCACATGAAGCGCTATACCACTCAAGGCATGGCGCCGGACCAGGGCAAGAACTCCAATATCGGGGCGCTGGCCATTCTGGCGGATGCCACGGGCCGGGCGATCCCGGAAACCGGAACGACGACCTACCGCCCGCCCTTCGTGCCGACCTCGATCGCCGCGCTTGGGGCCGGGGCGCAGGGTAAGGGCTTCGCGCCCGAACGCTTCACCACCAGCCACGACGCCAGCATCGAACGCGGCGCGCCGATGATCACGGCAGGGCTGTGGTATCGCCCCAGCTACTTCCCGCGTCCGGGCGAAACCACATGGCGGCAGTCTTGCGACCGCGAGGTCACGATGACCCGCAATGCGGTTGGCATCTGCGACGTTTCCACCCTTGGCAAGATCGACATTCAGGGGCCGGATGCGGGCGCGTTTCTGGATTTCGTCTATACCAACATGTTCTCCACCCTGAAGGTGGGCCGCGTGCGCTACGGGCTCATGCTGCGCGAGGACGGGCATGTGATGGATGACGGCACCACGGCGCGGTTGGGTGAGACCCATTATGTCATGACCACCACAACGGCGGCGGCGGGCGAGGTGATGAAACACCTTGATTTCGTTCAGCAATGCCTGCGGCCTGACCTGAATGTCCGCTTCATCTCGGTCACCGAACAATGGGCGCAATTCAGCGTTGTCGGTCCCAAGTCGCGCGATCTTCTGAACGGGTTGCTCGATGCCCCGATCGACAATGACAGTTTCCCCTATATGGGCTGCGGCGAGGTCAGTGTGATGGGCGTGAAGGGGCGGCTCTTCCGCATCTCCTTCTCGGGCGAGCACGCCTATGAAATCGCCGTGCCGTCACGCTATGGCGAGGCGCTGTATCGGCAGTTGGTGACGCAGGCCGAAACGCTCGGCGGCGGGGCTTACGGGATGGAGGCGCTCAACGTCATGCGGATCGAGAAGGGCTTCATCACCCATTCCGAGATTGACGGGCGCGTGGTGCCCTTCGATATCAGGATGGACCGGATGGTGTCGGCCAAGAAGATGTGCATCGGCAAGCCTGCGACCCTGCGCGAGGGGCTGAAGGAAACCGACCGACCGCAACTTGTCGGGCTGAAACCCGTGGGCGCTGTGAAAGAGCTGACCGCCGGGGCGCGGCTGTTCTCTGCCGGGGCCGACGCGGTGCGTGTGAATGTGGAGGGCTACACGACCTCTGTCGGGTTCTCGCCGTCGCTTGGGCATTTCATCGGACTTGGGTTCCTCAAGGACGGGCCGAACCGAATGGGTGAGGTCGTGAAGATGGTCGATCATGTGCGCAATGTGGAAACGACGGTCGAGGTGTGCAGCCCCGTCTTCCTCGATCCGGAAGGGGAGAAACTGCGTGGTTAAGCTGCTTGCGAAGTCGCCCGTAGAGGGCCTGGTTCCCTTGGAAATCAATGGCTTGACCCTGACGGAATCCGGTCCGGGCCCGATCACCTCAGTGGCCCCCTATGCAGGCCAGGAGGCGGCTGCCTCGGGCGCATTGAAGGCGCTCATTGGGGCGGAGATGCCGTCGCCGAACCGGTCCACGGGCCGCGAGGGCGCGCGGGTGGTCTGGACCGGGGCAGGGCAGGCGATGGTGATTGGCGCCGATGTCGATCCATCCCTTGCGCAGCACGCCGCCCTGACCGACCAAAGCGACGCCTGGATCACTTTTAAGCTGCAAGGTCAAGGGGTTGAGGATGTGCTGGCACGGCTCACACCGCTCGATCTGAATCCCGGCGTGTTCAAGACAGGCCATGCGGCGCGCAGCCAGTTGGGCCATATGAACGCGGTCTTTCTGAAGGTCGCGGCGGATGCGTTCGAGAGCATGATCTTCCGCTCCATGGCGCGCACGGCGGTGCATGAATTCGAGATCGCCATGAAGGCCGTCGCCGCCCGCGCCGCGCTGTCCTGACCTGCCGAAAACAGGGGGGTGCCATGCGTACACCCCCTGTACACCCCCCGTACACCCCCTGTGCAGACAAAACGGCGGTTTCAGTCCGGCCGTAGCTGCCCGCGGTAGCGGATGAGCAGCCCGACCAGGGGCAGCGACGCCGACACGTCAAAGCCGAAATCGCCCGCCTCTGTCTGGCATTCGCTCGTCTCGCTGCGCGGGGTCAGCCAACGGGGCATGGGAAGGCCTAGAACATGCATCCGGTCGATGCCGTAATGCAGCCGCCCATCCTGCATCCACAAGGACATGCGCAGGCGCACCGGGCCAAAGCGTTCGATGACCGCACGGCCATCGTCTGAGACGCTCAGGCGGGATTGCGTGACATGGCCGCCGAAGTCGCGCCGCCAGGTGCAGCCACCATCCGGTCCCGGCTGGATCAGCAGGGTGACCGGCAGATCGGGGGCGGCCTGCGGAAACCCCCCAAGCCAGAGCGCCATGCGGGCCAGCCAGGACGGGCCGCGAGTCACGGCGCAGCGGCCCTGAAACCGGGTCTCGCCATCGACCGTATGCAGGGCCTCGATAGCCGGGGGCAGGACAAGCCCCGTGGTGGCGGCAACGCGCGCGACCGGGTCCATTAGCCCCACCCGCCGGGCAGGAACCGGGCGCGCAAATCGGCGTCGGGGATCATGCAGGTGTCATAGCGTCCGAACCAGCGATAGCGGTTGCGCGCGATCAGGGAATAGACCGGGTCGGCCAGCCAACGGGGCAGCCAGCCGATGCAGGACAGCCACCGCCACCCCCCGCCGATCACCCGAAGCGCGGCGGCAACCGCGCGGGTCTTGGCATGGCATTCGCCTGCCACAAGAACCAGCGTGGTCTCATATCTTTCGGTGGACAGGCCAAGCGCCGCGTAGATCTCCTGCCCGAGCGGCGATTGCGCGGTGACGAAGCGCAGGCGCCGGTCGCGGTCATGTTTCAGCAGAAACCGGAAACTATGGGCGCAGAGCACGCATTCCCCGTCGAACACCACCACTGGCGCGGGGCCGATCCGGTCAGAGAGGGTCGCGGGCAGCTGCATGGCGATACCCCCGTCCGATCAGAAAATCCTGTCGCCCATCTGGTCGATCATCGACTTGGCCTTTTCGACGGACGCCTCGGCGGCCTGATCGGCCCCGTGCAGCATGTCGGCGCGGATCAGGTGGTGGGACTTCAACTCTCCGCCGATCTCCTTCTCGATCCGGGCGGCAATGCGGTAGCCATCGGGTTCCTTCATCGGCTCGGGGATGATCGTGTAGCCGTTATAGAGGGTGGGCTCGGGGCCCTTGGGGGTCTCGGACCCGCCGAAGAGTTTCTTGAAAAGGGACATGCGCATGCTCCTGACCTGTTCGGGGCGGAGTGAAGCAAAGGCAGGCGGTGATGTCCATGGGGCGGGTTCAGCCGCGTGCCGGTCGCACGGGCATCAGCCTGAGGGCCAGCAGCAGCCAGGGCAGGCCGTGCAGGGCAAGGTCGAAGATGTCGATGGGGCGGGTCAGGGTGCCGCCCGCCAGCATCTTGAGCTTTTCCCAGATATGCGGCTCGGGCACGAAGGGGGCGAGGCCGAGGGTGAGGCAGGCGAGGATCAGGTAGATCACCGGGATCGCGTCGAGGCGGCGTTTGAGGGCGGACATGGGCGGCTTCCTGCGTGGCTTGGTGGAGTGAAGCAGGCAGGGCAGGGGATGTCCATGGGGGTGTGCCCCGCGGGGTACAAGGCGAATCCGCTTGGGATGGTGGGCAGAATTGCCCACCCTACTTGCTAGCTCTAGATTTCTTGGATTACGAAAACCGGTTGTTGAGGTAGGGCAAGGCCTCGATGAACTAATGCGTTCAAAGCAAGCCGTCGTGTATGCCCTTCGATCAACATAAATGGTTTCTGAACTAGAATTCGATCCTTGTTGAAGAAACCGTTCGCGGTGCCAAATACTATCGGAGGATAGTCCCAAGTGGCTTCTTGAGAGAGTAAGCTAATAAGCGGTTCTTTAGTTGGTCGCCCGAATTCGTCGGACCAACGTGTCAGGTCACTCTCAGGTTCAAACACCTCGTCAATAGCCGAAGCAACATTAGAAAGAAATTGGTCTGGAAGCCATGACTCCAGTGAGACTTTGATCCTTTCGAGGTCAAAATATCTGTGAACAGTGTAATCCCAGTGTCTGTAGACCCATTGTTCTACAAAATTCTTTGGCAAATGCCCGAGTCTTTGCATTCCACACCGGTCCCACCATTCCCCGAAGGATTCTTCGGACCGTCCACCACAATCACCGATTGGCCGAAGTTTTTCTGGCCATTCGCAGTCCTGATAAGGTGGCTGAAAGGCTTTATTGCCCACCTCACTGATCAAGGAAACTCCGCAGCTTCCTGCTCCGCGAGGGATGTTTCAGCTTCCTGAGCGCCTTCGCCTCGATCTGGCGGATGCGTTCGCGGGTCACGCTGAACTGCTGGCCCACTTCCTCCAGCGTATGGTCGGTGTTCATGCCGATGCCGAAGCGCATGCGCAGGACGCGTTCCTCGCGGGGCGTGAGCGACGAGAGCACGCGGGTCGTGGTTTCCTTCAGGTTTTCCTGAATGGCGGAATCCAGCGGCAGAACGGCGTTCTTGTCCTCGATGAAATCGCCAAGCTGGCTGTCTTCCTCGTCGCCAATCGGCGTTTCCAGCGAAATCGGTTCCTTGGCGATCTTCATCACCTTGCGGACCTTTTCGAGCGGCATTTGCAGCTTCTCGGCCAGTTCTTCCGGCGTCGGCTCACGGCCGATCTCGTGCAGCATCTGGCGGCCGGTGCGCACCAGCTTGTTGATCGTCTCGATCATGTGGACCGGGATGCGGATGGTGCGGGCCTGGTCGGCGATGGAGCGGGTGATCGCCTGCCGAATCCACCAGGTCGCGTAGGTCGAGAACTTATAGCCGCGGCGGTATTCGAATTTGTCGACCGCCTTCATCAGGCCGATATTGCCTTCCTGGATCAGGTCGAGGAATTGCAGGCCCCGGTTGGTGTATTTCTTGGCGATGGAGATCACTAGGCGCAGGTTGGCCTCGACCATTTCCTTCTTGGCCTGACGGGCCTCTTTCTCGCCCTTCTGGACCTGCTGCACGATGCGGCGGAATTCGCTGATATCGAGCCCCACATAGGTGCCGACCTGCGCCATGTCGGCGCGCAGTTCTTCCACCTTGTCGCGGGAGCGTTCCATCAGCATCTGCCAGCCCCGGCCCGGCTTCTCGGCCATGCGGTCGACCCAGGTCGGGTCCAGCTCGTAGCCGCGATAGCTCTCGATGAATTCGCGGCGGTTGATGCGGGCCTGATCGGCCAGTTTCACCATGCCGCTGTCGATCGACATCACCCGGCGGTTGATGCCGTAAAGCTGGTCGATCAGCGCCTCGATCCGGTTGTTGTGCAGGTGGAGTTCATTCACCAGTTCAACGATTTCCGACCGCAGCTGCTGGTAGACGGTTTCCTCTTTGGCGGAGAAGCTGGAATCCTCGTTCAGCGTGGCCGAGATCCGCAGATCCTGCATGGCCGAAAGCTGTTCGTAGTCGGAGGCGATCCGGTCCAGCGCCTCCAGAACGCGGGGCTTCAGTGCCGCTTCCATGGCCGCGAGGCTCATGTTGGCCTGTTCGTCTTCCTCGTCGTCGTCATCGGAGGAAATCGGGTTGCCGTCGGCGTCGAATTCCTGCTGCTTTTCCTTCTTGTCCTCCGTGGCGGCGTCAGTGGACAGGCCCTGAGCAACGGGGGCTTCATCCGCGTCCTCGCCTTCCATGGAGCTGCCGAAGGTGGCGTCGAGGTCGATCACGTCGCGCAACAGGATTTCTTCGTCGAGAAGTTCGTCGCGCCAGATGGTGATCGCCTGGAAGGTCAGAGGGCTTTCGCAGAGCCCGGCAATCATGGTGTTGCGGCCGGCCTCGATGCGCTTGGCAATCGCGATCTCGCCTTCGCGGGACAGCAGTTCGACGCTGCCCATCTCGCGCAGATACATGCGGACGGGGTCATCGGTGCGGTCGAGCTTTTCGGTTTCGGCGGTGGACACGGCCACGTCACGCGACGACGAGGTTTCGACAACGGCGGTGGAGCCCTGTGCCTCGGACTCTTCCTCGACCTCGTCATCCTCGATCACGTTGATGCCCATCTCGGACAGCATCGACATCACGTCCTCGATCTGCTCGGAACTGACCTGCTCGGGCGGCAGGACCGTGTTCAGCTGATCATAGGTGATGTAGCCCCGCGTCCGGGCCTCGGCGATCATCTTTTTGACCGCGGTCTGGCTCATGTCGAGGCTGACATCGGCCTCTTCACCGTCGGATTTACGATCGTCGGTATCTTTTGCCATACGGTATCCCCTTCGCGGGCGAGCTGATTCGCCCCATGCGTCACATGTTGTTCTAAGCGCGAATCACTGATTCGCACACCCGCGCTAGCGGGTTTTCTTCTCCCACGGGCGGGTTTCTATCAAGTCCCGCAAGCGTTTGGACAGGGCGCTTTCGTCTTCCGGCGATGCCGAACTGCTACTGGATTTCGGTGCGTCCGCCTGCTGACGGGCGTGAAGAGCACTGTTCAGGCGCCAGCCAAGTCGTGATTCGTCGCCCCCGTCGAGGTCCTCCAGCGCCTCTGCCATTTCGTTCTGTATGCCGCGCCGCGCCGCGAGCTTTGCAAATTCCTCGGCCAGACAGAGGGCCGCTTTTTCCGTATCGCCGGGCGCGCGCACACAGGGTGCGATACGCACGTGGCCCAGAGACAGCAGTTTTTCAAGGGTTGCAGACAAATTTGCCTGGTCGAGCGCCGCGCGCAGATTGTCCGGGTCGCGTTCCGGGGTGCCCAGAAGAAACCCGGTCAGCCGCGCCTGGTCGGGGTCGGTCGGGTCCAGCCGGTCGAGCGCGTGTTCGAACTCGTCGATCAGGGACGGTGTCAGGCAGAGCGTCGCAAGGATCAGCGCGGCGCGCATGTCGAGGTCGGACATTGCCCCGGCGGCGAGTGGCGTCATCCGCGTTTCGGCCATCGGTGAGGCAACGCCCTTGTGCGGGAACCGACCCGGCTGCCATGCGCCACGTGCCGGGCGCGGGGCACGGAACAGCTCAAACCGCATGTCCTTCAAGACCTGCCCGTAATGGTGGCGCAAAGACGGGTCCTTGATCTGGCCAATCGCCTGACGCAGCGATTTGTCCAGCGCGGCGCGGCGTTCGGGGCTGTCGAAGACCTTGCCCTCGGTTTCGCGCTGCCACAGCAGCTTGACCATCGGCTCGGCACGATCCAGCAGATCCTGCATGGCGCTTGCGCCCTTTTCCTTGATCAGGTCATCGGGGTCCTTGCCCTGCGGCAGCAGCACGAAGCGCAGGGATTTGCCCGCCTCCAGCAAGGGAAGCGCAAGGTCGATCAGGCGCATGGCGGCCTGCAACCCGGCGCGGTCACCGTCCAGCGCCACGATGGGTTCATCAGAGATACGCCATAACAGGGCCAGCTGGTGTTCCGTGATCGCGGTGCCAAGGGGGGCGACGGCGGCCCCGAACCCCGCCCGGTCGAGCGCAATCACGTCCATGTAACCTTCGGCCACGATCAAGGGCTGGCCCTTGCCCGCTGCCTCTCTCGCCGGTCCATGGTTGTAGAGCGCGCGGCCCTTATCGAAGAGCTCCGTCTCGCGGGAGTTCAGGTATTTCGCCCGCGCGTTCGGGTCCATCGCCCGACCGCCGAAGCCGATGCAGCGCCCGCGCGGGTCGCGGATCGGGAACATGATCCGGTCGCGGAAGGCGTCATAGGGTGTGCCACCGTCATCGGGTTTCGTGGCGATCCCGGCGGCGATGATCAGATCGGGGTCGTGGCCCTTTTCCTTCAGGGCCTGAAACGCCCCCTGCCGCGATCCCGGCGCATAGCCCAGTTCGAACCGGTCCTCGGCCGCCTGATCCAGCCCCCTGCGGTCGATATAGGCCCGCGCCTGCGCCCCCACTGACGCCCGCAATTGCAGCCGGTACCAGGCCACGGCGGCCTCCGTCACCTCGGCTAGCTGCGTGCGGCGGTCGGCCTTTTCCTGTGCGCGGGGGTCGCGGGCGGGCATGGGCATCCCGGCTTCGCGGGCGAGGATTTCCACCGCCTCCATGAAGCCGACATTTTCGGTCGACTGGACGAAACTGATGGCATCGCCCTTCTCGTGGCAGCCGAAGCAGTAATAGAACCCCTTGCGGTCATCTACGTGGAAGCTCGCCGTCTTTTCCTGATGGAATGGGCAGGGCGCCCACATGTCGCCCTTGCCCTGGTTCGACTTGCGCTGATCCCACGTGACCTTGCGCCCCACGACCTGCGTCAGGGAGATTCGGGTGCGAAGTTCATCCAGGAAGCCGGGGGGTAGACTCATGCGGCGGAGTATCCTGCGGGCACGGGGGGAAGTCCAGCGGGCGCGGACGGGTGTAATTCCATGATTTCGCCACATTTGCGCCCGAATGCGGGCACAATGTGACGGCATTCAGGCAATCTGGGGGCGCTTCCGAGAGGAAACGCAAGATGTTTGCCGAATTTCTTACCGCCGAGTCCGGTGCCGTGACCGTCGACTGGACCATCATGACCGCTTTCGTCTGCGGCCTTGCCCTGTCCGTGATCGGTCTGCTCAGCGCAGGCGCACAAGAGCCGACCAATGGGCTGAACGCCACGCTGTCCTCGGACGTGATCGGCAACCATTCCAGTTTCGACTGACATCGCATCTCGACGCCGGGTCCGGTTTGGACCAGTCTGCCCCCATGCTGACCCGGTTCGAGATCCCCACCCAAGGCCCCGGCCTGTACGAATTCACAGCCCCGCTGGCCCGATGGCTGGCGGGGTTGTCCGTGTCGGAGGGGCTGCTGACGCTGTTCATCCAGCACACATCGGCGTCCCTTCTGGTGCAGGAAAATGCCGACCCCGAGGTGCAGACCGACCTGACCGCGTTCTTTCACCGGCTGGTGCCGCCCACCACCGACCCGTCGATGGCTTACCTGACCCACATCTATGAAGGCCCCGACGATATGCCCGCTCATATCAAGGCGGCGATGATGCCCGTGTCGCTGAGTATCCCGGTCAGTGACGGGCGGATGCAGCTTGGCACATGGCAGGGGGTCTATGTGGTCGAACACCGGACCCGCCCGCACAGGCGGCAGGTGGTGGCCAAGCTGTTGTCCGGCTGACCCCTTATCTTGGGGGTGACAATTCCCCTCTACCCAAGGTCTCGCGGCTGACCTATAGTGCCTGTGGATAACTGGGGCATCAGACCCCAGTGGCAGAGCAGAGTGGAAGAGGGGATCAGGCCCATGCGGTGCCCGTTTTGCGGAAATGTCGATACCCAGGTGAAGGATTCACGCCCGGCGGAGGATCACGTGGCCATTCGGCGGCGGCGCTTCTGTCCGGCTTGTGGCGGGCGCTTCACGACCTATGAGCGCGTGCAGCTGCGTGACCTTGTGGTGATCAAGACCAATGGCAAGCGAGAGGATTTCGACCGCGACAAGCTGGAACGCTCGATCCGCATCTCGATGCAGAAACGCCCGGTGGACCCTGAGCGCATCGACCAGATGATCTCCGGCATCGTGCGCCGGCTGGAAAGCATGGGCGAAACCGACATTCCCTCGAAACAGATCGGCGAGATCGTGATGGAGGCACTCGCACGGATCGACACCGTGGCCTATGTGCGCTTTGCCAGTGTCTACAAGAACTTCCAGGCTGCCGACGATTTCGAGGATTTCGTGGCCGAGCTGAGGCCCCCGAGCCCCGAAGGCTGAGCCATGACCCAGGACGATGCCCGCTGGATGCGCCACGCGCTGAGCCTTGGGGCGCGCGGGGCGGGGCAGGTCTGGCCCAATCCGGCCGTGGGCTGCGTGATCGTCAAGCATGGCCGTGTGGTGGGCCGCGGTTGGACCGCGCCGGGCGGGCGTCCGCATGCGGAACCGCAGGCGCTGGATCAGGCCGGGGATGAGGCCGTGGGGGCCACCGCCTATGTCACGCTGGAACCCTGCGCGCACTGGGGCCAGACCCCGCCTTGCGCCGATGCGCTGATCCGCGCCTCGGTGGCGCGCGTGGTCGTGGGCCTGCGCGATCCCGACCCGCGCACCGATGGCGGAGGCATCGACCGGCTGCGTGAAGCGGGGGTCGCCGTGACCGGCCCGGTGCTGGAGGAGGAGGCCCGCCGCGCGCATCGCGGGTTTCTGAGCCGTGTGCTGCGCGGACGACCGCGCCTGACCCTGAAACTGGCCAGTTCCTTCGACGGGCGCATCGCCACGGCCACGGGCGAAAGCCAGTGGATCACTGGCCCCGACGCCCGCCGCGCGGTCCATGCCATGCGGATGCGTCACGATGCAGTGATGGTGGGGGCGGGAACGGCGCGCGCCGATGACCCGTCGCTGACCGTGCGCGGCATGGGGGCGTTGCGCCAACCGGTGCGCGTGGTGATCTCGCGCCGTCTCGACCTGCCCCTGGACGGGGTGCTGGCCCGCAGCGCGCGCGAGGTGCCGGTCTGGGTGATCTGCGGCGACAGCGCCGATGCGGACCTGCGGGCTGCCTGGGAAGGCCTCGGGGCGCGGGTATTGACGGTCGCAACGGGGCCGGGCGGGCAGATCGACCCGACAGCGGCGCTGGAGGCGCTTGGCCGCGAGGGGCTTACGTCGGTCTTCTGCGAAGGCGGCGGGGCGCTGGCCGCGTCGCTGCTGTCCGCCGACCTCGTGGACGACCTTGTCGGCTTTACCGCCGGGATGGTGATCGGCGCCGAGGGGCAACCGGGAATCGGTGCGATGGGGCTGGCGGACCTTGCCGAGGCCCCGCGCTTTAAATTGCGGACAACCAGCAGGATTGGCGCCGACATCCTCCACGAGTGGACCCGCCCTCTTTCATCTTGGTAAAAGTACCCACTGGCGGAATGCTCTTCGAAGAGCATTTTTCGCG